>JAENWC010000140.1 GCA_016650235.1 Terriglobia bacterium
CACGCTGCATAGCGCGGACATCGTTTTGCCCACCACCGACGGACATGAGATTCGGCTACGCCGCATCACCGAACCGACAGCCGAGCAGAAGCAACTACTGGATCGGCTCGGCATCAGTCTCCCGCGGCATTTTCAATCCAACCAAAAATGTAGTGCAGACTTTCGGACAGCTTAAACTGATTCAAAAGGTCTTAGGCAATTTTTGACCGTGACCGTGACGAACTTGGGTTAGCAAGTCTTTGGCTGTTCGTCCGCTCGTCTCCATCAGGTAGGCAAGCACCTCGTTAGGAGCAACTGGAGGCAGAAAGTGATGACGATCATCGCAAGCCTGGACCAATACCGCCATGGTTTCGAGTAGTGCGGACTCCTCCGGGGACAAGCGGTCCTCTCCTTTGTCGATCAGTTGCTCCACGGCGGGAACAATGTGGTCGTACTCTTCCTCGGTCTCGATGGCCTTGACGACAATGCGATTCGCGAGCAGGGCGTATTTTTTTGGGTCGACGGTCAGAGTAACGCTCATGATTTCCCCGCTCCGTTCACATATTCCTTGTGCGTCATGATGCCGCGGATGAGCAGCACCCTGCGCATAAAGTTCATCTCCGCGATGAGCCAGTACTTGTTGCCTCCGATGTCGAAGACGACGTACGGCGCCACAATCCGCCTTCGCATAGCCGCATGTGGCCCCCTGGCTAGGGCGCAGGAGAATTTCGCGGGCGTGGTTTCTGTAACGATATACTGATGACAATGGGAAATTTGGAAGTCCGGTTCTGGGGGGTGCGAGGGTCCGTTCCGACGCCCCATGAACCGAACATGGAGCACGGAGGCAACACGCCATGCATCGAGGTGAGACTCGGCGGCGGGACGCCTCTTATTTTTGACGCAGGCACCGGGATCCGTTGTCTGGGTCGCAAGTTACTCGATGGCGTGCCGCCTGGCGGTAACCATAAGGCCCATCTTTTTCTTACGCACTTCCACTGGGACCACATACAGGGCCTGCCGTTTTTCGATCCGCTGTACCGGGCAGACTATTTCATCCATGTGTGGTCGTCGCTGGAGGTCGACCTTTTGCAGTCGACCCTCGAACGGCAGATGAGCCGCCCATATTTTCCAATCGATCTGACGGAGCCGCCGCGCCGGCCCGATTACACGGTCGCGCCGGCGGAAGGCGCGGAGGTGGAAGGCATAAGAGTGGAGCCGTTTCCGCTCCATCATCCGGGAGGCAGCACCGGTTACCGGTTGTCGGCGGGAGGCGCCCGCATCGTCTACGCCACCGATCACGAACCGGGCAATGAAGAATGTGACCGGCGGTTGCTGCAAATGGCCGACGGCGCGGATCTGTTGATTATCGATTCGCAGTATTTGCCCGAGGAGTACCCGTCGAGAAGAGGATGGGGCCACGGCACATGGCTTGCCTCGACGGAAATGGCCAAGAGAGCCGGAGTGAAGCAGTTGGTTCTGTTCCATCATGATCCCGCGCGAGACGACGAGGCTGTCGAGGATCTTCTGCGGATGGCGCGTGGGGAGTTCACCAACACGATGGCAGCGCGGGAAGGCTGGAGCGGGCAGCTATGATCGCACTGCCAGCTACAATAATTTCGGCCGCCGATCCGATCAAGAAATCGCATGGCAGTAAGCCGGAAATCAGTAAGTCTCTCAGTGCCGGTTTTGAGAGCGGGGAACCGCTCAACGACGATGTTCTCAATGAGCTGATGCGCGGGCGCCCCATGAAGGGAGATGCCATACAGGGCTTTATCCCGGACCATCCCGGACAATCCCGGACGGATATCCCAATAACCGAAGCAGGCCGGCTATCTGAGCGGACTAATGCAGGACCGCGGATTGCCGGCTCAGGTTGTGGTGCTGCGGCAGGCGCCGGATGCGGCGGTGCGAGAGCGGATGACCAGGCGCGCCCGCGCCGATGATACGCCCCGGATGATGGATTCGCGGCGCAAACCGAGGCGCAGGTTATGGCTGCGCTACAGCCGGCCCTGGACCAGCGTGTGAAGTAAGCGCCAGGCGCCGCATGCGCGTCCAGCAGAAGACGGCCACCAGATTGAGCGCGGCGGTCATCAGAAAATAGGAGTCGGCGCTACCTGTCAGGTTCTGGAGAAACGGGAAGGCGTTGGCGCTGAGAAACGAACTAAAGTTTCCCATCATATTCATGGCTCCAGTAAGTGCGCCAGAATGGATGCCGCCCATATCCAGACAGTAAGACCAACTAGGACTTATAGTCATCTCCACACCGTAAGAGGCGAGCACAAACGAGGCCACCGCGGAAATGGGAGTATCGGCGAAGCAGAGGGCGATCATGCCCGCGGTGGACAGCGTAAAACCAAAAATCGCGGGGGATGCTCGCGACCACGACTTGAAACGGGAAGTGTAAAGTTTGTCGACGATAGTCCCGGCAGCCCACTGCGCGGTGGCTCCGAACAGCAACGGGAGCGTCGCGTAGTAGGCGGCGGCGGAGGTCGAGAGATTGTATTCGGCTTTGAGATAAGGCAGCATCCAGGACAGGGTAAGAAAAGTAGTGAAGTTAGCCGCGAAGTACTGCAGCATGGTGTAGAGCATGAACGGGGCGCGTATCGCCTTGCCGAGATCCAGCGGCGGCGCGGCAGCCTTGTCCGCGCGCGGCAGGGGCTGCCCAGGATGATCGCGGAACATTAGGAACCAGGCGATGCCCCATAGCAGGCCGGGTACGGCGAGCAGGTAAAATGCGGTCCGCCAGCTCCAGCGTTCCAGCAACCAGGCCATCAGCGGAAACGCGGCCGCCGCGCCGAGGCGGGAACCGGCAAAGATGATGCCATTAGCCCTTCCATGTTCTCCGCTCGGGAGCCAGTTGTAGAAGGCACGCGCGGCTCCGGGGAAAGCGCCGGCTTCAGCGACACCGAACAGGAACCGGACCACAAGCAAAACGGTAAGCGTGGTAACCAGGCCTGTCATGCCGGTAAGCGCACTCCAAAGAACCACGACAGCGGTGAGCAAAAGCCGGGGGCCGAATCGATCCGCGAGCCAGCCGGAAGGGATCTGGGCCAGCGCATAGCCGAGGGCGAATGAACTGAAGACTGCGCCCATGGACTGATTGGTGAGTCCAAGGTCGCCCGACATCGCGTCTTTTGCGGAAGCGATGGCGGCGCGGTCAATGTAAGTGATGAGGGAAAGGACGAAGAGTCCGGCCACCACCAGGTAGCGGTTCACGCTGTAAAACCATCAAAGACGCGGCGCGGAGTGTTCCACAGAATCTCGCGACGGTCAGCGTCATCGATTTCCAGCGTGAAAATCTTGTTGAGTTCCGTTTCCAGGCTCTCGGGCACGTCTGAGCCCGCCATGAGGCGTGAGGCCGGCACATGGGACAGCACTTCGCGAATATGGTGCGGCATCAGACTGGAAAGCTCCAGGTAGATATTGGGGCAGACACAGGCAGCGACGATGGCTTCCAGCGCATAAAGCCCACCGCCAGAGTGGCCCAGGACGATGGTGAGGTCGGGGAAGCGGCGCGCGGGCATGATGTAAAGCGAAGGAAGCGCGAAAGGAGCGCCGGCGCCGGTATGCACAATCACCGGCATCTTGTGCCGCACAGCGGCTTTCCAAAGAAAATCGCTGCGGGCCGATAGCGGATTCAGCGCCTGGTATTGGGGCTGGAGCTTGATGGCGCGAAAGCCGAGATCTTCTGAACAGCGCCGTATTTCGTCGAGGTACTCCTGTTCAGGGACGAAAGGGTTCAAGCAGGCCGCGCCGGCAAAGCGATCCGGGAATGCGCGCATGGCAGCGGCGATGGCGTCGTGCGTTTGGCGGTAGTCCTCGACCACCGGAAATGGAATGAGCATGGAACGGTCCACGCCGTAGCGATCCATGGACGCAAGCATCTGCTCAAGAGAGAACTGGCGGCCGCTGTGGCGGGCCGCGCCCAGATGGGTGTGCGTATCGTAGATGTGGAGGCCTTGTCTCATCTCATTAGATCCGCCGCGATCCATTCGCCGGTCTGCTGCGTGGTCATCGATCCTCCAAGGTCCGGAGTAGCGCGGTCCGGATCCTCGCAAAAGCGTTCGACGGCTGAGTAAACCATCGCTGCACCGCGGCGCGCTTCCTCTGACGGCAGCCATTCCAGCATCATCGCGACGGAGAGAATAGTGGCGATGGGATTGGCGATCCCTTTGCCGGCGATGTCGGGCGCGGAGCCATGCGAGGGTTGAAATACGGCGTTGTGATCGCCAATGTCACCGGAGGGCGCCATTCCCATGCCGCCGACGATGCCGGCGGCCAGATCGGAAAGGATGTCGCCGAACATGTTCTCCGTGACCAGCACATCGAAGCGCTGCGGGTGCTGGACCAGATACAAGGCCGCGGCGTCGACATACACATGGTCCGCGCACACGCCGGGAAATTCCGCGGCGATCTCATTGAAAATCTCGCGAAAGAAGGCCATGGAGGGCAGGACATTAGCCTTATCGACTAATGTGACGTGCTTGCGGCGGCGCTGTGCGTGGCGGAAAGCGGCGCGAAACAGGCGCTCCGAGGCGCGGCGCGAAACGCGAAGAGAGTCGATGACCTCGGTGGCGCCGGTTGGCCGCGTATTCTTGCGGGACGCAAACAGGCCCTCCGTGTTCTCGCGATAGAGAACAAGGTCGATACCCTCGCTTACCTTCAAAGGCGAGTGCGCCGGATGGTATAGGCGTATGGGGCGGACACCGGCGTAGAGTTCCATCTCTTCGCGCAGGTCCAATTGGGGGGCCATTTCGGTGCCGCCCGGCCAGCGCACGTTGGGCAGACCCATCGCCCCCAGCAGAATGGCATCGGACTGCCGGCAAGCCTGCATGGTGGAAGCAGGCAACGGATCGCCGTTCTTGAGGTACTCGCCTGCCCCGCATGGATGCTCGGCGAGTTGGAAGGTGAGGTTTGTGAGCTTGGATTCCACGGCCCGCAGAACGCGTACGCCTTCGGCCACAACATCGGCGCCAATGCCGTCGCCAGGGAGGACTACTATATGAAAACATTTCATCTGGAAGTGAGTTTGATATTATATCTTGTCATGGCGAAGAAACTAATATGGGTCTTGTTGGCAGCGGTAAGTTTGTGCGCCGCGGCTGACGAAGCGGCGCTCCGGAAAGCTCTTCTGTTCTACGCATCGTTTGATGCGGGACTGGACGCGGATGTGGCCCAAGGCGACCGCAAGCTTTACACCGCCACATCGTATAAAGATCGCGGCGATGCCAAACCGGGCCTTCATCATCCCGACGCCGGGATCACCGCGGGAAAAGGAAAGTTTGGCGCGGCGCTCGAGTTTCGCAAGAAGAACACCAAGGCAGTTTATTTTCCGGCGGCCGGCAACATGAATTTTGTGAACGGCCGATGGCAAGGTACGATCTCGTTCTGGCTGAGTCTCGATCCTGAAGTGGACCTGGAGCCTGGCTTCTGCGATCCGATCCAAGTAACCGCGGAAGCATACAATGATGCCGCCATCTGGGTGGACTTCACCAAAGACGAGAAGCCCCGGCATTTCCGGTTGGGTGTTTTCGGAAATTTGAAGAATTGGAATCCGCAAAACCTGGCTTCGGATAAGAACCCGGCGTTCCTGAACCGTCTGGTTGTGGTGAAACAAACACCGTTCGGACGCGGCAAGTGGACTCACGTTGCGATTGCACACACGGGGTTGGGATCTGGCGCGGGCGGGCAGGCGACGCTGTATTTGAATGGAATTAAGCAGGGGACGACCGGGATGATTCCGGAGGCGTTCAGTTGGGATATGACCCGGGCAGCGATCCGGTTGGGAGTGAACTACGTCGGGCTGTTTGACGAACTGGCGGTTTTTTCCAGGCCCCTGACAGGCGATGAGGTTCAGCTTCTTTATCAGATGAAGAAGGGGCTCCGCTGATAGACTAGCGGAATGGATTGGAAGCGATGCGTCTGGGCATTGGCCGCTACTTGGGCTCTGGGAGCGCAAGCGCAGCCGCGCGCGGATATAGCGGACCGATTGGCGCGTCACCGGAACCTCGGTAAAGCGTTTTTTGAGAACCCTACCACGCAGGCGCAGTCCGTCAACGAATTCAAACAAGCGCTGGATCTGGCGCCGCAATCGGCGCGGGAACGGCTGAACTACGGACTTGCCCTATTGGCCGCCGGGCGCACGCCGGAAGGCATTGCCGAGATCGAGAAAGTACAAAAGCAGGATCCGAAGATCCCGCATACCTGGTTTAATCTTGGCATCCAATACAAGAAAGCGGGAGACTACCCAAAGGCCCGGCAGCAACTTGAGACGATGCTGCGGCTTGCGCCCAATGAGCCGGTGTCACATTACAATCTCGGGGCGCTGCTGAAGCTGGAGGGAGACAATCAGAAGGCTGCTGAGCAATTTGAAATCGCCTCCAAACTGGATCCGAATCTCGCGGCGCCGCACTTTCAACTCTTTAATCTTCACCGGCAACTGGGACGGAAAGAGGACTCCGCGCGGCGGTTGCAACTGTTTCAACAGATCAAGAAGCAGCAGGAAGGCGCTGCCTCCGCCGAGGACATGGAATGGAGCTACTACTCGGAGATTCTCGATAGCGTCGAGCCGGCGATACAACACGGACCCGCGTTGAGGCCGGTTAAATTTCTCGGAAAGCGATTAGCGCCTCCCGCTGGTTCGGCCGTCCACGCCGGCGTGGCGATCGGCGATTTTGATGCGAATGGAACGCCGGACCTCGCGGCCTGGAGCGGTGGGCGTTTGCGGCTATTCCGCAATGGCAGCATCGCATGGGCAGATCCGGCGGTTGCGGCGCTGCCGGGAGTAGTCTTTGCCGCACCGGGCGACTTCAACAACGATGGGTTTCCCGATCTGTTGGTACTCACCAGCAAGGGCGTAACGCTGCTGCAAAACCAAAAGGGCCGCTTTGCCCGCCACCCGATCACCGCACCGGTTGGAATCTACCAGATGGCGGTTTGGCTCGACTACGATCACGACTATGATCTGGATCTGATCCTGCTGGGCGAATCATCCGCGTTGTTGCGAAATCAAGGCACCGCCGGCTTTGCCGGCCGCAGCCAGGATTTTCCTTTTGTGAAGGCAACGGCGACGGGAGCAGCCTCATTCCGCCTGATCCCGGATACCAAGGGCATGGACCTTGCGGTGGCCTACCAGGGCCGCGCCGGCGTGCTGTATCACGATCAGCTTGGCGGCAAGTTTGAGGCGCAGCCGCTACCAGGACTGCCGCCGGGTGCAACATCGATTGTGCCCGCCGACGCCGATCACAATTCCACGGTCGATCTTTTCTATGAATCAGGCGGTAAGACGGAACTCCTGCTCAACACATCCACCGGCATCACTGCAGGCCAGTTGCGTCCCGCTGGACTGGGCGCGGCAGCCGGAGCCTTCGCCATCGACGCCTCGCTGCGGGGCGTGCTTGACCTTGCCGCCGGCGGAACCATACACGCCAACGCCGGTGGAGGCCGCTACGGATCACCACAAACCGCCGCGGGTCTGGCTGCTGCCGTCACCTGGGCCAGCGCGGATTTCAATGCCGACGGATTGCCCGAGCTTGCCTCTGTCTACGCGGATGGAGCAGTGCAGCTTTACACCAACCAGACGGCGACCAAGAATGCCTGGATACGGGTTGCGCTTAATGGCGTCAAGAACCCGAAGCTCGCGTTGGGTTCGGAAGTGGAAGTGAAGGCGGGGCGCAGCTATCAGAAGAAGATCTACCAGGGTTTCCCGCTGTTATTTGGACTCGGCAGTTATCGCGAAGCCGACGCGGTACGCATCACGTGGCCCAATGGTCTGATTCAGCATGAGGCCCGCCAACCGGCCTACCGCCAGCACACTTACAAAGAAGCGCAAAGGTTGTCCGGGTCTTGTCCGCAGGTCTGGACCTGGAATGGGACTGAGTTCGAGTACATTTCCGATGTGCTCGGCGTGGGACCACTCGGAGCGGCTTCCGGTGATGGGAGTTATTTCCCGGTGGACCATCTGGAGCACATACAAATCTCCGGGTCGCAGCTACGGCCCCGCAACGGCGCATTCGAGATTCGTTTGACAGAGGAGTTGAGCGAGGTGGCCTACATTGACCAGATTCGCTTGATTGCCGTGGATCACCCTGCGATGGTGGCCGTTCATACGAATGAGAAGTTCCAAGCGCCGCCTTATCCCGACCTCCAAATCTATTCCTCCACCCGCCCTCTGTTCCCGGTTGCGGCGCGGGACAGTGATGGCGCGGAGGTGCGCGCGCAGTTGCTCGCGCAGGACGGCATCTACGCGGACCGGTTTCGACGCACTGAAGCCGGCATCGCCGAGCCGCATACGCTTGAGTTGGACTTCGGGGCGGAGTTAGCAACCTCGCATCGAACCTTGCTGATTCTCCATGGTTGGGTGGACTGGGCTGACGGAAGCAGCTTCCTCGGCTACGCGCAGCAAGACAAGCGCGGGCTGCTCCCGCCTTCGCTTGCGGTGCAAAACGTGAAAGGCGAATGGCGCACCATCTTCGAGGACATGGGCATGCCGGCCGGCAAGCCAAAGACGATCGCGGTGGATCTGGCAGGCAAACTTTTACCCGGCGACCGGCGCTTGCGGATATCCTCAAACATGGCTCTCTATTGGGACCAGATCTATCTCGCCATGGATGCCCACGCCCGGCCGCGAACCACAACGCTGTCTCCAAATCATGCCGCGCTCGATTTCCGGGGCTTTTCCCGGGTCCTCGTCGACCCGGAACGCAAACAGCCGGAAATGTTCTATTACCCCGGGCCCCTCGCGGTTTCGATGTGGAATCCTACGCCGGGGTTCTATACAAAGTATGGCGACGTGCTGCCGCTGATGAAGGCCTCCGATGACCAGATGGTGATCATGGGCTCCGGGGACGAGTTGACGCTGCGGTTCCCCGCTGAAGCGCTTCCCGCGCTCCCGGTTGGGATGCAACGCAGCTACATCCTCGCCGTGGATGGCTGGGCTAAGGACCGCGACGCCAACACCGCATTCTCGCAGAGCGTCGAGCCTCTTCCTTTCCACGGTATGTCCAGCTATCCCTATCCTTCCGGCGAGGTCTTCCCGGATTCAGAGTCCCATCGCAACTGGCGCACGCAGTACAACACGCGCCCGGCCCTTCGTTTGATTCGTCCGCTCCAGGGGAATGAATGATGCGCTGGGCCGCTGTCCTGTTTCTGCTGCTGCTCGCCAATACCGCCTACATTGCGGGGCTGGCCAGCGCCAGTATTTTCTACATGGCCAATGTGCTTCTGCATGTTGCGCTGGGGGTGGCCCTGCTGCCCGCATTGTTCTGGCTGGCACGCCGTTCTCCGGCGGCAACCCTGCTCATGGCGCTTTCGGCGAGCCTCGGGCTTTGGTTGGTGTGGGCAGGCGCGCTACAACAAAATCGACGCGTATTGTTGCTGCACATTGCGCTGGCGCTGTTGGCTCTCATTCCGCTTGCCCGGCTTCCGCACGCCGCCTGGCGCAAGGCCCTGTCCGGCGTCGCGGTCTGTGGCGCGATCTTCGCGATCGCCGCGCAGCTCTATACCTATGGCGATCCCTACTCCGCGATTCGGAATCCCGGCAAAGTGCCCGCATCCATGCAGGAAGAAGGGGCAGGGCCTTCTTCTCCCTTCTGGCCTTCCTCGGCCAACACGAATGTGAACGGCATCATTCCTTCGGGCTTCTTCATGGACTCAAAGTTGTGCGGTGAATGCCACAAGGACATCTACGCGCAGTGGCAAAGCTCAATGCATCACTTTGCATCGTTCAACAACCAGTTCTACCGGCGGTCCGTCGAGCAGATGCAGGAGTTGAGCGGCACCAAAGGCAGCAAATGGTGCGCCGGATGCCACGATCACGCCGTTTTTTTCAACGGCCGCTTTGACCGCCCGATCAAGGAACAGATGGACACGCCGGAGGCGCATACCGGTCTGGGGTGCATGTCCTGTCATTCCATCGTGCATGTAGCAGGCTCGATGGGCAACGGAGGCATAACGATGGAGTATCCGAGGCTCCATGATCTGGCCTCGAGCCGGAATCCGATGATACGGTCGCTCGACCGGTTCCTCACCTTCCTCGATCCGGAACCGCATCGCCGCAGTTTCCTGAAGCCGTTCATGCGCGATTCGGCGGAGTTCTGTTCGGCATGCCACAAAGTGCACCTCGATCAGCCGGTGAACAATTACCGCTGGCTGCGGGGCTTTAACGACTACGACAATTGGCAGGCAAGCGGAGTCTCCGGACAGGGCGCCCGATCATTCTACTACCCGAAGAAGCCTATGACATGCTCCGGGTGCCACATGCCGCTGATCGCATCGAGCGACCCGGGACACGTGAACGGGACGGTCCACTCCCATCGCTTTGCGGCAGCCAACACCGCGGTTGCCACAGCCAACCAGGACGGGAAACAACTGAAAGAGACCATCGACTTTCTACAGTCCGGTTTCATAACAGTGGATATTTTCGCGGCTTCTCCGGTCGAGGAGATGCCGGGACAATTAACAATGCGGCGGCGCACAGGCGATGGACCGCGGTTGATGTCCACTTTCGCTGCCGGGGAGGAGAGTGAGCAGTCCGGCGAAGTCTTCCTGCGCGCGGTAGGCCGGATTTCGGCGCCGCTGGACCGCGCGGGGACACACTTCCAGCCGGGCTCGAGTGTGCGCATGGACGTTGTGGTGCGCACGCGCGCCATCGGTCATTTTTTCCCCGGCGGGACAGTGGATGCCTTTGACGTTTGGCTTGAGGTAACAGCGCGCGATGCGCGAGGCCGCACAGTGTTGGCATCGGGAACTGTAGCGGACAACGGCCGCGGTTCAGTGGATCCGGGAGCCCACTTCTACCGCTCCTTCCTGCTCGATGCCGCGGGCAACCCGATCAACAAACGCAATGCGTGGCAGGCGCGCAGCGTTCTATACGTTCGCCTCATTCCGCCCGGAGCCGCCGACGTGGCCCACTACCAGTTGCAAATCCCCACGGACGCGGCCGGCCCGATACAGGTGGAGGCCAAGCTCAACTACCGCAAGTTTTCCCACTACTACACGCAGTATGCCTACGCGGGGAAGCCGGGGCCGGGCGAGGCTAATCTCCATCACGACAGCCGTTCCTATTCTTTTGCCTCCACAAACATCCCAGGAAATGTTTCGGGAAAGATCAAAGACCGGATTCCGGAAATTCCCATCATCACCATTGCCTCCGCGCAAACCACCCTCGCGCTCGGTGCGGCCTCATCCCCGCCCCAATACAATCCAGTGGTCCAATCGGCCGATAGGGAGCGCTGGAACGACTATGGGATCGGCCTGTTATTGCAGGGTGATCTGAAGGGCGCCCAATATGCTTTTGAGCGAGTGACAGAGGCACAGCCCGGCTACGCCGACGGATGGATCAATTTGGCGCGAGCGCTGATTCAAGAGGGTCAAACCGAGGCGGCACGCCCTCATCTTGAGAAGGCCCTTGGCCTGGACGCGTCACTATCGCGCACGCACTTCTTCCTCGCGATGGTCGAGAAGGCCGCGGGCAACTACGAGGAGGCCCTGGCACACTTGCGCCGCGTCGCCAATCAGTACCCGCGGGACCGTGTGGCGCTCAATCAAATGGGACGCGTGCTGTTTCTCAAACGCGACTACCGCTCAGCCGTGGAAGCACTGCGACGCGTTCTCGCCGTGGATCCGGAAGACGTGCAGGCGCACTATAATCTGATGCTCTGCTACCGGGGTCTCGGGCTGGCGGAGAAAGTTGCACAGCACGAAACGCTATTCCGCCGTTTCAAGGCGGACGAGGCATCCCAGACCATCACCGCGCGTCCACGCCAACTTTCCCCGGAGGATAATAACGAAAGGCAGACGATTCACGACCACGTGAACGCGGCGCCGCTCCCATAAATGAAACTCGCACTCAGCCTCCTTGCTTGTTACTGTGCCGTTCAGGCTCAGGTCGCCTTCACTGATATCACTGCCCAGGCCGGCATCCGGTTTACGCACAATGCCGGCAAAGCCGGAAAAAAGTATCTGCCGGAAACCATGGGCGCGGGCTGCGCTTTCATCGATGCCGATGGCGACGGCTGGCTCGATATTCTCTTGATCAACAGCCGCGATTGGACTCCCCGCGGACGGAAGTCGCTTCCGGCGCTGTATCGAAACAACGGCAAAGGGGCTTTTGTGGATGTAACCATATCGAGCGGTCTCGATATCGAAAGATACGGGCTGGGCGTGGCGGTGGGGGACTATGACAACGATGGACGCGACGATCTCTACATCACCTATTTGGAAGGCGATCGTCTGTTTCACAATGAAGGGAACTTCAAGTTCCGGGACGTGACGGACGCGGCGGAAATCCGCAACTCCGGGTTCGGAACGTCAGCCGCATGGCTCGACTATGACCGCGACGGCAAGATCGATCTCTTTGTGGCCAACTATGTACAGTGGACGCAGAAGAACGATCTCTGGTGTTCCCTGGATGGATCCACCAAGTCCTATTGCACTCCGGAATCCTACAAAGGCATTCCCGCGCGCCTATACCGGAATTTGGGAGGAGGCCGCTTCGCCGATGTGAGCCAAAAGGCGGGGGTCGAAATTGCAAACTCCAAAGCTTTGGGAATCGCCGTGCTCGACTACGACAACGACGGCTGGCCGGATCTGTTCGTCGCCAACGACACGCAGCCGAACCAGCTTTTCCATAACCTGCGGAACGGCGCATTCAAAGAGGAAGGCATGATGGCCGGGGTGGCGTTTGGGGAAGACGGCATGGCTCGAGGAGCCATGGGCGTGGACGCCGCCGATTATGACCGGTCCGGGCGGCAGCACTTGGCGGTTGGAAATTTTTCCAATCAGATGCTGGGGCTTTACCACAACGAAGGCAATGGCCTGTTTGTGGATGAAGCGCCGCGATCGGCAATTGGTAAAGCCAGTCTGCTGACACTGGCCTTCGGCGTGCTTTTCTTCGATTATGATTTGGACGGCCATCTGGACCTGTTCGCCGCCAATGGGCATATTGAGGAAGAGATCGGGCGCGTGCAGCCGAAGGTCGCCTTTCGCCAGGCGCCGCATCTGTTCCGGAATCTTGGACGCGGCCGGTTTGAAGAAGTTACCTCGAAGGCCGGCCACCAGCTTGCCCGGCCCATCGTTGCGCGCGGCGCCGTTTACGGCGACTATGATCGCGACGGGGATCCGGACCTGCTCATCTCCACCAACAACGGGCCAGCCTACCTCTTGCGCAACGATGGCGGTAATCGAAACCATTGGCTGCGCGTTCGCTTGCACGGCGTAAAGTCTAACCGCAACGGTCTGGGAGCCACGGTGCAAGTGGAAAGCGCAAATGGAAAGCAGCGGCAGATGATGCGCAGCGGCTCCAGCTACTGCTCATCCTCTGAGCTGGTTCTCACATTTGGGTTGGGCGCTGGCACGGCCGTAAACGCGGTCGAGGTCTCCTGGCCCAGCGGGACCAAACAAAGCTTTACCAAACTCGCCGCCAACCAGACTGTTATCATCGACGAAACGAAAGGAATTCTACCCTGATTATGAATCCAAAACTCCGCATCGCGGCCATTACCGACGAGTATTCTCCCGACCTGGCCACCGCGCTTGCACCGATGGCCCAGACCGGTATGCAAGGCGCAGAACTACGCACTGTGTGGGGCAAGAATATCATGGACCTCACCGGCGATGAGTTGAAGCGGGCGCACCAGATGATTCAGGACAAGGGCATGGAGGTGATCTCGATTGCATCGCCCATTCTCAAGTGCGTGCTTCCCAACGGAGGCGATGTGGACCCACGTTTTCAGCACGACATCTTCGCCTCTAAGCACACGTTTGAAGATCAGCCGCGGCTGGCCGCGCACGCCTTTGATGTGGCCGAGGGCATGGGTGCGCGTATCATCCGCGTGTTCTCCTATTGGCGCACGGTAGAACCGGGGAAGTGTTTCTCAGCCATCGTGGAAGCGTTGCAGAATCTGGCCGAGCAGGCTGCGGCGCGCAATCTGATCATCGGCCTGGAGAACGAGCACGCCTGCAACATCGCCACAGGCGCTGAATCGGCGAAGATGCTGGCAGCGGTGCAGCATCCGAATCTGAAGCTGGTGTGGGACCCGGCCAACGCGTTATGCGCCGGCGAGAATCCCTTCCCGGAAGGCTATTCCAAAGTGCCCGCCGATCGCATTGTGCATGTACATACCAAGGACTGCCACATGGAAGGCCACAAGCCCGTGTGGGGACCGCTGGGCACGCGTTCCGTGGATTGGAAGGGCCAGATCGCAGCACTCAGGAAAGACGGCTATAACGGCTGGCTGAGCCTCGAAACGCACTGGCCAGGACCGTCGAACGACAAACTCCTCGCAAGCACCATTTGTGGATGGAACCTGCGCGGCTTGGCGAGTTCCTAATTTGCCACGTTTAGCCCTCGGGCAATCTCCGTGCTCACGATAGCCGTTTCGCCCAGACGCTTTAAGGCTGTAAGCTCCGGATCGCGTGCATAGGACTCGAAGGAGGCCTCATCACCAAAACTGACGATGTGGACCTCGCCAAACGTGTGCTGCGGCCCGTCCTCCGTCCACTTGATGACGCGCTCGATTCTGCCTCCGTACCTGGACATAATGGCAGCAGCTTTCCGTTCGAAGCGTTGGAATTCAGGAGCCGCGTTGCGGCGGACTGTTAGCCCGTCTTCGTCAGTGCGCCCCAAGGGCGTAGATCACCAGTGGGGGAAGGACCCACTCAAGTAGTTGTTGGTAGGACTTGATAGCTTGCGAGCGTCCGAGCCGGAAAACCGGTTAGGGCGGTGCCTCGCGATAAAGCCCACGAATGGTGGGTGAGCAACCTTGCAGGCCGTAACGCTGCCGCGCGGCGATCCAGGTCAACAAAAGGACTCTTGCCATGCCGTGTACGCTATCATTTGTACCTATGTGGATTCTATTGGGCCTGCTGTTGACCTCCTCTCTGCTTTGGTGCCAGACGACGGCTATCACCGGGGTCACCATTGTGGATGGCACCGGGCGCCAAGCGTATTCCGGCAGTGTGGTGATGGAGGGCGACCGCATCACGGCAGTGGGCGGCAAGGTGGAGCTGCCGGCGGGAGCCCGCCACATTGATGGAAGGGGCCACACGATCACGCCCGGCTTCTTTGACCTCCACACGCATCTGCCCTACTCAGGCGTGAACGGACTGTCGGGCGACTGGCCCAAGACGCTGATGGCGTATCTACACAGCGGCGTGACTTCGGTAGTGGATTTTGGGACTTATCCGGAAACGTTTGAGCCGATGCGAAGACTGATTCGCGACGGCGTCATTGTTGGACCGCGGCTGCATCTGGCGGCGCGCATGACCACTCCGCTGGGACATGGGGCAGAGGGAGGGCGCGGGGACTTCTTCTCTTTGGAGGTGCAGACGCCGGAGGAGGCGCGCGTGGCGGCGCGGCATCTGCTTGCCTATCAACCGGACGCCATCAAGGTGTTTACGGATGGCTGGCGCTACGGCGGCGGGCCGGACATGAGCAGCATGACACTAGAGACCTTGCGCGCCATTGTGGAGGAGGCTCACGCCAAGGGAGTGGAGGTTCTCACGCATACGGTGACGCTGGAGAAGGCGAAGATTGCCGCGCGCGCCGGAGTGGATGTGATCGCGCACGGCATAGGGGATGCCGTGGCGGACGAGGAATTGATCGCGCTGATGCGCAGCCACGGCACCACCTACGCACCGACTCTGGCGGTGTATGAGAACAAGCCGCGCGGGCCGGTAGTCCCTTCTCTTAGGACGCTGCTGGAGCCGGCGGCGCTCGAGATCCTGCGGGCGGCCCGGCGCAACAATGCCGAGCCGCAGCCGCATCGCATCGCGCGGTGGAAGCGCCTGTGTGCCAACACGGCCGCGCTCAAAGCGGCGGGGGTAGCGTTTGGAACCGGCACCGATGCGGGGGTGACGGGCACCTATCACGGCTGGTCCACGTTGCGCGAGATGGAGCTGCTGGTGGCGTGCGGTTTGACGCCGTTGGAAGCTCTCACGGCAGCCACGGGCAATAGCGCGAAGGCGCTCCATGTGGATCAGGAGCGCGGGACCATTGTTGAGGGCAAGCTGGCCGATCTGGTGCTGATTGAGGGTAGCCCGCATACGAACATCAAGGACGTTTGGAAAGTGAAGCGGGTATTTCTGGGGGGAAAGGAACTGGATCGTGCAGCGATGGCCGGCCAGATCGCTACCGCGGAGATCACACCGCTGCCGGCACGAACGGTCCCGGCGCTGGTGGATGACATGGAGGGTGCGCGGACAAGGCTGGACACGCTGCGCGTGAACGCGACCGACTCGGGCACGGACATCAGCAAAATGAGCATGGGCGTGCGGCAGCGTCCGGAAGGAGGCCGCGCGCTGAGTATGCAGGCGACCATGAGTATCAAGCCGCGTCCATTTGCGCAGGTAGTGTTCCCGTTGAGCCCGGGGGGCGTGGAACCCGTGGACGTATCGGCCTACAAGGGCGTGCGGTTTGAGGCGCGCGGGGATGGCGTCTACAAGTTGCTGGTGCATACGCGCGCGGCGCGCGACCATCGCTATCCGGCCGCATTGTTCGAAGCGCCGGCGGGATGGAAGCAGATCGAGATTCCGTTCACCAGTCTTGAGGGAACGTGGACGGGGCGGGACGCACTGCTGCTGGTCTTCGAGATGGCGCGTAAGGGTGGTGAGTTCGGATGGCTGGAGCTTGATAACATCGAGTTTTACTAAGAGAGGATTCCAATGATGAAGAGGATACTGATACCGATGGTGCTGGCGGCCGCGGCAGCGGGGCAAAAGCCAGTCGAGTTCGAGCAGCGCCCGGCGCTGGCGCTGGACAGCGGCAAGATGGAAGTGATCGTGATGACGCAAGGCGGGGCGTTCACCTCGATGTTGCTCAAGGACGATGGGGAAAAGATGAACCCGTTGTGGAATCCGATTCGAGCGGCGCGCGAGACCGGCGGGCCGCAGCGGTTTGGGTCGAGTCTTGGACACTTCGTGTGCGTGGACGGGTTTGGGCCGACCTCGAAGCAAGAGGCAGCGGCGGGCTTGCAGGGTCACGGCGAGGCGCACCGGCAGAAGTGGGAGATCGTGTCCTCGGGCAAGCAGGGCAACAAGCTGGTGGTGCAGTTCCGGACCACATTGCCGCTGGTGCAGGAGGTATTCACGCGCAAGCTGGAACTGGTGGACGGCGAGCAGGTGCTGTATGTGGACAGCGAAGTGGAGAGTCTTCTCGCGTTTGACCGTCCTATCAATTGGGCCGAGCATGGGACAATCGGTTCTCCTTTCCTTGTACCTGAGCAGACAGTGGTGGACGCCTCGGTGGGCCGGTGCCAGACACGTCCCAACAATGCGCAACCTCCGCATCGGCTGGCATCGGAGAAGGAGTTCACCTATCCGATGGCGCCGCTTGCGAGCGGGGAGCCGGTGAGCATACGGGCGGTACCGGCGGCGCCGAACTCGATGGACCACACCGGCTGCGTGATGGATCCAGCGCGCGAGCATGTCTTTGTGACGGCGCTGCGGCTGGACAAGAAGCTGTTGTTCGGGTACCTGTTCAAGCGGGAAGAGTATCCATGGCTACAGGAGTGGATGAACTATACGAAAGCGGGCGACCTGGCGCGCGGACTCGAGTTCGGCACGCAGCCGTTCGATGTATCGCGCCGGCAAACGGTGGAGATGGGCAATTTGTTCGGCGTTCCGGCGTTCCGCTGGCTTCCGGCGAAGTCGAAGATCGGGACGCGGTTCCTGATGTTCTACACGCAGGTTCCGGACGGGTTCACGAAGGTGGATGATGTGCGGCTGAGCAACGGCACACTGATCATCGAGGACAAAAAGGCCGGCAAGCAGGTTAAGCTTGCGGCGAGTTTGCCGTTGTAGCGGAAAGCCCTCGGAGGACGGACTCGATGTACTCTCTGGCGCGGCGGGCCAAGCGGTCTACGCTTGCGGGGTCTTTGGGACGGGGCACAAGGGGCTCGAAGATATTTTCAAACGCGAGCGGCATGGTGAGCCCGGTGCGCATCACTGTGGAGAGAAGCTTGTAGTGATCGATCTCGCCGAAGCCGGGGCCGCAATCCTCGTCTTTGGGTATGTTGCGATGATCCTTGATGGCGAAGGCGCGGATGTCGCGCCAGCACTGCGCGATGTCGGGGAGGGGGTCGGCGCTCTCGTAGTCCAGCACATTTCCGGCGTCGTAGCACATCCGGACTCCTTCGCCGGCGACTTCGCGCAGGATACGGCTGATGTGTTGCCCGGTGGCGGTATTACCGCCATGCTGTTTGACGACCAGCGTCACACCGGCTTTGCGGGCGAGAGGACCGGTCTGTTGGAGGCAGCGGATCACGTTCGCGTGGCCGCCTCCTTCCGTCTTGCCGAAGACGATGATGAAGGGGATGCCGGCGGCGGCGGCTTGTTCGATTCTGCGCGTGTAAGCATCGACGGCTTCGGGAGCTTCGAGGTTCACCATGGAGAACATAATCACCGGCGCGAGGCCGTGATCGCGGCAAAGTGAGTTCAACTCGCGCGCGCGTTGCGGAGGGGCTGAGACATCGAGGAGCGGAGCGCGATTGCCGGCGGGGTCAACGTGCGTGGTGCCCCAGGCGATGTAGCGGTAGTCGGCGGCACGGATACCCTCCAGAGCGCGCAGGAATGGAAACGGGGCGTAGGGCAAGCTCATGCAGGCGAGTTGAAACTGAGTGGGTGCGGGAACGGATTGCGCCGCCGCGAGCATCGGAATGGAAAGAATCTCTCGCCGGGTGATACTCATTCTTGTGCCTTCCTTTGATAGATGTCGCGGGCGCGAGTGAACAGTTCCACTACTTCACGCTTGCGCTCGGGGGTTGAGAAGCGGCCGCGCTGGCCGACGCGCTGGATCAATCCGTCGATCCATTGAACAAAGAACTTTGCATCGCCGGGCGAGGCGATGGGCTGCTTGCCGAGGTACACATAGACGGGACTGGTATGGGCAAAGGCGGCGGTATCGTTGAGGACGAGGCGGTGGGCCGGGCCAGTAGCGCGAACGGCTATCCAGGAGCTACGGTCAAGCGTGATGGTGCTGGTAATGCCGGGAAAGGGCTTGCCGTTGACGATCAATTCGATCTTGTCGATGGGGACCTTGGAGTCCACCTTGAGGACTACTGGAATACGCTGTGGTCCGGACGGGAGATGAATCTCATCGCCGGGCTCACGGTCCTGCACGCGGAGGGAAATCATAGGCCCATTGGTGGCGAAGGTGCGGCCCTGGCGGAAGGCGCGGACCCAGTCAATAGGGTTCATGCGGCCAGCAAGATGGGCGTAGACGCGGCCGCCGCCGGGCGTGTAGTGATCGGCGACGTTGGTAAATGAGTCCGTGCCGGCGGAAATGCCGAGGCGGAATCCGCAATTGAGGAGTTTGTACCAGAGATCGAGAGCGACTTCTTCGGGGTTGTTACTGAGGACATCCATGGCATCGACCTCGCCGAGCGCGAGGTCAACGGGAAGTTCGCGCGCGCTGGCTCCATCGAGTGTGGGGGCGTAGCCGGGATGGGCATAGGTGACGGCTCCACCCTGGGCACGAGCGGCTTTGGCCTGGGTGAAGTTGGGCGGGTAATCGTCGGATTGCGGAGTTCCGGCAAAGCCTGTGTAGAGAGGTTCCACCAATCGTTTGAGATTGAACAGGCACATATGCCCGTAGAGGCCGGCGTTGCGCATCTCCTCATTCCAATAAAGAACATAATCACGAGTGGAGAGGGGATGGGGTTTACCGCTAAACAGCGCGGTATCGTGGAGGAATGCGCCGAACGAGTTGGCGACCATCATGTTGGCGTAGTGAAGATCTTCGGCGTGGGCGTACAGTTGCACGTCCTGGGCAGTTACAACCTGATGATGATCGGCTGTGTAATTGGCGTGTATATGTGCGTCCGAGGAGTACCAGTTTGTAGCGGCCATGTTAGTCCATCGCTTGAGCCCGAGAGTAACATCGGTTGGGGCTTGCGGATGGAGGCGGACCTGTTTTGTTACGAGCTCATATTCGAGGCCGCGGGTAGCTTCGATGGTGGTTTCGCCGGCGGGGAGATCCATTTCAAAGCTGCCGCGGGCGTGGAAGTAGGGCTCGGCCGGGAGGGCGGCGAAGCGAGAGATTGCGCCCCGCGGGGCATAGGCAAGGCCGTCGGCCGCGGTGAGATAAAGGCGCGCGGCGGCGGGCTTGCCGTTCTCATCCACAATCTTGACGCGCAAGCGGGCGAGAGGGCGGACATCGAAGGCGGCCTCGACGCCGTCGAAAGTGCGCTTGACCATTGCTCCCGATCCTGTGCCGGGCTGCGTCTCGAAGACCTTGTAGGCTACTCCCTTGCCTGCGCGCACCGAGAGAAGATTGAAGATTCGATTTTGCGCGATGACATAGGGAGGATTGCCTGGCCGCAAAAGGTCCGGCGCGTCGAGCTTGTCAAACTCACGAACCTTGAACACAAAACGGTCGCGCAGGGCCTGCATTCGGGCGGCGTTGGAGCGGCGGCGCATGAGGAGGCGGGCCATGTCACCGAATCCGATCTCGCCTTCGACATCGATCTGGTCGAGGCCGTTGTGATTGACCCAGAAGGTGAGATCCTCGTGGCCCGCGCGGGACAAGGAAACGGCCCCCTGGCCGGCCACGACGGGAAACCGGAGCGCGGCGATCAGAAGCAGGGTGATGGCGACTGTGAGGTAAAAAGGTCTTTTGAGTAAAACGCGCAAAACGGAGCCTGCTCCGTTCGGCCTGAGTCGAAGTTTCCCATCTGTTTGGAGCCGCGCTCCGACGGAAGGTGTGGTGGCCGGCGGTTGCTCCGGTGCAGGCAAGTAGCTCATGCGGAGGCCTCGATGAGTGCGCGGTATTTGCGCAACAGTTCATAAATGACGACGCCGCCGGCAGTTGCGACGTTGAGCGAATGTTTATGGCCGAGCATGGGAATGCGGACGAAGGTATCGGCCATTTCGAGCAAATGAGGTTGAATGCCATCGACCTCGTGCCCAAACAGCAGGCAGACGGGAAACCGGGGCCGCCAGTCGAACAGATCGACGGAACGCGGGCTGGTCTCGATAGCGGCAATCTCCCAATATTGCTGCGCGAACCGTTTGAGGATGGCGGACGGATCCCAGGTATGTTCCCAGGGAAGGCGGTCTTCGGCGCCGAGGGCCGTTTTGGTGATCTCCTTTTTAGGAGGTTTGGCCGTGATCCCGGACAGCACGATTTTCTCGATGGCGGCGGCATCGCCGGTGCGAAAGAATGATCCGACGTTGTACATGCTCCGGACATTGTCTAACACGACGGCCACCGGCAGGGTTTTGATGTGCTCATAGGAGGCCGCCGCGTGTGTAGCGAGGAAAGGAGTTCGTTCCATGATCCGTTAAATGGAGGTTATCACCGGTTGGGGGGTGGTTGTCTGGTTCGGTGGCGGACGTATCCGGAAAGTGGACCGGCCAGGCGCCAGCTCCCCGCGAAACGCGCAAAGTAAGACGCTCCCTATGGTCGCGGCTTTGGTAAATTCCCTTCACTTGGCGTCGCGCCAGTTGGGGCCTGAACCTGTGTCGGCTACGAGGGGAACTTCCAGGGGATGGACCGATTCCATGTGAGAGCGGACCATTTCACGGAGAGGCTCGACCTCTTCGGGCGGGGCTTCCAGGACCAGTTCATCATGGACCTGGAGGAGCATGCGGGACTGCCAGCCGGTTTGCAGCTCTTTGTGGATTTGGATCATGGCGAGCTTGATGAGGTCGGCGGCGGAGCCCTGGAGCGGAGTGTTTACGGCGGTACGTTCGGCAAAGCCGCGGGCATTGTTGTTGCGGCTGGCAATGTCGGGGATGGGGCGGCGGCGTCCGAACAGAGTGCGGGTGAAGCCGGATGCGCGGACCTCCTCGATGGTCTTATCGATAAAGGCTTTCACTCCGGCATAGCGGGCAAAGTAGCTCTTGATGTAGCGGTCGGCTTCCTGGCGGGGGATGCCGAGTTGGGCGGCGAGGCCGAAGGAACTGAGTCCATAGATGATGCCGAAATTGACGGCTTTGGCGTTGCGGCGCATTTCGGGGGAGACCAGGAGGGGCATGACGCCGAAGACTTCGGAGGCGGTGCGGGTGTGAATGTCTTCGCCTTGACGGAAGGCGTCGAGCAGGACCGGGTCGAGGGAGAGGTGTGCCAGGAGGCGGAGTTCGATTTGGGAGTAGTCGGCGATAACGAGCGTCCAGCCGGGCTGGGGGACGAAGGCGGCGCGGATCTGGCGGCCGAGTTCGGTGCGGATGGGAATGTTCTGGAGATTGGGATTGGAAGAAGAGAGGCGGCCGGTGGCGGCTCCGGCGGGATTGAATGTGGTGTGCAGGCGGCCGGTGGCGGGACGAATGAGGGCGGGGAGGGCATCGACATAGGTGCCCTTGAGCTTGGAAAGCTGCCGGAATTCGAGGACGAGGCGCGCGATGGGGTAAGCTTCGGCGAGCGATTCGAGGACGTCAGCGGCGGTGGAGACGGCTTTTTTGCCGCGCGAGGGCGGGGAGGGGAGTCCAAGATCCTCAAACAAAACCTTGCCTAATTGTTGTGGTGAGTTGATGTTGAAGGGCTGTCCGGCGAGGGCGCAAATTTCGGCGGTAAGGCGCTGGATCTCGAGTTCCATGCTTTGGGACATGGAATGGAGGGCGGCGGGGTCGATGCGGATGCCGGTCTGCTCCATCCGGGTGAGGACGGGGATGAGGGGCAGGTCGATGGATTGGTAGACGGACTGGAGACCCTGCGCGGCGACCTCGGCGGAGAGGCGTGTGGAGAGGGCGAGAGTATTGGCGGCTGCCTCTTCGATGCTTGGGCCGGGCTTGCGTTCGAGGTAACGGCTTGCGACGGCCTCGGGGGTGCAAGAGGTGGGGTCTGCGGTTAGGAGGAAGGCGTAGAGCAAGACGTCGTGTTGGAAGCCTTGGGGGTTGATGCCATGCCGGGCGAGCTGGAGGTTCAGCGTTTTGAGGTCGTGTGCGGCTTTGGGGCGAGTGGGGTCTTCGAGCAGCGGGCGAAGGTCCGGGAAGAGTTCGGGGCCGAGGCCGCAGGCTTCGTTTGGGTTGGCGGAGAGGGCCATTCGTTGGGTGGTGAGAAGACCCTCGCCTTCGGCGGAGAGGGCCACGGCGACAGGTGAGGCTTTGTGAAGCGCTGTGAGCCAGGCGGCGAGTCCGGATTGGGATTCGATGGATTGGATTTGAAGGGTTTGGGCTGGGGCGGTGGGGGTGAGGTCGCGGATGAGGCTAAAGAACTCCATTTCCGCATAGAGCTTGTGGAGGGCTTCGGGGTCGGGCTGTTGGGCAGTGATATCGGAGAGCTCGCAGGGGATGGGAACTTGGGTGGCGATGGTGGCGAGGCGCTTGCTGAGTTCGATTTGAGGGCGGTTGTTTTCGAGGCTTTCGCGGTAGCTTTTTCGCTGAACTTCGGAGGCGCGCTCCATGGCGGCTTCGACGGAGCCGAATTGCACGATGAGGTCGCGCGCGCCCTTGTCGCCGATGCCGGGGGCGCCGGGGATGTTGTCGACGGCGTCGCCTTTGAGGGCAAGCAGGTCGGGGACCTGATGCGGTGCCACGCCGAGGAACTCTTCCACTTTGGGCGGATCGTACCACTCGTCGTTTTTGGCGGGGTTGAGCATGCGAACGCGGTCATTGACGAGTTGGAGCATGTCTTTGTCGGAGGAGACGATGACGACTTCCGTGCCGGCGGCGGAAGCGCGCTGGGAGAGCGTTCCGATGACGTCATCGGCCTCATAGCCGGGGAATTCGAGAATGGGAATGCGGAGGGCCTGGAGGAGTTGGCGGACGTAGGGGATTTGCTGAAGGAGTTCGGGAGGAGTTTCGGTGCGATTGGCTTTGTAGGCGGTGAACTCCTGTTCGCGGAGCGTGGGACCTTCGGATTCAAAAACGGCGGCGAGGTATTCGGGCTTGTAGGCAGAGAGGACACGGCGGAGCATGTTGTTAAAGATGAAGACGGCTTCGGTGGGGATGCCGGACTGGGTGCGCATGGGGGGCGCGCCGGAGCGTGCTCGGGCGTGGTAGGCGCGAAAGAGGAAACCGAAGGTATCGAACAGGAAGAGGCGGGGGCTGGACATGCAGTTTCTATGTTAATGGATGTAGGATAGGCCTCCTGGATCGGGTGAGCGGCGGAAGGACAGGAGGCCTATCCTACTTGGGCGTTCCCCAGTGCGGGCGGTATTGCCGGCGGGTCATCGCCTGGGCTTCCGGGTCAGAGAGGATGGATTCGGTTTTTCCGTCGTAGTTGAGGTTGCGGCCGGTGCGCGCGCAGATGTTGCCGAGGTGACAGAGCGCCGTGGAAAGGTGGCCCTCCTCTATCTCGCAATTCGGCTTCTTGCGGGAGATCACACACTCGATGAAATTCTGGATGTGGCGCTCGGGCTCATTCTCCTCGACATGCTCGACGAGGGCGCCTTTGCGGTCAAAGACTTTGTAGCCCCAAGGCCCGGTCCAGTCGCCAATGTGCATTACGCCGCCGGAGCCGTAGACGGCCACGCCGTTGTCGATGCCTTCCAGAGGATACGGGGTCCAGATGCGCATCTCCCACTGGATGGCCTTGCCGCCGAAATCGAAGGTGAGGTTCATGGTGTCCGGCGTCTGCTGGTCGTCGTCGAAGAAAAGCTTGGCACCCATGCCGCTCACCCGGCGCGGCGCGGACTCGCCCAGCGCCCAGCGCGCGATGTCGATCTGGTGTGCGCCGTCGTTGCCCATATCGCCGGTGCCGAAATTCCAGTGCCAATGCCAGTCGTAATGGAAGCGGTTTTCGTTAAACGGGATCATCGGGGCGGGCCCGACCCAGGTGTCGTAATCGAGGCCGGGCGGAGGTGGCGAGTCTGGCTTGCGGCCAATGTTCCGGCGCAGTTGCGTGTTCCAGGCCTTGGCCATGAGGACGCGGCCGAGCCGGCCCGAGCGGGCGATTTCGATGGCCTTGATAGTGGTTGCGCGGCTGCGGGACTGGAGTCCGGCCTGCACGATGCGCTGATTGCGCCGCGCCGCTTCCACCAACAGACGGCCCTCGCGCAGATTGTGCGATACCGGTTTCTCGACGTACACGTCCTTGCCGGCGTCGCAGGCGAGGATGGCGGCGGGGGCGTGCCAGTGATCCGGCGTGGCGATGATGACCGCGTCCACGTCGCGGTCCGCCAGGAGCCGGCGCATGTCGGCGCTGGCCTTGACGCCCGCCGCGCCGGACTGAAACGCGAGTTGCTGGGCCTTTTCGAGCCGCGCCGGGTCAACGTCGCAGACATGGGTGAGGACGGCCTTGGGCGTTTGCGCCGTCACGCGTAGCAACGCCGTTCCGCGCCCGCCGACTCCGATGATGCCGACCCGGACCTGGTCCTGGGCAGCGAAGACGGGGCGGATTGCAGCCGCGCCGGCCGCCGCGAGAAAATACCTGCGGTTGTTCGGATTCATATTTGAAAGCCATTCTAGCAAGCCATGGCCGCGGATGGACGCGGATCGCTACTTGATGCCGAACAGGCCGGGGCGGGCCAGTTTGTACTGGAAGCGGGCGGGGTTGACGGCGGTGGCTCCGGGGGAATCGACGTAGACGATTTGGGCGGCTACCGGTTCGTAGGCGGCGCGCGGGGCGATGGTGCCTTTGGCGACGAGGATTTTCATGCGGTGGGGATAGATGCCGCAACTGATGAGTTGGTTGAGGCTGTTGGGGCTGGAGCGCTCGGTGGTGAGCAGGAGGATATTGGGGAGGTCGCGGGTGGAACCTTCGGCCTCAATCACCACTGCCAGGCCGAGCTCGTGGTAGCGTGCTCCGCCGTGGCGGACTTCGGTTTCGATGTAGTTGCCGTCATGCATGGATTTGACGCGGCCGCGGATGCGGACCGGTTTGCCGTGCATGTTGTCGGTCTTGCCGCCGACGGCCATGTCGAATGTCCCGCCGATGCCGGCTTTGACGGCGGCCTTGACGGCGGCGGGATCGGCGATGACGAAGACCCATCCGGTGGCTTTCTGTTTGATCAGTTCGTCGAGGATGAAGGTGCTGTCGCCGGCGGAGCCGCCGCCGATGTTATCGCCGGTGTCCATCAGAGCGATGGGGAACTTGGGTGCGGCCATGGCGGACTTAACGGCTTGGGCCGGCGATGGGATGTTGAGCTTCAACTGGTCGCGAACGTTCCAGATCATGTCCGCGATGCGTTTGGCCTCACGATCGGCCAGTGCCTGATCGTTGTTGGTGGCGACGACGACGGCGGGACCGGTCCAGGGAACATCGCCGTACTGATAGCCGCCGTTGGCGCTGGCGGCGAGCACTTTGGGATTCTTTTCGAGTTCGATGGTTGCCTGGGCGATGGGGAGGAACGGATTCTGGTAGGTATTGTGAAAAATGATGTTGTAGATCATGGGCGGCTTGACCACGGCCTTGGTGACCTTGACCTTGCCGCTAAGAATGCCGTTCATGATGCGGGCCGCCTGTATGCCGCGCTCCTTGGTGTCGAGGTGTGGCACCTGCTTGTAGGTGATGAGCACAGTGGCGAGTTTAACTGTCTCCGGCGAGATGTTGGCGTGGTAGTCGTGAACGACGATGATGGGCAACTGATCGCCGAACGCCTTGCGCATGCGGCGCATGGTTTCCTCGTCGCCATGGGGATGGCCTTCGACGACCATGGCTCCGTGAAGGGCGAGCAGGATGCCGTCGATCTTGCCCAGGCTTTTGAACTTGGCGATCAGGCGCGCCGTGATGGTGTTGTAGGTGTCGGCGGTGAGCGGGCCCTTGGGAGTGGCGTCGGCATGGAGGGCCGGGAGAAGCTCGAAGCCTTGCTCTTTTCCGCCGGCGATGAAGCCGGCCACATCGCTGCTGGAGCGGCCCCAGAGGTCCAGCGGGTCCTCGGTCATTTTGCCGGCTTCCTGGATGGTGTAGTCGGCGAGGGTTGTTTTTGCCGGATTGAAGGAGTTGGATTCGTGCTTGAATCCGCCAATGGCGACGCGGAACTTGGCGTGGAGGGCGGAGGCGGAAAGCAGGAGAAAGAGAAGAAGGAGACGCTGTACCATGGACTGACTATACTACAGAATCGCCACAGGTCTGGGTGCAAAGTGTGGTTAATGGGACACAGTAGTACTCCCTCAGTTTCGATATTTGTCAAGCAGTTAGCTATCGGTATTCGAATTGCAACATAAGTGGTTTACTGGATCCGGGTGGTTTGGGGAGAGGGCAGTCTGAGATACGAAACGACGATACAGCGGGCGGTTGAGACGACGGGCGTGGGACTGCACAGCGGGGTCCCGGTATCGATACGGATCAAGCCAGCGCCGCCATCGACAGGGATCGTGTTTCTGCGGAGCGATCTGGAGCATTTCCCGATTCCGGCCAGCTACCGGCACGTGGCGAAGGTGAGTTATGCGACGAGCCTGATGCGGCAAGGCGTGTTGATTTCTACGACAGAGCATTTGCTGAGTGTGTTCTACAGCATGGGGATCGATAACGTGCTGGTGGAGATCAACAATCTGGAGGTGCCGATTCTGGACGGGAGCGGGGAACCGTTTGTGGAGTTGATACGAGGGGCGGGGATCAGGACGTATAGGAGACGGCGGCGCTATTTAAGGGTACGGCGGCCGGTGAGTGTGGAGGGGAACGGGAAGCGGATCACGATACTGCCGGCGGACCGGTTTCTGTTGACCTGCGATATTTACTTTGACCATCCGCTGGTGGGCAAGCAGTCGCTGGAGATGGAAGTGACGCCGGAGAATTATGCACGGGAGATTGCGCCGGCGCGGACGTTCGGTTTTGAGCATGAGCTGGACCAGATGCGGGACATGGGGCTGATCCGCGGAGCTACGCTGGAGAGCGCTGTTTGTTTTGACCGCAGCAGGGTGTTGAATCCGGGCGGGCTGCGATTTCCGGACGAGTGCTGCCGGCACAAGGCGTTGGACCTGATCGGGGACTTGGCGCTGATCGGGCGGCCGCTGCTGGGACACGTGATCGCGGAGCGGGCCGGGCATGCGATGCACGTGGCGCTGGTATCGAAGATCATGTCGGACCCGTCATTGTACGAGGTGCTGAGCTTCGATCAACTGGCCACGCGCGTGACGCATGCGTTGGTGAGCTGATCGGACCGAGCTTGCGCCTCCTGATTTGGATCCCCAGTCTTGTTTCGTTGTCGCGTCTTGCGATGACGCCCGTGGTGGCGCTTGCAATTCTGGATCACCGGTATGGGGCAGCGCTGGTGTGGTTCATTGCAGCGGCATTCACCGACATCATCGACGGGTATCTGGCGCGGCGGTTCGGGTGGATGACGCAAGCCGGGGCATGGCTGGATCCGCTGGCCGACAAGGCGATGCTGGTGACCATCTATGCGTTTCTCTGGATGGCGGGGGCGATCCCGGCGTGGCTGGCGGGGCTGATTTTTGGACGGGACATTCTGATCCTTGTGATGGTGGGGGCAGCACTCGCGTTGACCAAGCTGCGGGAATTTCCACCATCGCAATGGGGCAAGTTCTGCACGTTTTCACAGATTGTGACGGCGGTGACAGTGATGGTGCACGGGGGCGGGCTGCTGGAGGGGCTGGAGGTGGTGTTGCAGGTGATGTTTGTGGTTGCGGGGGGAATGACGGGCATCAGCGGGGCGCATTATTTTTATGGCGGAGTGAGGCGGTGGATGGGGAAAGATTGACTCCGGGGGCGGGCGAATGTAGTCTTAAGAAAGGTGGGAGCCAGATGACCCGGTACAGTCCATCCCGGAACTACTTGACGGCAGGCTTGGTGGCCTTGGCGCTGAGCGGGATATCGGGTTGGATGACGGTACGGTGGCCGGTGTCGATTGTGCCGGCGATCCTGTTCTGCATCACCGCACTTTTGCTGCTGTTCCTGGCCAGCCGGCCGGGCATTGAGATCCACGCGCGTCATCTGCGGGTGGGCAATCGCGTGATCGCGTGGGGCGAGATACATGCGGTGGACCTGACGGGATGGACCTCGCCTTTGATCGTAAATATAACGCTGGCGGATAAGTCCCGATTGTTGCTGGTCTATCCGGCGGATCTGGATTCGGCGGTGAACCTGTTGCGGCATTTGCGGAAGATGGTGCATAACGCATTGATCGATGGGATTCCCTATGCGGAGTATTGGAGTGAGGAAACGGCGGAAGGGAACAGTTCGTCAGCGCAGCCGGCACTGCCGCGGTATCCGCTGTTAGGCGAGGAAGATGAGGCCGAAGTGGAGCGGCTGTACCAGCGCTTGAAATCGGTGGGTCATCTGGATCCGAAGAACGGCCCGGAAGAGAGTTAATCCTTGCGCCCAGGCCTGCGCAATGGTGCGGCGGTGGTCATGCTTGCGGCGGCCTTATTGAGCGCAACGCATGCGTGGTGGCTGGCCGGATTGGGGAGCTACCTGGTGCAGGCGGAAGCGCCGGAAAAGGCCGAAATCATAGTGGTGCTGGCTGGGGATTCGCATGGTCACAGGGTGCTGAAAGGCGGGGAACTGGTGCGTGGCGGGTTTGCGCGGCGCGCGCTGGTGAGCGGGCCCGGTCCTCATTACGGGCACAGCGAGGACGAGTTAGCGATCCCGTTTGCGGTACGGCATGGTTACCCGGAGAGCTACTTCGAAGGTTTCCCTATTCGGGCTCATTCCACGCTTGAGGAATCGGGGCTAGTGGTTGCGGAACTGCGGCGGCGGGGCATACATAAGGCGATGGTGGTGACCAGTGACTATCACACGCGGCGGGCGGGGAGAATGTTCCGGTCGGCGGCTCCTGATTTAGAGATTGTGATCGTGGGAGCGCGGGATGAATGGTTCCGGGCGAATGACTGGTGGAAGAGGCGCGAGGCGCAGAAGACGTTTCTATTGGAGTGGGCTAAAACTGTGGCGTCGTATCTTGGGATTTAGACGATGAAGGAATCGTTTCGCACGCTGGCGCCGCTACTTTGGGTTCACCGGAGAGGTCTGGGGCTTGGGATGGGATCGCTGGTGCTGAAGGATCTGCTGGGAGCGGCGCTTCCACTGGTGATCAAGGCTGGGGTGGACGGGCTGAGGGAGGGGTTCAGGTTTCAGAGCCTGTTGTGGTTCGGGGTAGCGCTGCTGGGCTTGTCGGCGGCCAAGGGGTTCTTTCAATATTGGATGCGGGTGCAGTTGATCGGCATCTCACGCGACATTGAATACGACTTGCGCAACCGTCTGTTTGGGCATCTGATGCGGATGGATCACGGGTTTTATTCGCGGTACCGGACGGGGGACATCATGGCGCGGGCCACGAACGATCTGAACGCGGTGCGAATGATGTTGGGTCCGGGGATCATGTATTGGACCGAGACGTCGTTGACGTTTGTGCTTGCGGTGGCTGTGATGTTGTACACGGACTGGCAATTGACGTTGGTGGCATTGGCTCCGGCGCCGCTGGTGAGCGTGGCGGTGATCGTATTTGGGCGGAAGATCCATGCAAGGTTTGAGAAGATCCAGGCATTGTTTTCCGACATCAGCAGCCGGGTGCAGGAGAATCTATCCGGAGTGCGCGTGATCCGCGCGTACGTGCAGGAAGAGGCGGAGATGGAGCAGTTCGCGCGGCTGAACCAGGACTACATCGGGCAGAATCTGAAGCTGGGCGTAACTTCTGGGTTATTCATGCCAATGCTGGAGGCGCTGATCGGGATGGCGTTTCTGATTGTGCTGTGGGCGGGCGGAAAACGTCTATTGGATGGGGAAATCACGCTCGGCAGTTTCATGATGTTCAACGTGTACATGGGGATGTTGACCTGGCCGATGATTGCGATGGGGTGGGTAGTGAATCTGATGCAGCGCGGCAAGGCGTCGGTGGAGCGGCTGAATGAGATCTTCCAGCAGCAGCCGGACATTGCCTCGCGTGAGAGGGCGCGGCGGCTGGGCGGGACGGTGCGCGGGGAGATCGAATTTCGAAATGTCCGGGTCCGTTATGGCGCGGGAGTAGCGTTAAACGGGGTGAGTCTGAAGCTGGAGGCGGGGCAGACGGTGGCGATTGTGGGGCACACCGGGAGCGGCAAGAGCACGCTGGTACAACTGATTCCGCGGCTGATTGATCCGAGCGAAGGCACGGTGCTTCTGGATGGAGTGGATCTGCGGGAACTGGACCCGGCCGAGCTGCGCCATCAGATCGGATTTGTGCCGCAGGAGACATTTCTGTTCAGCGCGACATTGCGGGAAAACATCGCGTTCGGGGTAGAGACGGCGACGACGGAGGAGATTGAGCGCGCGGCCGGGATTGCGGGACTGGCGCCGGACATCGAGGGTTTCCCGGACGGGTTGAACACGCGAGTGGGCGAGCGCGGGATCACGCTGTCGGGCGGACAGAAGCAGCGAACCGCCATAGCGCGGGCGATTGTGCGCAATCCAAGGATTTTGATTCTGGATGACGCTTTGTCGAGCGTGGACACGCTGACGGAGGAACGGATTCTGAACCACCTATCGGGGATGATGCGCGGGCGGACCACCATTTTGATTTCGCACCGGGTGTCGACGGTACGGAACGCGGACCGGATATATGTGATTGAGAATGGGCAGGTGGCGGAATCGGGGACGCATGAGGAGTTGCTCAGGGCAGGGGGTTACTACGCGGATCTGCATCAGAAGCAGTTGCTGGAGGAGGAATTGGAAGCGATTTGAGCCCGCAAAGGGCCGCGAAGCAGGCTCCGTTTTGCGCGTGTTCCTTAAAGGAAGATGCGGCTGTGCTAACCTGACATCTATCCTCATATGATTCCGGAAACCATGCAAGAAGGCCTCACCTTTGATGATGTACTGTTGGTTCCGGCGCGCAGCGGGGTACTGCCCACCGAGACCGACACACAGACCTGGTTTGCGCGGAAGGTGCCTTTGAACATACCGATCTCGAGTTCGGCCATGGACACGGTGACGGAATCGCATCTGGCCATTGCGCTGGCGCGGGAAGGCGGCATCGGGATCATCCATCGGAACATGCCGATTGAGCGGCAGGTGGAAGAGGTGGACCGGGTGAAGCGGTCCGAGAGCGGCATGATTGTGGATCCGGTGACGATACACCCGGACGCGCTGATCGCGGATGCGCTGGCGTTGATGAAGCGATACCGGATCTCGGGGGTGCCGGTGACGCGGCCGGACGGGCGTCTGGTGGGGATTCTGACGAACCGCGATCTGCGGTTTGAGAACCGTTTCGATCTGCCGGTGGAACAAGTCATGACCAAGGAGAACCTCATCACGGTGGCGGTGGGCACGACGCTGGAAGAGGCCGAGAAGATTTTGCACACGCACCGTGTGGAGAAGCTGCTGGTGGTGGATGATCGGTACATGCTAAAAGGGCTCATCACCGTGAAGGACATTCAGAAAAAAGTGAAGTATCCGAACGCGGCCAAGGACGAGCAGGGGCGTTTGCGTGCGGGGGCGGCCATTGGGGCGACGGGCGATTTTCTGGAGCGCGCGCAGGAACTGGTGAAGCGCAAAGTGGACGTGGTGGTGATCGACACGGCGCATGGCCACAGCGAACGGGTGATGGAGGCGGTGAAGGCGGTGAAGCATGCGCTGCCGGAACTGCAACTGGTGGCGGGCAATGTGGCCACCTATGAAGGGGCGCGCGATCTGATTGCGAGCGGGGTGGACGGAGTGAAGGTGGGCATCGGGCCGGGATCGATTTGCACCACTCGCGTGGTGACTGGCGCGGGCGTGCCGCAGATCACGGCGATCGCCGAGGCGTCCAAGGCGGCGCGTGAGGCAGGCGTTCCGGTGATCTCGGATGGAGGGGTCAAGTACTCGGGCGATGTTTCGAAGGCGATTGCGGCGGGGGCGGAATGCGTGATGATCGGGAGCCTGTTTGCGGGGACCGAGGAGAGTCCCGGGGAAACAATTCTGTTTCAGGGAAGGACGTTCAAGACTTACCGCGGGATGGGGTCGATGGGGGCGATGAGCCAGGGTTCCTCGGACCGCTACTCACAGGAAGGCAGCAAAAAGCTGGTGCCGGAGGGGATTGAGGGGCGTGTTCCATATAAGGGACTGCTTGCGGAGATGGTGTACCAACTGGTGGGCGGCTTGCGCGCGGGGATGGGCTACTGCGGCTGCGCGACGATCAAGGAGTTTCAGGAGCGGGCGAAATTCCTGCGCGTGTCGGTGGCGGCGTTGCGCGAATCGCATGTGCACGATGTGATCATCACGAAGGAAGCGCCGAACTACCAGGCCGAGTAGGCGGGTCATGCGCCTTGGCCCGTGACTTGTGTCTTCAGTTTGCCTTTCCACAAGCGTATGTCGAGCTCGGTTCCGGTCCGGATGGAAGCGGCTTCGGTGACGATGTGGCCATGGCTGTCCTGGACGATAGCGTAGCCGCGTTCAAGAATTCGCAAGGGGCTCAGTTGGGTGAGGGATGCGGAGAGGGCGTCGAGGCGGCGCATGGCCGGAGATAAGGCGGCTTGCATGGATTGTTCGAGCGATGCTTGGAGCTGTTGCAGGCGGCGGTGAGCGGCTAACACTCTGACCCGGAGATCGCGCTCACGGAGCCTGGAGTCGAGGGCCTGTCAAATTTTACGGCGCTCGATCAGGCGGGCTCGCAGGATCTCGCGTCCGGCGGACTCGAGTTCATCCACGCGCTGGCCAGCCCGCCCGAGGCGCCGGGTGAGGATAGCGTTGGCGCGTTGCACGCCTTGTTGTTCAAGCCGCGCGGAGGCGCGCGCGAGGCAGAGGCGCAGGGCACGCTCCTGGCGGAGAGCAGCGGAATCGATTTGGTCGAGGATATCGGTTTTGGGGCGGACCACGAGTTCGGCCGCGGCCGAAGGGGTGGGCGCGCGGAGGTCGGCGGTAAAGTCGGCGATGGTGAAATCGGTTTCGTGTCCGACGGCGGAGATGATGGGGATGGGGCAGGCGGCGATGGCTCGGGCGACGGCTTCCTCATTGAAGGTCCAGAGGTCTTCGAGCGAACCGCCGCCGCGTCCGAGGATGAGCACATCGGCCCAGCCGGAAGCGCAAAGGGCGCCGTCCGCGCCCCCAAACTGTTCAGAAACACGCGAGTTGCCGATGCGGGCGGCAGCTCCGTTTTGCGCGTGTTCTTTAAGAGAGGAGAAGTATTCGATCGCCTCGACCACGGCCTCGACAGAACCTGCGCCTTGCACCGTGGCGGGGTAAAGCCGGATGTGAAGACCGGAGTGGCGGCGTTCGATCACGTTGAGTATGTCGCGGATCACGGCGCCGGTAGAGGAAGTGATAATGCCGATGCGCCGCGGGTAGGCGGGCAGGGGTTTCTTACGCTCGGGGGAAAAGAGGCCTTCAGCTTCGAGCTTGGTTTTAAGTTGCTCGAAGGCGAGCTGGAGTTGGCCGAAGCCCCGCGGTTCAAGCGTCTCCACGATGAACTGATATTCTCCGCGCGGCTCATAGACATCGATGCGGCCGCGCGCCAGCACAGCGATGCCGTCGGCTGGTTTAAAGCGGATGAGGCGGAGCGAGTTTTTGTAACAGACGCTACGGAGCTGAGCGGCTTCGTCTTTGAGGGTAAAGTAGGCATGGCCGCTGGCGGGCGTTTTCGAGCCGGAGATCTCTCCAGCTACCCATATGTTGTTGAAGGAGTTAGCGAGTGTACCCCGAATCTCGGCTGTGAGCTGGCTGACGGTGTAGATGCGTCTGACGGGCTCCCAATCTAACTTAATCTGTTCCATAATATTTTTCGATTTGACGACTCCGCACCGATCCTATAACCTTATACTTTATTGCTTCCCAGGCGCCAGGCCAAGGCGTCGCCTGCTGGCAATTAATCGCTCGGCTTCAAACACCGCGCCGGTAGAATCCTGTGCCCCGGCAAGAGGGCCAAACATGGAGGATAGATGACCCCGAAAGAAGTACTGGCATTTGCCAAGAAGAATGAGGCTCGCCAACTGGACCTGCGGTTCACGGACCTGCCGGGCCTATGGCAGCACATTTCCTACCCGATCTCGCAGTTGTCCGAGGACAGCTTTGAAGACGGCTTTGGGATTGACGGATCGAGCATACGTGGCTGGGCCGCGATTAATGAGAGCGACATGCTGCTCATTCCCGACGGCTCTACTGCGATGATGGATCCATTCACCGAGGTGCCGACGCTGGTGATGGTCTGCGAGGTGATCGATCCGATCACGCGGCAGCATTACGAACGCGATCCGCGCTGGATTGCGAAGAAGGCGGAAGCGTATCTGAAGTCGACCAATCTGAGCGATACGGCCTACTTTGGGGCTGAGGCGGAGTTCTTCATTTTCGACAACGTGAGTTTCGATCAGAACCAGCATTCGGGGTTCTACTTCATCGACGCCGAAGAGGGACGTTGGAACTCGGGCCGGCGCGAGAACAATCTCGGCTACCGTCCGCGATACAAGGAAGGCTACTTCCCGGTTCCTCCGACGGATCACTATCAGGATCTGCGCGCGGAGATGGTGGAAGTGATGATCAAGTGCGGGCTCAACATCGAATGCCATCACCATGAAGTGGCCACCGCGGGCCAGTGCGAAATCGATCAGCGCTTCGACACGATGATCAAGTCGGCCGACAACATGATGTTGTACAAATACATCGTGCGCAATGTGGCCAACGAGTACGGAAAAACGGCTACGTTCATGCCGAAGCCGCTGTTCCAGGACAACGGATCCGGCATGCACACGCACCAATCCTTGTGGAAGGGCGACAAGCCGCTGTTTGCGGGCGACGGCTATGCCGGTCTGAGCCAGATGGCGCTGCACTACATCGGCGGATTGCTGAGGCATGCGCGCGCGCTGTCGGCCATCATCGCACCGACCACCAACTCTTACAAGCGCCTGGTGCCGGGCTACGAAGCGCCGGTGAATCTGGCCTATTCGCGGCGCAACCGGTCGGCGGCTGTGCGCATTCCGATGTACTCGGCCAGCCCGAAGGCAAAGCGGGTGGAGTTCCGGCCGCCGGATCCGGCCGCCAACCCTTACCTGGCTTTCGCGGCCATGCTGATGGCTGGTCTGGACGGGGTGTTGAACAAGATCGATCCGGGCGAATCCCTGGACAAGGATATCTACGATCTGTCGCCGGAAGAGATCAAGGCCGTTCCGTCGATGCCGGCATCGCTGGAGGAAGCGCTGAACTGCCTGGAAGCCGATCACGGGTTCCTGCTGAAGGGCGACGTGTTCACCGAGGAGTTGCTCGAGACGTTCATCTCCTACAAGCGCAAAGCGGAAGCGGATGCAATTCGCTTGCGGCCGCACCCCTACGAGTTCGCGCTGTACTACGACATTTAGTCCGCGGCTTGCGCGTGGGATCATCAAAGGGGCAGCTGTTCTTGGCTGCCCTTTTCGCTTTTAAGCACCCCCGATCAGCCTTACGTCATCACTGTACCAGGCAACGAAGGAAAAGAACTCGCGCCAGGTACTCTGAACGTCATACTCAAGAAGGCAGGCTTGAAATGAGTCCAAAGCGTTACCCGCTGGTCATTGAAAGGACCGGCACAGGATACTCCGCATATTCCCCGGATGTGCCGGGATGCGCGGCGGCTGGCGACAATGTGGAAGAAACCCGGCGAAACTTCCAGGAGGCGCTGTTGGCCCACTTTGAGGCGATGCGCGAGGTGGGTGAACCAATTCCGGAACCGCGATCTTCGGTGGATTACGTGGAAGTCGTAGCTTTAGTCTAGTGTAGTAGGCTCCGGGCACGCTGCCCTGTCCGTTTCTATGCCCGCCTCCATTTACCAGATCAACGTCTCGCAGGGTGGGTTACCGAAGTTTCCCATCGAGGAGGCAGTTGTTACGCCGCATGGGTTGCAAGGGGACAGTTGCGCGCACCCGAATATACATGGCGGCCCGATGCAGGCGGTTTTGCTGATCGCCAAGGAAGCGATTGATGATCTGGCGGCGCGTGGGTATCCGATTACGGCGGGTTCGTTGGGTGAGAATCTGACCACGGTGGGGCTGGATCGAAAGACGCTGCGTGTGGGCCAGAGGTATCGGCTGGGGCAAGAGGTGATCATCGAGCTGACCAAGCCGCGCGGGCCGTGTGGGGCCTTGGATGTGTACGGCACCTCGCTGCGGCAAGAGGTGTATGATTCGCGGGTGAAGGCGGGCGATGCGTCGTCGGTGAGGTGGGGCCTGAGTGGGTTCTATGCGAGGGTGGTGCAGGGCGGGCTGTTGCTGCCCGGAGCTCCGGTTGTGTTGGTGGACCAGATGGTTTGAGCGTTGAGTGGTGAAATAGGGGCTGGACTTTGCGAATCCGAACCAGATGGGCGGCGTTCCCTGTATCCGGGGCTTGCGCATTCCGGTTGCGACGGTGCTCCGGATGCTCGCTGGCGGCATGACCGGGCAAGATATCCTCGCCGACTACACCGGCCTCCAAGTGCTTGACATTCGCGAGTGTCTCCGCTTCGCAGCAGCCTCCGCGATGGAGCGTGAACTCGTGGCGGCCAGGACTGCGTAAGATTTCCGATCGACAACGCACTCTCGCCGGAAGTGGCGCGCCTCCTGGCAGAGGCGGGGCGCGACGCCGTTCACATTCGCGGCTATGGTCTTCATGCCGCGGAGGACCCCATAATTCTGGAGCGGGCTGGGATCGAAGAGCGAGTAGTTGTTTCAGCGGATTCGGACTTATGCATGCTTCTAGCCGTGGCTTAATACAGGCTGAGTGGTTGCATTCCGTCGTGGCCGAATTCGCCTCCGGAGCTTGCCATGCGCCGGGCCACGGGAGTAGGTTTGCTTTACGTTTTCGCGTGGCCACGCCTTGCCCGCGTTGGAGAGCAGATGGCCCGGATGAAATGGTCTGAGCGTTTTTCTGATATTCTCGCTTGCAGGCCAGCCATGAGATTCTTCTGCCTGTTTGCTTTGCTGGCGCCTGTTGATGGCGCTGCTCCCACCTATTCGCGTGATGTTGCGCCCATTCTGTTCCGCCATTGCGGCGGATGCCACCGCCCCGGCGATGTGGCCCCGATGTCTGTACTGGAATACAAGTCGGCGCGGCCGTGGGCCAAGTCGATTCGCGAAGCGGTGGTGAGCCGGCGCATGCCGCCCTGGTTTGCGGATCCCTCTTACGGACATTTCTCCAACGACGCGCGGCTCTCCGAGGCCGAGATCAAGACGATCCGGGAATGGGTGGATGCAGGGGCGGCCGAAGGGGACCGGGCGCAATTGCCGCCGGTGCCGAAGTTTGTGAAAGGCTGGCATCTGGGCGACCCGGATCTGGTGATCGACATCGGGCAGGACTTTCAGGTGAAGCCGGGGGCGGACGACTATCAGCACTTCATCGTTCCGGCGCGACTGGCGCAAGGGCGCTGGATACGGGCGGTCGAGTTCCGTCCGGGCAACCGTGCCGTGGTGCACCACGGACACGTGAATCTGGTGCGGGGGCGCGAGGAGGCGGGCGCAACGACCATCGAGTCCATGACGCCGCTGGCAAAGTACCTGGAAAGGGAGGGTTCGTTGACCAGGGTGCGCGCGGATGCTCCTGTGCTGGATGATGCCTGTGTGGCGAACGCGCCGGACCTGCCCTACCTCCGCGGGTACCAGGAGGGCGCATTTGCTTCTTTTCTGCCGGGCCGCCCGCCGGATGTATTCGCGGAAGGGTCGGCGAAATGGATTCCGGCGGGTGCGCAATTGGAGTTCGTCATACACTACGCCAGGATTTCGGGTGCCCCGCAGACGGACCGGACTTCCATCGGGTTGTATCTCGCCAAAGATCCGGAAAAGATTTTGCACCGGATGGACCTGCGGAACTTCTTCTTCCGCATTCCGCCGGGGGCGGCAGCGCATACGGTGCGGCGCTGCTACGAGTTCGAAAAGGACAAGCTGCTGCTTTCCATCACGCCGCACATGCACTTCCGGGGCAAGGATGTGCGGTATGAACTGATTCGGCCCTCGGGGGCGCGGGAGACGCTGTTATCGGTGCCCGGCTACCATTTTGACTGGCAGTTGGTCTATCGCTTTGCGCAGCCCGTACGGATTGAGAAGGGGAGCCGATTGGAAGTGACGGCGCATTATGACAACAGTCCGAACAACAAAGCCAATCCCGATTCATCCGCGGCGATACGGTGGGGGGACAAGAGCGAAGAGGAGATGATGACGAGTTGGATTGAGTACTTTGAGGCTGAGCCGGGGAGGAAACCGACGGCGGCGGGACCTTCGTCGAATTAAGTCCCACTTCGGGCTGAATTGATATATACTCTCAAGCAAGTTTAGGAATCAGGGGATTCTGTTCCTGTCAGGGGATAAAGGAAGGTTAGATCATGAAAAGCATTCGCATTTCCGCACAGATTCGGTTTACGTGCACACTGCTTCTTGTCAGCGCCGCGGCATGGGGGCAAGGGCTAACGGGTCAGATTTCAGGCACAATCGCCGATCCGTCCGGGACGATGATCGCCGGCGCGCAGGTCACGCTGGTGAACACCAATAACGCCCAAACGCGGGCGGCGGCCAGTGACGGCACGGGTGCGTTTCTCTTCACGCAGTTGCTGCCCGGGAACTACACGATCTCCGTCGTGCAAGCGGGTTTTAAGAAGTACGAGCAGCGCGACATTCAACTGACGGCCACCGAGCGCGTGGTGGTGCGCGAAATCCGGCTTGAGTTGGGCGAGGTGTCGCAGACGATCTCGGTGGAAGCCGAGGCGGCCCGCTTACAGACGCAGAGCGCCGAGCGGAGCGGTCTCATTTCCACGCAGCAATACGAGCGGCTCTCGTTGAAAGGCCGCGATTATCTGGGGCTCGTGAAGCTGCTGCCTGGCGTGATTGACACGGCGAACCGCAACGCTCCCGGGTGGAACAACCTGGGCGGCATCAGCATTAACGGGAACAGGTCGGGGACGATCAACTTGACGCTGGACGGGGTGTCGAGCCTGGACACCGGATCGATGGGCGGCCCGTATCTGGCTCCCAGCGTGGATGCGGTGGGCGAATTGAAAGTACTGCTGACCAACTACCAGGCCGAGTACGGGCGGTCCTCCGGCGGCACAATCAACGCGGTGATCAAGAGCGGGACGCGCGACTTCCATGGCGTGGGCTACTACTTCAAGCGCAACGAGGCGTTCAACGCAAACGAATTCTTCCGCAACCGCGATGGTCTGGTGCGTCCGCAGTACCGGTTTGACTATCCGGGCTACAACGTCGGCGGACCGCTGTACATTCCCGGCAAGTTCAACAAGGACCGCAACAAACTGTTCTTTTTCTGGTCGCAGGAGTTTCTGCCACGCAAGTACCCTACGCAGGTGGGCCGGTTGACCTACCCGACGCAGTTAGAACGGGCAGGCGATTTTTCGCAGACGCTGGACCAGAACGGGCGGCTGATCGCTGTCAACGATCCGAACAACAATCGAACACCATTCCCGGGCAACATCGTTCCTGCTTCGCGGATCAACCCGTCGGGACAGAAGCTGCTGAGCATCTTCCCGCTGCCGAACGCCGTGGATCCGACGCGGTCATTCAACAACGTCTTTCAGAGCCAGGTGGACCAGCCGAGGGACGAGGACCTGCTGCGCATCGACTGGAATATCGGGCCGAAGACGATCTTTTACGCCCGCGCGATTCGCGACTATGAAGCGTATAAAGGTGACTACAACTTCGTGCTGGCCTCGGGCATCTGGCCGCAGTTTGGCATCGCCTACACGATTCAGAGCGCGGGCCTGGTGAGCACGCTGATTCACACTTTCAAGCCGAACCTAGTGAATGAATTCACTTTTGGAGTGAACCGCGCGCTGCAACTGGTGTCGCCGCTCAATCAGGCGGCCATCGACAAGAACGACCGGAACAAGCTGGGACTTGGGCTACCGCAGTTTTTCCCGCAGTCGAATCCGCTGAGTCTGGTTCCCAACGCGACGTTTGGTGGCGTGGTCGGCGCACCGCAATTGAACATCGAACAGCGATTCCCCTTTTTTGGCACGAATAACATCTGGAACTGGTCGGACAACCTGAGCTGGATACACGGCTCACACAACCTGAAGTTCGGTTTCTATTTCGAGCGCACATCGCGTAACGCGGCGCGCGCCACGGCGTTCAACGGCACATTCGATTTCGGCCGCAACGTGAACAACCCGCTGGACTCCAACTATGCCTACTCGAACGCGCTTATGGGCAACTTCAATAGCTACAGCGAATCCAACGGCCACCCGCACGGCCACGCCCGGTACAAGAACTTCGAGTGGTTCGCGCAGGACAACTTCAAGGTGACGCGGCGATTCACGCTGGACTATGGGGTGCGGTTCTATTGGGTGGAGCCGACCTTCAGCGCCGGCGACACGCTGAGCGTGTTCGACCCTTCCGTCTACGATGCGACGAAGGCGCCGCAACTGGTGCAGCCGTACCGGGAGACGCCGGCATCGGCGCGCGTGGGACGCAATCCGGCAACAGGCCAGCTTCTGCCTGAGCCTCTCATTGGCACACTGGCGACCGGAAGCGGCACGTTCTATCAGGGCATGAAGCAGTACAACGAGCGTGTGCTCAATACGCCAGCGATTAAGCTGGCGCCGCGCGTTGGCTTCGCTTACGACATCTTCGGTAACGGCAAGCTGGCGATTCGAGGCGGGGTGGGCGTCTTCTTCGACCGCTTCAACGACGATCAAGTGATCATTTTTGTGGAGCAGCCGCCAAACGTGCTCACCAACCAGGTGGTGTTCTCCTCGATTGCCGACCTGCTGCGGTCACCGTTGAACCAAAGCCCTGCCAATGTGAACTCGATTCAGCGCGACTACGACCCGCCGACGGTTTATAACTGGAGCTTCGGGGTACAGCGTGACATGGGCGCCGGCATCGTTCTTGACGTCGCCTACGTGGGCAATGTGGGCCGCCACCTGCTGCAGCGCCGCAGCCTGAACGCGACCAATTACGGGACGAACTTCCTGGCATCGTCCATCGACGCGACAACGAATCGCCCGTTTCCGGTGAATTTCCTGCGGCCTATTCGCGGACACGGTGACATCCAATATGCTGAGTTCTCGTCGAACTCAAACTACCATTCGATGCAGACGCAGTTGAACAAGCGTTTCGGGCGCGGGCTTGCGTTCGGGGTTTCCTGGACCTGGTCGAAGGCCATGAACTTCGTGAATGGCAACAACGATGCCGTTAATCCGTTCCTCGATTTCCGTGTCCGGAATTACGGCCGCGCGAACATCGACAGGACGCACAACTTCGTGCTGAACTACAGCTACGAATTTCCCAAGGCGAGCACCGGCTGGAACAACGCCTTCTCACGCTGGGTGCTGGACAACTGGCAGCTTTCGGGCATCACTTCATTCCTCTCGGGCGCACCGTCGGGCATCGGCTACAGCCTGGTGAGCGGTGCGGACCTGACAGGCGCATCGGGCGCCGGCGTGGATTCGCGCGTGAACCTGACGGGTGATCCTGTTCTTCCCAAGGGCGAACGGACCGTCCTGAAACACTTCAACACGAGCGTGGTGCGTCCGCCCACGGGCGCTGGCGAACTCGGCATCGGCACAGCGGCCAAGGACCTGATTCGCCTGCCTGGCGTGAACTTGTGGGACATCTCGTTGGTTAAGGACATTCCGCTTGGATCCAATGAAGCGCGGCGGCTGCAGTTCCGCATCGAGACGTACAACACGTTCAACCACGCAAACTTCAGCGCTGTTGATACGACAGGCCGCTTCGACGCCGCGGGCAATCAAGTGAACGCGCGCTTTGGCCAGTACACGGCGACGCTTGATGCACGCCGTCTGGTGTTGGGCGTGAAAGTGTACTTCTAGGTACACGTTCAGAATACCGCTTGCAGCCGCCACGCGGCTCCTTACGGAGCCGAGTGGCCGAGGGTTGGAAGTGCACGAGCAGCGAGGCGTCACCGTCTCGACGCTGGAACGGGTGGATTTGCGCGACATCCGGCTGGCCGTCGGGGAAGTGACCACCACGGTGGAAGTGCAGGCCCTCAACGTGAATGTTCAAACTACCAGCTCGGACCGCGGAGTCTCGCTCGCCCGCCAGTAGATTGAGGACACCCCCGACGCGCGGCCGCAATCCGCTGGGTTGGTCCGGTGGGGCGCAAGGCGCGCCTTGACAGGAAGAAATGAGCCCTTGACAGTGGGGCTGAATAGGACTTACCATCGATCAACCCGGAGTGCGGACAGCGTTTCCGCATTGCGGAATTGATGGGAGGTTGTTGCTATGCTTCGCTACTTACTCGTCGCGGCTTTGACCGCTGTTCTAACCTTTGCGCAGTCCACGGGTACCGCCACCGTGGTCGGCACCGTAACCGACTCGACAGGAGCCGTGGTGGCTAATGTCAAAGTAGTCGCGCGGAATACCGGCACCGAGTTCCTTTATGAAGGGCTGACCAACAATGTCGGCGCCTACTATATTCCTGGCCTAACTTCGGGCAATTATGAGCTTTCCGTGGAGGCGAGCGGGTTCAAGAAGTACATTCAGAGCGGGCTGGTGCTGCGCATCAACGAGCAGCCGCGCATCGATGTGCAATTGCAGGTGGGCAACGTAACGGAATCGATACAAGTCTCAGGTGCTGCGCCGCTGCTGGAAACCGAGTCGGCGGGCAACGGCCAGATTCTGGAGGCCACGTTGGTGCAGAAGATCCCGGTGATGCAAAAGTTCGTGCACCGCGTGCTGCTGTACATGCCGGGTATGACGAACATCAACGGGCAGCATGCCGTGGGCCAGCGGCAGCGCGCCATCGGGTATTCGATGGATGGTGTGAACGGCAAGGAGCCCGCGGTGGGCCAGGTGGGCGATTATCAGCGCACGATGGTTACGAGCCTGGATTCGATCCAGGAGTTCAAGATGTGGACCACAGGTACGCCGGCGGAGTTCGGGCATTCCGGCGGCGGGCTATTGAGCGTGGTGTTCAAGAGCGGCGCCAATGATTTTCACGGTTCAGTGGAGGATCGCTACACCAACGGCAAGCTGATCCACCGCTCCTATCTGGAGCAACTGCCGCGGACCGGCAACTTCATTTATCAGGAATGGGGCGCCAACGCGTCCGGGCGCATCAAGCGGGACAAGACGTTTTGGTTTGCGGGCTTCCAGCAGCATTATGAAAAGCTGAACGAAACTTTCATCGGCACTGTTCCCAGTCCCGAAATGTTGGCGGGCAATTTTTCTTTTAATGGTGCGGGCTTCCCGATTTACAACCCGCTCACCACGCGGCAGGAGGCCGGAGTATGGGTGCGCGACCCGTTTCCCGGCAACCAGATTCCGCAGTCCTTGTTTGATACCGCGGCCCGCAAGCTGATTGATTTGAAACCGTGGAGGGCGCAGACCGATCCTGGCATCATCACCCCCAGCGGTCCGGCCAACAATCTCACCATCTCCGCCTTCGGCGGCTATATCTTCTCACGCTACGACGGAAAGGTCGATCACCAGTTCAGCAACAATCACAAGATCTTCGGACGTTACTCGCTGATAAGACATCGGAGCGAGGAACGGCCGGTGCGGGAACTTACGGAGGTTGTCTACGGCAATGTTTATATCAAGCCGATCGATCACAGCAACGTGGTCATTTCCGATTCCTACACCATTAGCCCCACCACGATCAACGAAATACGGCTCGGCTACAACTTGCGGAAATTCTCCGCTAGCCCCGAGTCATACGGCCAGGGATGGGCAGCGAAACTTGGCATCCCCAACGTCAGCGATCTCACCTTCCCCGAGTTCCGCAACTCAGGCGGCGGACGCTATAGTAATCTCGGCCCCGACGGCCTATCGCGCCAGGCCTCTGAGGATTTTACCTTCCAGGAAAACCTCACCAAGGTGCATGACCGGCATACCTTCAAAGTCGGATATGAGTTGATTCGTACCCGTTACAATTCCCTTCCCAACGCCCAGCCTTCCGGTGAGTACCGGATGGGCGGCACCGAGTTTCCTTTCCGTCCGAACACCGGCAATGCTTTCGCGTCGCTGTTGATGGGTACGGTGGTCCAGGGCATCTTCTCTCAGAACGCGGCCACTTGGCTGCCGCGCTGGTGGCAGCACTCGCTCTACTTCCAGGACTCCTGGCGTCCGGCGCGGAACGTGACCGTGGAACTGGGTCTGCGCTGGTCCTACGAGTCGCCTTTCAGCACCAAATATGGACAGCAGTCCCAGTTCGATCCCACGGTGCGCGATCCGCTCTCTGGCCGCCAGGGCGCAATCGTCCATGGCAAAGGCAACCTTGCCAAGCGTGACCTCAATAACTTCCAGCCCCGCCTCGGATTGGCCTGGACCATCACGCCCAAGACCGTCTTTCGCGGCAGCTTCGGTATGTTCGCCATTGACCTGATGACCAATGGGACCAACCAGAACTTCGAGGAATATCTGGCTACGGCCAACGTCCAGGCACCGCCCGGCGATCCGCGCCACTCCTTCCGCTTGTCGCAAGGTCCGCCGAGCATCTCCTATCCCGGAGCCGCCGACGGCAGCGTGCCGTTCCAGGGCACCAACTACGGCGGCCGCGCCGCCGGCTGGTTTGACCCCAACATGCGCCTCCCCTACGTCTACAGTTTTTCCGGCGGTATCCAGCACCAGCTATCGCGCAGTTGGCTGGTGGAGGCCTTGTATCAGGGTTCCTCCGGGGTCGGCCTGCTCAACAACTGGGATATGAACGTCGTGCCGCTTAACATTTCGAACGATACAAATGTTCTGAATCAGGTTTTTCAGGCTGTGCAGAATTACAAACCTTACACCCAGTTTGGCGCCATCCAGCACTACTCCAACTATGGCCACAACACGCATCACAGTGGCATGCTGCGGTTTGAGCGCCGCTATGCGCAGGGGCTGACGTTGAATTCGTTCTATCAGTTCGGTCGGACCATCAGTAACGCGGATGACGACGGGGGCGCCGGTGGGATCACGTTCTACAACCGCTCACTCGAAAAGGCGCGCGCCAACTACGACATTCAGCACCGCTTCGTCGGCGTGATGACTTACGAGCTGCCATTCGGCAAGGGCCGCAAGTGGATGAACGGCGGCGGGGTGAGTAACTGGGTCCTGGGCAACTGGGACTTCGCCTTAACACAGACCTACCAATCCGGCCCGCCGACAACCGTCTCCTTTGCGGGCAGCCCGAACCGGTACCTGCCCGGCGCGGCGCGGCCCAATCAGATTCTCCCCAACGATCAGGCGCAGATCAAGGACTGGGACATCGGAACCAACCGGTTCCCGCTCAGCGCGCAAAACCGCTATTACAGCTTCGATGGCTTCGCCTACCCGGCCGCGTTTACGACAGGAACGCTGGGCCGCAACACGTTCGAGTCTCCCGGCATGCGCTGGACGCAGCTCTCGATTTCGAAGGAGTTCAAGTTTACGGAACGGTTCATCTTCTCGATTCGTTGGGATGTGAACAATCCGACCAAGGAGCCGCAGTTCGCGGACCCCAACGGAGCCTTCAACCTGGCGAATCGCGCCAATTTCGGAACCTTCGGCGGCGTTGGGCGCGGGAGCTTCTCCGACATCGGAACCGCACGGATGCATCACATCATCGTCGGCCGTTTCCAGTGGTAGTGTGAGGCCATTGGGCTTTGGCCGGTCCCCGAAGCATTGAAGCATTGCGATTGCATGTTACTCGAATGCGGAAGCCTCTGTCCGCAGAGCGCGGATTTCTCAAGCCCGGGGGATGTTCCAATCCAATCAGCCGCATCGAAGCCTGACCGGGGAACTCTCTAAGGAAAGACGCCGCGAAGCCAGGCGCGAACGGTCCGCATGAGCGGTGGGCCGTCCTGTGTGCTCGATGCTTCAGCGATGCTCGCCTTTCTCCAAAACGAGCCCGGGGCGGCTTTGGTGGAACAAGCGCTGCGGGCCGGGGCAGCGACGTGTGCGGTGAACTGGGCCGAAGGTGACCAATCAGATGATCGATGAAATCTTATTTCCTTGATGCTCGGCGATGAGAGAGTATTCCTCCATCCGGAACCGGATAGTGATGGCATTGACTATGCGTTTCGGAACCTTACCGCAAAGGCGCAGCGCTCATCGAGGGACCGGCCGGATGCGTATCTGGCGGCGTTTGCCTGAACGGCCGGGTTGAGTCTGGTTACGTTTGACCGCGCGCTCTACAAGATTGCCGGGCCGGACGCCTACTTTCTCCCAGCGGGAGACTGAGGGAGGTCAGGGCCTTCGCAGTTCGGCCAGCGCCCGTTCTCCGGCATCGAAGAACTCGCGCTGGTGTTCCGGCCTGGCAAATACCAACCCTAGCTGGCGATACCGGCTCAGTTCCGCTTCCCAGGCCGCGGCGATGGCGCGCCTGACATCCTTTTGAATGGCGCGCTGGCCCACATACACGGGACTGGTATGAGCCTGGATTTCCGGCTCACCTTCTTCGCGCCGGGCCTGCACGCGTGCCGCGTACCAGGCATTCTCTCCTTCCATGGTGGGCACGGCGGCTTCGAGCTTGGTTGTACCCGATCCGTTCACACGCGCCACCATCATCCCGTTGCGAATGATCTCGAGTTCGAGCAGCGGACGCCAGAAGGCCGCCTTCGCCTTGACGCGTCCAGCCTCGATTTCAATCTCCACCACCGGGCCATTGGACACCATCACGCGGCCTTCGCGCACGCCGGCGGCCCAGGCTGCAAAGGGATCCTCGCCCGCCTTGGCCTTGACCATCGCCCGCTCTGGTCCAAACAGCGGCACCCAACGCGGATACGGCTTCAACCTTTGCACGTAGACCGGAAAGTCGCTGCCCGCCATCGGGGCCAGCTTGAACCCGGCGTTCAACAGCTCATACCACGGCTCGACGGTCAGCACTCCGAACTGAAACAGCTCGATGAATTGCAGTTTACCCAGCGCGAGGTCCATGTAGAGGGTGGTGTTGCGCGGGCGCTCGCGGAAGTGGGCGTAGCCGGTCAATGCGCCGGCGCTGCGGGCCAGGTCGAACAGCAGCGAGTGGAACGGATAGTCCTCGGGAGTGTTGGCCAGTTCGGCGCCCGTGCTCATGGGACGCACGAGCTTGTCCGCGCCGAGCATGAGGATGTGGCCGAAGCGCTGGTTGCGCGTCTCCTGCCCGCTGCGAATGGTGTAGCCGCGTTGCTGGAATTGGCCCGCGCGTCCGAAAGCGTATTGGGATGCGGCATCGGACTTGCGCTGTAGGGCGAGGAAGTGCGCGATGTTCAAATCCTCGGCCTCAAGCCACGCCGAGTACACAGAGTTCTCGCGCGGGGTTCGCGTGAGATGGATATGATCGTCGGCTGAAATCCAATCGCCGGGGTTCGCGCCATCCCAGGATTGCAGAGTGAGACTCACCGGCAGGGTTTGATCCGCCTTGACCTCGAACTCTTGTTTGGCCGGAGTGTAGAAGAACCCGCGGTAGGCCTCCATGCGATACTTGCCCGGCGGCAGATGGAACGTGGCTGCTCCTTTGAGGAGGAAGTAGTGATACTCGTCGTTGCAGATCACCTCAAGCACATCGGGACTCGAACCGTCCATCCACAGCCGGTCGCGATAGAACAGGTCGCTCTTGATGGGGAGCGTGGCCTGGACGGGTTGGAGGCGGAAAGGCTGATTGTCCTTGAACAGGTAAATGCGGGCCGGCATGCGCGGGCCATTGGGGAGTTGGGTGCTGACGTCGATTCGCGCCGATGAGGCGGGCGGGGCCTGGCTGCGCAGGGCCCCGTATGCCAGGAGCATTCCGAAGAGGGTGACTAATTTAATTCGCATTGCACTCCATCATAGTGGAGTGCAGGGGTTACTCAAGGTCGCCCAGCGCGTCTTCGGCGGGTATTTCGGGAAGACCGCCGGCGAAGATGGTGCGAGCCTCTTCGTCGTAGCCCGGGATGGATTCGGCCAGCGCGGCTTCGGCCTCCGGCAGCAGTTCTTCTTCGACGATGTCCTCGCCGGCGATGCGGACCTGGCGGTAGTAATCCATACCAGTGCCGGCCGGTACCAAGCGTCCCATGATGACGTTCTCCTTGAGACCGCGGAGATAATCGACTTTGCCGTTGATGGCGGCCTCGGTGAGCACGCGGGTGGTCTCCTGGAAGCTGGCCGCCGAGATGAAACTATCGGTGGAAAGCGAAGCCTTGGTGATGCCGAGCAGGATGGCGACGCCTTGCGCGGGCGTGGCGCCTTCGGCCAGAGCGCGTTCGTTTTCCCGACGGAACTTGAAGCGGTCCACGACCTCTTCGGGGAGAAACTCGGTCTCGCCGATATCAGTGATCCTAATCCAACGCATCATCTGCCGCGAGATGACTTCGAGATGCTTGTCATTGATGTTGACACCCTGGAGGCGGTAGACCTCCTGGACTTCATTGACGAGGTACTTTTGCAGCTCCTTGGGTCCCTTGACGCGAAGGATGTCGTGCGGGTTGAGCGGGCCATCCATGAGAGGCTCGCCGGCGATGACGCGCTCGCCTTCCTGGACGCGGATATGGACGCCGCGCGGCAGCGAGTATTCGCGCTGCTCGCCGTCATCGCCGGTGACATGGATCTTGCGGTAGCCTTTGCTGATCTCGCCGTACTTGACCACGCCGTTGATCTCGGCAATGATGGCGGTCTCGCGCGGCTTGCGCGCTTCAAACAGTTCCACCACGCGAGGAAGACCTCCGGTGATGTCCTTGGTCTTAGTGGTGGCGCGGGGGATCTTCGCGATGACGTCGCCGGCGTGCATCTCTTCGCCATCGGTCACCATCATGTGCGCATGGGTGGGCATGAGGTACCGCTTCTCTTCGGTCCTGGCGTGAGACCCGGTCGGGTGCACGACCACCGAGGGAAGGCGTTTTTCGTCCGGCGAGTCGATGACGACCCACTGGCTCATCCCGGTGACCTCGTCCACCTGCTCCTGCAGCGTAATCCCTTCCTGCATATCCTTGAACTTCACCACACCGCTGACTTCGGTGAGGATGGAGAAGGTGTATGGGTCCCATTCCAGCAGGACCGCATTGGCCTTGATAGGAGCGCCTTCCGGGTAGAGGATGTGCGCGCCGTAGACGACCGGGTAGCGTTCCCGCTCACGGCCTTTATCATCGACGATGGCGAAGATGCCGTTGCGGTTCATGGCAATGATGTTGCCCTTGGCATTGAGGACGGTGTTGATGCCGATGTACTTGGCAAAACCGGCGCTCTTGGCGTCCTGAGTGGACTGCTCGGCGATTCGCGTCGCGGTGCCTCCGATGTGGAAGGTACGCATGGTGAGCTGCGTACCGGGCTCACCAATCGACTGCGCGGCGATCACGCCGACAGCTTCCCCGCGTTCCACCAGGCGGCCGGTGGCCAGGTTGCGGCCATAGCAGAGTTCGCAAACGCCGCGACGGGATTCACAGGTGAGCACGGAGCGGATCTTGACACGCTCAATGCCGGCCTTTTCGGTTTGCGAGGCCAGATCCTCGGTGATCTCCTTGTTGATGCCAACGATGACATTGCCCTCGTAGTCAATCACGTCCTCAAGCGCAACGCGGCCGATGATGCGGTCCGACAGGCGCTCGATGGTTTCGCCGGCTTCCGTGATGGCTTCCACTTCAATGCCTTCGGCGGTGCCGCAGTTGGCCTCCGAGATGATGACGTCCTGTGCCACGTCCACCAGGCGGCGCGTGAGGTAGCCGGAGTCGGCCGTCTTGAGCGCCGTATCGGCCAAACCTTTGCGGGCTCCGTGCGTGGAGATGAAGTACTGCAGCACGTTCAAGCCTTCACGGAAATTGGCGGTGATGGGGGTTTCAATGATTTCGCCGGATGGCTTGGCCATCAGGCCGCGCATGCCGGAGAGCTGGCGAATCTGCTGGCGCGAACCGCGCGCGCCCGAGTCGGCCATGATGTAGATGGGGTTGAGGTAGGCGCCGGAAAGATCATCCTCTTCCATCTTCTTGAACATTTCCTCAGAAACGCGTTCGGTGACCTTGGACCAGATTTCGACGATTTTGTTGTAGCGTTCGCCGTGCGTGATGGCGCCTTCCTGATACTGCGCCTGGACTTCCATGACCTGCTTTTCGGCGTCTTTGACTAAAGCTCCCTTGTTGGAGGGGACCACCATGTCATCAATGCCGATGGAGATGCCGGCGCGGGTGGCGTAGAGGAATCCGAGCTGCTTGACCTCGTCGAGCATATGGACGGTGACCTGCAGGCCGAAATTGAGATAGCAGTACTGCACCAGTTGGGTGAGGCCTTTCTTTTTCAGAAGACCGTTGATGAAGGCCATCTCCTCCGGCATGGCGTCATTGAAAATCACGCGGCCAACGGTGGTGTCCATGTACTGCTTGTTGTATTCGATCGGTTCGGCGTGCAGCAGATCCTGGCTGTCGAAGGACTTAGCCAGATCGATGACGCGGCCGGTGTGGCGGAGCTTGATGGCGGAGAGCGTTTCGACTTCGCCCATTTCGAGCGCGATGAGAACATCGTCGGTGGAAGCAAATGTGCGGCCCTCGCCTTTGGCGCCTTTGCGCGACTTGGTGAGGTAGTAAAGGCCGAGCACCATGTCCTGGGTGGGCACAGTGATGGGAGCGCCGTGGGCCGGGGAAAGAATATTGTTGGAGGCCAGCATGAGGGTGGAGGCTTCAATCTGGGCTTCCGGAGACAGGGGAATGTGAACGGCCATCTGGTCGCCGTCAAAGTCCGCGTTGAAGGCGGTGCAGACGAGCGGATGGATGCGGATGGCCTTGCCTTCCACCAGCACCGGCTCAAATGCCTGTATGCCAAGACGGTGCAGCGTGGGGGCGCGGTTGAGCAGGATCGGATGGTCGCGAATGACCTCTTCGAGGATGTCCCAAACAACCGGATCCTGCTGCTCGACCAGTTCCTTGGCCTGTTTGATGGTGGTGCAATGGCCGCGCTGCTCGAGGCGGTGGTAGATGAAGGGTTTGAAAAGCTCGAGGGCCATCTTCTTGGGAAGGCCGGCTTGATGGAGCTTGAGTTCCGGGCCCACGACGATGACCGAACGGCCCGAGTAGTCCACGCGCTTGCCGAGAAGGTTCTGGCGGAAGCGGCCCTGCTTGCCTTTAAGGGTATCGGACAGGGACTTGAGCGGACGGTTGTTGGCTCCACGCAGGACGCGCCCGCGGCGGCCGTTGTCAAACAAGGCGTCGACAGCCTCTTGCAGCATGCGCTTCTCATTGCGCACGATGACATCGGGAGCGTGCAGCTCCATGAGCTTTTTGAGGCGGTTGTTACGATTGATGACGCGGCGATAGAGATCGTTGAGATCGGAGGTGGCAAAGCGGCCGCCATCGAGCGGCACCAGCGGACGCAACTCGGGCGGAATGACCGGCAGGACGTCGAGAATCATCCACTGCGGCTTATTGCCGGACTTGCGGAAGCTTTCCACCACGCGCAGGCGCTTGGCGAACTTGAGCTTCTTCTGCTGCGACATTTCGGTCTTCATCTTCTCGCGGATTTCGAGACTGAGCGACTCGGTGTCGATCTTCTTGAGAAGTTCCTTGATGCCTTCGGCGCCCATCATGGCCACGTACTTGCCGCGATGCTCCTCATCGAGGGCGCGCTTGCGGTCGTCCGGGAGAATATCGCCGCGCGTTAGTTCGGCCACTTCGCCGGGATCGACGACGACATAGGCTTCAAAGTAGAGCACGCGTTCCAGGTCGCGGAGCGTGATGTCGAGCAGATAGCCGATGCGGCTGGGGAGTCCTTTGAAGAACCAGACGTGGGAGCAGGGACTGGCCAGTTCGACGTGGCCGAGGCGCTCGCGGCGGACACGCGTGAGGGTGACTTCGACGCCGCATTTGTCGCAAATGACGCCGCGGTGCTTCATGCGCTTGTATTTGCCGCAGAGGCATTCCCAATCCGCCACCGGTCCGAAGATTCGGGCGCAGAAGAGGCCGTCCCGTTCCGGCTTGAAGGTGCGGTAGTTGATGGTCTCCGGCTTGGTTACCTCGCCATGGGACCAGGACCGGATTTTCTCCGGAGAGGCCAGCGAGATGCGGATGGAGTCAAAATCGGCGACGTGGTTCGCTCTATCGTAAGGTGAAGATCGATACATAATGCCTCCCTGGCTTTGACAAAGGGTTTGACTAATCCGCGGCCAGCGCGGTATCCAACTGTTCGGTCGGGCTCTTCATGAGCTCGACGTCCAGACACAACGATTGGAGTTCGCGAATGAGAACGTTGAACGATTCGGGAACTCCGGGCTCCGCCGCTGCCTCGCCTTTGACAATGGCTTCGTAGATTTTGGCGCGCCCGTAGACGTCGTCCGATTTTGCGGTGAGCAGTTCCTGCAGCACATAGGCCGCGCCGTAGGCCTCCAGCGCCCAGACTTCCATTTCGCCGAAGCGCTGTCCGCCGAACTGGGCCTTGCCGCCGAGCGGCTGCTGGGTGATGAGTGAATAGGGGCCGATGGAGCGGGCGTGGATCTTGTCGTCCACCAGGTGCGAGAGCTTGAGCATGTAGATGTAGCCGACGGTAACCGGCTGCTCAAACAACATGCCGCTCATGCCGTCATGCAACATGATTTTGCCCGATGTGGGCAGGCCGGCTTCGGTGAGCTGGCGCTTGATATCGGCCTCGGTGGCGCCGTCGAAAACCGGCGTGGCGAAGTTGAGGCCAAGAGCCTTGGCGGCCCAGCCAAGGTGGGTTTCGAGAATCTGGCCGACGTTCATACGGGAAGGCACGCCGAGCGGATTGAGGACGATCTCGACGGGGGTGCCATCGGGCAGATACGGCATGTCCTCATCCGGAACGATGCGCGCAATGACACCCTTGTTGCCATGGCGGCCGGCCATCTTGTCGCCGACCGAAAGCTTGCGCTTCATGGCAATGTAGACCTTGACCATCTTGATGACGCCGGGGGGCAGTTCGTCGCCCTTCTTGAGCTTGGCGATTTTTTCCTCGGTGATTTTTTCGAGGACGGCGATTTGCCGGGAGGTCATTTCCTCGATCTCGTCCACTTGCTCGTGGAGGCGCGGGTCCTTGCCCTTCAGGCGCATACGCTTGAGGTCCCGGGCGCGGAGTTTCTCCACCACATCGCGCGTGATGTCTGCGCCTTTACTAAGCAGTTTCTTGTTGGTTTTTTCGTCGTGCAGGTCCGCCTGCAGAACCTCGCCTTCCATCAGAACCATGAGACGTTTGGACCGCTCATCGCTGAGGATGCGTTTTTCGTCGTCCATGTTGCGGTGCAGCCGTACGATCTGTTGCTCCAGAATAGCGCGGGACCGTTCGTCTAATTCGGCGCCCTTGCGTGAAAAGACTTTGCAATCCACGACAATGCCTTCGATGCCGGGAGGGCAGTAGAGGGAGGCGTCTTTTACGTCACCCGCCTTCTCCCCGAAAATGGCCCGGAGGAGTTTTTCCTCCGGCGTAAGCTGCGTTTCGCCTTTGGGCGTGACCTTGCCCACCAGGATGTCGCCTGGCTTTACCGAAGCGCCCACGCGGATGATGCCGCTTTCGTCCAGATTGCGCAGGAAGGTTTCGGCGATGTTGGGGATATCGCGAGTGATCTCTTCCGGACCGAGCTTGGTATCGCGTCCTTCGATTTCGAACTCTTCGATATGGATGGAGGTGTAGTAGTCATCCTTGACCAGCTTTTCGCTGACGACGATGGCGTCCTCGAAGTTGTAGCCGCGCCAGGGCATGAAGGCGACCAGAACGTTGCGGCCGAGGGCAAGTTCGCCGTTATCGGTGCACGGTCCGTCCGCCAGAACGTGACCCTTGTGCACGCGCTCGCCCTTTTGGACGATGGGCTTTTGCGTGATACAGGTATTCTGGTTGGACCGCTTGAACTTGGTCATCGTATAAATGTCCGCGCCCACCTCGCGCGACATTTGACCCTCGTGGGCATTGCCTTCCACGCGCACGATGATGCGTTCGGAATCCACCGAGTCCACCACTCCGCCGCGTTTGCAGATGACCACGGCGCCGGAATCGCGCGCCGTAACCCGTTCCATGCCGGTCCCGACAAAGGGAGCCTCGGCGCGCAGCAGAGGCACGGCCTGCCGTTGCATGTTGGAACCCATCAGGGCGCGGTTGGCGTCGTCGTTTTCCAGGAACGGAATGAGGGAGGCCGCCACCGAAACCAGTTGTTTGGGACTGACGTCCATGAACTCGATCTCTTCGCGCTCCTTGAGCACGAAGTTGCCGGCCTGCCTGGCATTGATCAGATCTTTTACGATGTGGCCCGACTTGTCCAGTTCCACATTGGCCTGGGCGATGATGTAACGGTCCTCTTCCCACGCCGACAGGTACTCGCAATGAGGCTCGAATTCAGCGGCCTGTTTCTTGGCGCTGAGATCGCGATTGGCTTTTTCGGCGGCGGTTAAGGTAATTACGTCACCCACTTTATAGCTGGTGTCGCCGGGGTTGAGAATCTTGACTTCCTCAATCACGCCGGCCTTGACGATGCGCCGGTAGGGGCTCTCGATGAACCCATAGTCGTTAATGCGGGCAAAGCAGCTCAACGAGGAGATGAGGCCGATGTTGGGGCCCTCCGGCGTCTCAATAGGGCAGATGCGTCCGTAATGAGTGGGGTGAACGTCGCGGACTTCGAATCCGGCGCGCTCGCGCGACAGCCCGCCTGGTCCCAGCGCGGACAGACGCCGCTTGTGCGTAATCTCGGACAGCGGATTGGTCTGATCCATGAACTGCGAAAGCTGGCTGGAGCCGAAAAATTCGCGGATCGCGGCCATCACGGGTTTGGCGTTGACCAGGTCATGCGGCATCGCCGTGGACATTTCCTGGTACACCGACATCTTCTCCTTGATGGCGCGCTCCATGCGCACCAGGCCGATGCGGAACTGATTTTCCAGCAGCTCGCCCACGGCGCGAACGCGGCGGTTGCCCAGGTGATCGATGTCATCCACGCGATAGGCGGAGTCGGGCTGGCCGGCGTAGCGGCGGAGCTTGAGCAGGTAGGTGATGGTTTGAATGAAATCGCTTTGATCGAGGGTGCGGCGGTCCAGTGGATTGACCGAGCCTTTTTTCCCGGTCTGCCTTTCCACCCAGCCGGACGGGGCATAGTCGGCCGCATCGTGCAATTTGATATTGAACTTCATGCGGCCCACGCGCGAAAAGTCGTACTTGCGCGGATCAAAGAACATGCCGTTGAACAACTGCGTGGCTGTGTCGACGGTGGGCGGATCGCCCGGACGGAGCTTGCGGTAGATCTCGAGCAGCGCGTCGTTCTGGGTTTTGACGGTGTCCTTGCGGAGCGTGCTGGAGATGACGTTGCCGACGTCATCGCGATCCGGGAAGAAGATGTCAAAGGAGGCGATACCGGCTTCCACAATTTTTCCGATCGTATCCTGCTTGAGTTCCTGATTGGCCTCGACGAGGATTTCGCCGGTGGACATATCGACGACGTCGGTGGCGATGAATGCGCCTTCCAGATCGTTGGAGGCCACCTCCACGTGATCCACCTTGGCCTTCAGCAGATCTTTATAGACGTTGTTGGTGATCTTCTTGCCCTGGGTAACGATGGTTTCGCCGCCCTTGCTGATGGCATGGGAGAGCTTGAGGCCGATGAGACTGTCGCTCAACTTCCAATGCAGCTTTGCGCCCTTCACGCCGATCTGGCTCACCTTATAAAAAGCGTGAATGATATCGGAATCGGTCTTGAGGCCGAGGGCGCGCAGGAACACAGTCCCGTAGAATTTGCGTTTCCTGTCAATCCGGACGTGGAGCAGGTTCTTGGTGTCGTATTCAAACTCGACCCAACTGCCGCGGTAGGGAATGATTTTGCCAAGGAAGTAGCCCTGGGCCGCGACGCGTTCAAAGAAAGCGCCGGGACTGCGGTGCAACTGGCTGACGATGACGCGTTCGGTGCCATTGATGATGAAGGTGCCGTTCTCGGTCATCAACGGAACCTCGCCGAAAAAGACCTCCTGCTCCTTGATATCGCGAATCGACTTGTTGCCCGTTTCTGCGTCTTTGTCGTAAACAGTCAGCCTGATGGTGACCTTCAGCGGAGCCGCGTAGGTCATGCCGCGCTCTTCGCACTCCGACACGTCGTACTTCAACTGCAGGCCCACGGGGTCGCCGCAGCGGTTGCAAAAGGTGACTATGTTGCGGTTAAAAGTGCCGCACTTGGAGCAGAGCACTTCGCCGGCGTAAAAGGCATCGGTTTGAATGGATGCACCGCACGCCTTGCAGGTGGAACGGAGATGATGGAGCCCCTTGAGCGATCCGCACTTGCAATCCCAGTTGCCGATGGAGTAGTCGACAAAGTCGAGTTGGGAGAGGCCGCGGAAATCGTTGATGGGGAAAACCGAATTGAATACGCTTTGCAGACCGAGGTCTTCCCGCTCATTGGGAAGAAGGTCCATTTGGAGAAATCGCTGATAGGACTTCTTCTGAACCTCGATCAGGTTCGGAATTGGGATCGAGGTCTTAATTTTCGAAAAATCAATTCGTTGGCGGATGGGACCGATCGATGGGTTCTGCATTTCCACTCCTAAAAATGGCCGAGCGGCTCGTCTAAGAGCCGGAACAATTGAAGGGCGCCCAGCAGGGCTCGCCCTAAACCAGCAAGCCCAACTTCAACAGGGCGTATCCGAACAAGAGCCTAAACCATTGCTCATGCAACGGTGGCCCAGGCAACGGCACGGCCGGGCAGGGGAGACACACGTATAGCGAGACAGAGACCGTGTAAGACCGGCCCTTGGCGGGGCGCCAGACACAATAGTCCTATTACAGCTACAGGCACACTGCGGCCTGCTGCAACAAGACGAGGAAGAAAAGAGGTTCACGTGCGCAAGTTTCCGAGTACGTCTCCGGCCGAAAGCAATATAAGTGTAACAAACGCCAAGGGCGGCGTCAAATAGCCACCCCCAGCCGCGGGTAAGCGGCCGGGGGAGCTGGAAGGTTCGCACTGCGCCCGGTGGCCGTGCTACTTAATCTCGACAGTGGCGCCGGCTTCAGTGAACTTCTTCTTGATGGACTCGGCTTCGTCCTTATTGACGCCTTCCTTGATCGGCTTCGGCGCGCCGTCCACCAAATCCTTGGCTTCTTTGAGGCCGAGGCTGGTGACTTCGCGAACCGTTTTGATGACGTTGATCTTGTTGCTGCCAACAACGGTGAGAATGACATTGAACTCGGTCTTCTCCTCAGCCGCCGGAGCAGCAGCGCCTGCCGGAGCAGCCACGGCAACCGAAGCGGCAGCCGCGGAAACGCCAAGCTTCTCCTCCAGCAACTTCACAAGCTGGGAAGCCTCAAGCAGGGTCAAGCCCTGAATCTGATCTGCAATTACGTTGATATCCGCCATAACCTTCTATTCACTCCTAAAATTCATTAGCTCGATCTTTGCCCGGCGCGAGCCGGACCCGCTCGCCGCTACCGGCTACGCGGAAAACTTGTTCTCTTTCACGCCCTGGTCCACGACGACGGCCAGATTGCGGCCGACGCCATTGATGGCCATTACCAACCGCTGCGCCGGGGCATTGATTACGTACAGCAACTGCGCCAGGACGCCTTCGCGCGATGGCATTTTGGCGAGCGCCTCGATGGAGGCGACATCGAAAACCGTTCCCTCCACCAACCCGGCCTTGAACTTAAAAGCGGGATTGGTTTTAGCGAAGGCAGTGAGTGCTTTGGCTAAGGCGACCGGATCGGTATCGGTGTAGGCCACCGAGTTCATGCCAACCAGCTTGCTGGTGAGCGGCTCGGCTGGCGTGCCGGCGCCGGCTTTTTCAGCGAGCGTATTCTTGATGACACGATAGCCGCCGCCGGCGGCGCGAATCGCCTTGCGCAGTTCAAAGTCCTGCTGCACGGTGAGCCTCTCATAGCTGGCCAGAATCATGTGAGGCATCGAGGCAAGGATCTTCTCGAGAATCCCGATGTCTTTTTTCTTTTCCGATTTCTTTTTCATGATGACTCCACTCTATTGCGGGTCCCTCGCAGGGCGGACTAGACCACCCTCTGGTTGTAGGAGGTCACATCGAGGCCAATGCCCGGGCCCATGGTGGAGCAGACCGTGGCGCTCCTTACATATTTGCCTTTGGCGGCCGGGGGCTTGGCTTTGACGACGGCCTGTATCAGCGCGCTTGCGTTCTCCAGCAGCTTGTCCGGGGCAAAGCTCACCTTTCCCACCGGAGCGTGAATGACGCCGGTCTTGTCGACACGGAACTCCACCTTGCCAGCCTTGATTTCCTGAATCGCCTTGACCACATCCGCGGTCACAGTTCCGGTTTTCGGATTGGGCATGAGTCCACGCGGCCCGAGCACCTTTCCGAGTTTGCCCACCGAACGCATCATGTCCGGGGTGGAGATCACAGCATCGAAGTCGGTCCAGTTTTCAGTCTGGATCTTCTGCACCATGTCCTCGCCACCGACGAAGTCGGCACCGGCATCCTTGGCTTCCTGATACTTGTCAGCGCCGGCGATGACCAGCACACGAATCTTTTTACCGAGCCCATTGGGCAGCACGACGGTGCCGCGCACCATCTGGTCGGCATGTTTCGGGTCAACGCCAAGGCGCATGTGCACCTCAACGGTCTCGTCAAACTTGGCAAACTTGATTTTCTGGGCAAGCGGTACAGCTTCTTCCAGCGGGTAGGGCCGTGCTTCGATCAGACGCGCGGCGGCGGAATAATTCTTTCCAGGTTTACGTGCCATATAGTGACTGGTCCAAACGGCGGACACTCGCGGGCGTTTCCACCCGGCGTCCACCTCCCAAGGTGATTCCTTACAAAACTTGCAGAGTCCGGCCCAGAGGACGGAAGTTTTATTGTAGCAGATCTTGAGCGGGGCGCAATGCTCCGGACCGCCCAATGGTTACGAAACGATCCTCTTCCGTTGAATGTTACGGATCGCTGATGGTCACAGAGAGGGTTTCTCGAAATACCGAGGCGGCCTCTTCGAAGGTGATGCCGTGCTTCCGCAGGTTCGAGCGGGCCTTCTCCGGATGCCAGCGAAGAACGGTTTCCATGTCTCTTGCACTGCCCCTTCCATCTGCGGGCTAACGGCTTGGGCATCAACCGCCGCCGCGCTTTTTAGGCTAAATATAGGCCCCCAAATCCGCTTTCAACGCCCCGTCGACCGATCCCCGTCTGGCCAATCGCTATTCTGGAGCCGTCTCACCCCGGACGATCTTCTCCCGGGTTCGTCAAGACCTCCTCAACTTCTTCCTCGTCCACGTCTTGGTTCCTGATGTGCGGTTGACCCGTTGCGGGATCGAGGTAGAAACGAAGATCCACCGGGACCAGTCGAACTACCGGCTGTGCCCTGCAAGCCGCCGCGGTGGTACGTTAAATCGACGGGCGGCCTAACGGCCGGGGCGCTCAGGCGCGGCCCGTTTTTGGCAGTCGCCTCCAGCGGCTTCGTTAGGCTGCTCACGTCTTCTGAACGTTAACGTTTGCTCAGTTCCAATTGGCAGGTTGCGCTTGGAAATCAGGCAAGTTGGACTGAATCACATTCTGCATTTCCGTTTTCAGCGTCTCAACGTTCTGTCGAAGCTGGTCGACGTCGATTGAAGTCAAATCGAACGTGAACCGGGAATGAGTCAGCTCGAATTTGTTTGGTGAACTCAGCTTGAGCATCACGTCGTAACGGCCAGCCTTCCACCAGAATGATTTCTTTCGAGCGTCGAGAAGATCGTGCAATTCTTTGCTCGCGAGAGCCTTAGCCACGTAGTCTGCCTCACCGCTACGTTTCAGGAAAGTGAAGTGTGCTACCAGAGTCGAAATCGCTGGCCGAACTGCCCGCTGGTAACGCGGCTCTTGGAATCGAACGAGTGAGTTCGATCATCGAATCTGGGTGATGGAGAACTTCCTACCCAAAGGCGATGCGGCTAAGTAATTGAAGGAAACCCCCGCCTCCCATGGTGTGCTGCACCGCTTGGTTGATTAACCGGCTGCGCTGGCACGGCCTGGCGATTCTGTCGCCTCATGAGTACACAAATTAAAGCCCGATGCCGCTTCCTCGGCATCGGGCCTTTCTCTAGCGTTCGGCGCGGTTTGCGGTCCGCGCCCTTTGCACACGGGAGAAATCAGTTGCGGCGTTTCAGCGTAGGCCGCTCTTCTTCGTCTTCGGCCTTGGGCTTTTCTTCACCTTCGGAATCGATGCGGCCCGAGCCTGCCTTGCGCAGCCGCGGCTTGTTCTCGTCCTTATCGTCCACCTTGCGGCGGTTCAACAGGGATGTCAAGCGCAGCTTGACGTCGTTGAACTCGGACGTGGTCACCACGTATTCCGGCTTGGACTCCAGGATCTCTTGAATGTTCTTCTGCGAATTCTTGATGCGGTCATCGGTGAGCGGGTGCGAAGAGAAAACCTTCGCCATCGTGCCCGGCTTGCGCTTCTCATCCGATTGCAGTTTTTCAAAGAAGTCTACGAATGCGGTTGGATCGTAGCCGGCCTTGTAGAGATACTGCAGCCCCAGCAGGTCCGCTTCGGATTCAAAGCCGCGAGAGAAGGAGAGGAATCCCAGCGGCACCAGAACACTGGCCGCCTGCCGAATCCCGTAACCGGCCCAGCCGCCCATGAAGATCAATGGGATCGTGGCCAGGTTCGCAATCTGTCCGCGCGAGGCCTGCCGCGTCCCGTGCCGCGCCGCGATGTGCGCAATCTCGTGCGCCATCACACCGGCCAGTTCCGCTTCCGTTTCCGCGCGCAACACCAGCCCCGTGTGTACAAAGAAGAACCCGCCCGGAAGCGCGAAGGCATTCACCTCTTCGCTGTCGATCACCTTGATGGTGACCGGAACCTTTACATCCGAATTCCGCACCAGGTTCTGACCCACACGGTTGACGTACTCGGCAATCACCGGATCATCCACGATCTTGGCCTGCCGCTCGATATCCTGCGCCAGAGCTTTCCCCATCCCGATCTCTTTCTCGAGCGAGTAAAGGTTGATCCCCTTGCCGACATCGCGATTGCCGATCTCGTCCGGATCTTTCTTCTTGTCCTTGGCAAACGCGCCAACCGGGAGCAAGAGCACAGCGACCATCGCGACCGAGGTCATCTGCTTTAAGGTGCTCATCACCGTACCATTCATTCGGCGTCTCCCTTCGTGGAACCGTCCTGGTCTTATTATACGGCCAGATCGATAAAAGACCAGATCTTCCTTCTTCCTACGACGTACAATTAACGAGATGGGTTTCGAGAATCTTTCTCTCTGGAAGAGCCACCGCGACCAGTTCCCGGTCACGCAAAACCTTATTTATCTTAATCATGCAGCGGTCGCCCCGCTCGCAAAACCAGCCGCGGACGCCATGGCCCACCTCGCTGACGATGCCTGCCGCTTCGGCTCCCTGCACTACGACACATGGCTCGATGCCTACGAGGGCCTCCGCGTTGCAGCCGCGCGCCTCATCAACGCCCATCGCGACGAGATCGCCATCGTCAAGAACACCTCCGAAGGCATTGCCACCGTTGCCTTGGGGCTGGACTGGAAGCCAGGCCACGCCGTGGTCGCCTTCCGCGAGGAGTTCCCCGCTAACTACTACCCATGGTTAAGGCTGGCGGATAAGGGAGTGGATGTCCGGTGGCTCTCCATCCACGACGGGCTGGACGTGATAGACCGCGCCGCTCAAGGCGCGCGGCTCCTCGCTATCAGCCACGTCAACTACCTCACTGGACATCGCGTCGACCTCCAAGCCATCGGCGAGATCTGCCACCGCCGTGATTGCCTCTACTTTGTTGATGCCATTCAGGGGCTTGGAGCCTATCCCATCGACGTCCGCGCAGCCCGCATACACGCTCTCGCCGCCGACGGGCACAAGTGGCTCCTCGGTCCCGAAGGTTGCGGTATCCTCTACGTGCATAAGGAGTTGCAAAACGAACTGGTCCCGGTCGAGTTCGGCTGGACCAACGTCGCCGCCTACGCCGACTACGCCTCCCGCGACATGACCCTGCGCCCCGACGCCGGCCGCTACGAGTGCGGTACCCTCAATACCATCGGTATCTTCGGCCTGCGCGCCTCCATCCACTATCTCAACCAGACCGGCATTCACAACATCACTCCAGCCGTCGATGCCCTGGCCACTCAAATCGCCGCATCCGTCACAGCCAAGGGATATGTGCTCTCCACGCCGCGCACCCCGGCCAACGGCTCCGGCATCGTCAGCTTCCGCAAGGCCGGGCTGGACAGCCGCCTCATCGTCAAGACACTCCGCGGCGCCGGGATCATCACCGCCCCGCGCCAGGGCTGGGTCCGAACTTCTCCCCATTTTTATATCTCACCCGAAGAGGTCGCCCGGATGATTGACTTGATACCATAGGATTTCGCTTACTTAAAGGAGAAAGCTATGTTACTAGGCGCTGTCACATACAACATTCTCAAAGACTGGGATGTCGAGACCCTCATCGCCAAACTCGAAGAGGCCGGCTTCGAAGCCGTCGAACTGCGCACCGGGCACAAGCACGGCGTCGAGCCGTCCATCACCGCTCCGGAACGCGAACGCATCCGCCATCGCTTCGAGCGCAGCAAAGTACGTCTGCTCAGCTACGGCACCGTCGCCGAGTTTCAATCGCCCGACGCGGCCGTGCGCCGCCAGCACATCGAGACCGCCAAGACCTTCATTGACCTCGCCCACGATACCGGAGCCTGGGGCATCAAGGTCCGTCCCAACGGTCTTCCCAAGGAGGTCCCGCCGGAAACCACCTTCGCCAACATCGGCGCCGCGCTGCGTGAACTCGGCCAATACGGCGAGGGCAAGGGCGTCCAGATCTGGATGGAGGTGCACGGACGCGACACACAGAACCCGCCCGCATCGGCCGCCATCATGCGCGCCGCCAATCACTCAAACGTCGGCCTCTGTTGGAATTCGAATCCTACAGACCTGGTCAACGGCAGCATCAAACCCAGCTTTGAGTTGCTCAAGCGATGGATCCGTAACGTGCACATCAATGAGCTCGCCGGCCCCTACCCATACCGCGAGCTGTTCACGCTCTTGCGGCAGGCCAAATATGAGCGCTATCTTTTGTGCGAGGCCCAGGAGAGCAAGGAGCCCGAACGTTTTTCTGCGCTGGTACAAAGCTTTGTTTACGGAGTTGAACCGCCCATGCGCCTAAGGCGCCCCAATACTTGGGAGAAATGCGGGCTGGCGCGGTTCGCGCTCATCGCCGCGACTTTCGCCGCCACAGCCTGGTCCGCCGTCCCCACCCCCGAGTCGCACTTCGGCCAGCGCATGGGCGAGGACCGCAAGCTCATTCCATGGGAAAAAGTGGTCACCTACTTCCAGGCCCTCGAAAAGTCCAGTGACCGCATTCGCGTGCGTGAGCTCGGCAAGTCCACCATGGGCCGTCCTTTCATCGCCGCTTGGATCTCCAGCCCCGCCACGCTCAAGCAGCTCGATCATTACCAGCACATCCAGAAAAAGCTGGCCGACCCGCGCCAGAACACCGAGGCCGAAGCATCCAAGCTCATTGCGGATGGCAAGACCGTCGTGATGATCACCTGCTCCATTCACTCCACTGAAGTCGCCTCTACACACACCGCCGTCGAGTTCGCCCATCGTTTAATAACCCAGGAGTCCACCCGCAACAAAGCCATCCTCGAAAACGTCATCTTCATCCTTGTCCCCTCGCTCAACCCCGATGGCGTCGACATCGTCCGCAACTGGTACAACAAGACGCTGGGCACCCCGTATGAAGGAACAACGCCGCCCGAGCTCTATCACAAGTACGTCGGCCACGACAACAACCGTGACTGGTACATCTTCTCGCAAGCGGAAACGCGCCACACCATCGAAAAACTCCACAACGCCTGGCATCCGCAGATCGTCTACGACGTCCACCAGCAGGGCGCCACCGCCTCACGCATCTTTATTCCCCCATGGCTCGATCCCATTGAACCCAACATCGATCCGCTGCTGGCCCAGATGTGCAACTTCATCGGTCTCGGCATGGCCACCGATCTCACCGCCGCCGGAAAAAAGGGCATCGCCGTAAACGCCAGCTACGATTTCTGGACCCCGGCCCGCCACTATCAGGCCTATCACGGCGGCATGCGCATCCTCAGCGAATCGGCCAGCGCCCGCCTCGCAACCCCGGTCAACATCAAGCCCGAGCAAATCAGCGAGACCGCCCCCGGCTACAACCCGCGCCAGCGCAGTTGGAATCATCTGGAGCCTTGGCTCGGCGGGGAGTGGCGCTTGCGCGATATCGTCGACTACCAGATCCTCGCCTGGGAATCCTGCCTCTTTCAGGCCGCCGTCCGCCGCGAGGACATGCTGCGCAACTTCTATACCATCGGCCAGCGCGCCGTGGCCCGGGCCACCCCCGCCGCCTTCGTCATTCCATTCGCGCAGCAAGACCCAGGCTCCGCCCGCAAGCTCCTCGATACACTCTCGTTCGGATTGGTCGAGATCGAGAAGGCCGCCGATGCATACGTGATCCGCATGCAGCAGCCCTACTCTTCCTTCGCCAAGACTCTGCTCGAAAGGCAGGAGTATCCCGACCTGCGCCTCTATCCCGGCGGCCCGCCCAAGCGCCCCTACGATGTCACCGCCCACACCCTGCCGCTACTGATGGGCGTGGATGTGAAGGCCGCCACCGCATACTCGGGAGCCTCCGCCCGCGCCGCCGATTTCCCGTTTCCCTCCAAACCCCTCGCCGCCGGCGATGGCGATACCTGGAAACAGGTCAATCGCATTTGGGCCCGCGGCGCAAGCCTCTGGCGCAATCCCGATACCGGAGACTTCGCCGAAAAAGCCGCGCCCGGCCTAGTCGAGAAGAAGCGCCCGCGCATCGGCCTTTACCGCAGCCACATTCCGGTGATGGATGAGGGTTGGACGCGCTGGATTCTCGAGCAGTTCGGCTTCGCCTATCAAAGCGTGAACAACGCCGGCATCATCGGCGGCAAGTTGACAGCACGCTATGACGTGATCGTCTTCCCCGATCAATCGCCCTCCACCATACACAACGGCTACCGCCCGGGCGCAATGCCGCCCGAGTTCACCGGAGGACTCGGCGATGCCGGCGCGCAAGCGCTGGTCGAGTTCGCCCGCGCCGGCGGCACGCTCGTATTCCTGAACGGCTCCACCGCCTACGCCACCGGACATTTGGGAGTGCCGCTGAAGAACGCCGTCAGCGGAGTCCCGAGCCGCGACTTCTACTGTCCCGGCTCGCTGCTCAACGTAACACTTGACCAGAAGCACCCGCTCACCCGCGGACTCCCCGCCGCCATCGCCATCTGGTCAGAAACCAGCGCCGCATGGGAAGTG
>JAENWC010000141.1 GCA_016650235.1 Terriglobia bacterium
CAGCGAGCCTTCGACCTGCTCGGTGTCACCCTTCGGCTCGATTACTAATCCGCCCCCGTAGGCAGCAACGCCATCTTCAAATTTCGCTAAGCCATTGCTCTGCCAAGACTTGCTCAAATACGGCCCAAGAACTTCGGTCTAGGTCCGGTGGCACCACCGGAAGCGTGGCAAGAGGACTCTACCCGGCGGGTGTTTTGTCGCTACCCTCGCGGAAGAGTCAATGTCGCTTTTGGATAAAATTTTTGGATAAAGTCAATGTAACTTTTGCAGAACGAAGCCAATTCCGAGCCCGACCAGGGTCATCAGCGCCCCGAGGTAGACGCTGTAGGGCCGGTATCGCATCTCCACTAAATGGCGTCCCGCAGGGACCACTACGCCGCGCAGGGCCGAGTAGGCCTCGAGGATCGGAGCAGGCTGTCCATCCACGCTCGCTACCCAGCCGGGGTAGTAGTTGTCGTTCAGGACGAGCATACCCTTGCAGCCCAGCTCGGCGTACATCGCAACGTGGTTGCTGACGCGGTTCAACACCCATGCCTCGCTGGCTGCGGTACAGGAATCGAGTTGCGGCAGCGGCCCGGTTTGAAAGAAAGCTTCTTTGCGCAAGTTGAAATCTTTGCCATCCAAAGCTTTGCGAACATCCACTTCAGTTTTTGCCTGCGACGCTTGGTGGACAACCCAAGCGCGGGGAAACGCATTGGGATTTTCAAAGATTTTCCAATCCCCATTGAAAGAGGCCACTTGGCGATCCCAACCCGGAACAGGCTCCTTACCGATGTGGTATCTCACTCCGTAAAGTTCACGGACCCGGACCTCCGCAGTGCGCATCTTGTGAAGGTTGCTTGTGAGGCTGGCCAAGTAACCATGGAATAGGTCAACCCCATACCAATCGCCGGCGTTATGCGCATATCCCTCCTTGCCGAACTCGGCACGGGCATCGGGCAGTTTGCGGAGCGTTTCCACCAGGTGATTGTCCTGTGCCATCCTGGTCAACTGGTTCTGCTCAGGAAGGTCGAGGTTATGTGGCATGAAAAGATAATGACCCATGCCGAGTTCGATCAACATCAGGCTTCCCAGGCAAAGCAATGCCGCTTGGCGCGTAAGCTGGTTCGTGATTCTGCCGTGGAAACAGGCCGCCACCAGCAGGGCAATCAAGGCGGTAATTCCAGAGGAGATGTCGCCTTGGAATTCGCCCTTGGAAGTTAAGAAGATAAAGTAAAGGCCTACAAGCACAACCGCGGCAAGCGCGAAAGCCGCCTTCTGCACGCGCAGCACCCAAACGGAAAGTTCGCGATCCAGAATACGGTCCAATCCTATGGCGGCCAGAGCCGACAGCCCCAGGTGAAAAATCAAAGATGCCATGGAAGCGTTGCGCGCTTTCTCGGCCAAGGGCACCAAGCTATAGACCATGCCATGGAAAACCACATTGGATCCGAAGGCATAAAGGAGGCCCCCGAGGGTCAGGAAGACGCAAAGTCTTGTCTCCTGTCTGCCCCACGCCCGTGCCCAGCCGAGCAGCGCAAGAGAGACGGCGGTGAAGCCGGCATAAGTGCTGGCATGATGCACGAAACCGGGGAATACGATTCCGACCAGCGACTTTGCCGTCAGACTGAAATTGGCGTGCACCTGATAGGGGACCGGCTGTGCATGTGTGACCGGTTCCGGCGTGCTCACCCAGCGGTAGGCCAATTTCGAATACTCATAGCCAGGCGCGGACTGCAATCCACTGGTGAGCCCTGCCACCAGGAAGAACAGGACGGCCAGCCGCGCCATTTTCCAATCCGGGGAACCGTCCTTGCAGATAGCCCACAACCAAAGCCCGCCCATGGCTAGAGCAATATAGATGGGCGCTTGATGATGTCCGCTGAGGACGGAAACGCCGAGGCAAACTCCGCCCATTCCTGCGCTGGCCCAGGCACGCTGGCCGCGCAGGCAACGCAGCGTGAACATCAGGACGAGCGGCGCCCATACCGCTCCGTTGAGCATTTGCGGCCAATCGGTCTGGCCCACATACCCGCCGAGACTGAACAGGAGGCCGCCTGTGATGGCTGCGCCGCGGCTCACGCGCAGGTCACGGCAGAGCCAGTAGGCAAACAAGGCGCCGAGGTAGTGTATGAGCACGAAATACCAGTGCAGATGGATCTGCCGGATCCATCCGTACCGTGTAGGGAGGACAAACAGGAGCCAGTTAAGGGGATAGGCGGTGCCCGGCTGCGCCTGCCCGATGAGCGGCTGGCCGCCCATCACATAGGGGTCCCAAAGCGGGAGCCTGCCTTGTTGGACTTCGCCAACCTGGAACTGGTACCAGGGCAATACCTGGTAGGCGATATCGTTACTCCGCAACCAGGTGAACTGATCGGTCAGCACCAGCTTCCAGTAAAAGCCGGAGATCAGGAGTAAGAGCAGGACCGGTCCAACCCAACCGCGATGGCGGTTTTCAGCCACAGGCATAAGCTTGATGATACCGCTATTGTTCTGAAAATCAACCACTTCCGGATTGGAAGCAGCGATTCCGCAACAAAGACCGCGCCAATTCGAGTTGCCGCCGAAGAACCTTCGCCGTGGCTGCCAACGAGGTTGAAGGTCGGCGCGAAGAGTGGCGTGCGATTGTCATGGCAGCCACAAGCCCCGCTGGCGAACCCTGCTACGCCTTGCCTTTCGCCTCCACAAGGAAAACATGCCGCAGGCGGCGGGCGGCGAGGATCTCTTCTCCCTCTTTCATGCTCCGCGTTTGCAGCACGCCGCTGTGCTCATCACCGTATTCCGGATAGTAGACCATGCGCGGCTCACCGCCGTTCAGCATCTCCGTCAGCTTCTTGCCGGTGATCGGGATGATCTTCGGATCCCAGCTCACCACCGCTTCGAGGAATCCATGGTCATGACCATCGGCAGCCACGCGCTGCTCGGCGCGAAGACCGGAAATCCCCCGCAGTTCTCCTACCAGAAACCGGACTTTCTCGTTCCACGTTTCGTGCACGACGTGGCGATCACGCGAAAGATAAAGCTCCATCGCCGCCACCAAGCCTACGATTTCCTCCTTACCCACTTTCATCCCGCGCCCGATCCCAGTGTTGGGCGAGTGGTTCAATGAGGCCACCTGGATCAGGTCCTTCCGCCCAGCCAGGATCCCCGTAGCCTGCGGTCCGAGAAGACCTTTGCCGCCGCTGATCGCCACCAGGTCGAAGCCCATCTTCGTGAAGCGCGTCAGTGTCTCGGGCGGAGGAATCTCGGCGGCTGCATCAATCAGCGTGGGTACTCCGGACTTCTTGCCAAGTTCCACGAACTCGTGCGGCTGCATGATGCCGCGGTCCTTGATCGCGGCCTTCTCCGTACTCGCCAGCGCGGCGATCATCGCTGTGTCCGGACCAATGGCATTGGTCAGTTGTTCCCGGGTTGCAAACTCGCGGATCACCATGCCGGCGGCGCGGTAAGCGCGGTCATAATTCTCGCGATGAGCCTTTTGCAGCAGGCATTCCCTTTTGCGCCAGGCCGGATGAGGAAGGGCGTCAATCTTCTCCTGGTCCGCGCCGGTGAGACAAGCCGCCGCCCCCAGGACCATGGCCGAAAACGCTCCGGCCGTTACCATCGCCGCCTCCGCTTGCATCAATTCCGCAATGCGCCGGCCCGCCGCCTGGTTCAGCTCCTGCAAATCGACGAAATAGTCATTGGCCTCCACCATCGCCCGCATCACTTCGGGCGGCATGAGCGAGCCCCCGTACAAGGTTGTGTGTCCGCGGGCGCAGAGCAGGGGCCGGATTCCAAACAGCCGCGTATAGATGCTGCCGCCGCCATACGCGCGGGACGCTTTGACGCCAGGCTCTGCCTGCGCCGCTACCCGTAACCCAGCCAGCGCCGCAATCAGCTTTCTGCGGCTGAATGTGAGCAGCCGGCCAAGATGGTTTTCCTGTGAACTCAAGTTCACCTCCCACGTTCCGTCAAAACTGGAATCGTAGCCCGAATTGCATCTCTCTGCCTAGCCCGGCGCTGGTGACACGGCCGAAATTACCGGAACTGATCTCGAGCGTCGGGGGATTAAAAGGAGGCGTGTTGGTAAAGTTATAGTTCTCCCACCGGAACTGGATCTCCTTACGTTCGCCGATGGAAAAATTCTTGAACACCGCGAAATCGAAACTCGTCAGCCCGGGAGCGGACAAGACATCCCTTCCACTGTTTCCATAATGCCCGCGGGCGAGAAGGAAGGCGGACGTATCGAACCACCGTTGCAGCGTCCTTTGACTCGAATCCAGATTACCGTCGGCTAGCCGGTCCGGCCGGCGGTTGCAGCGCGGGCAGCCATCGTCAATGGGCGACACGCTTTGTGTAGGATGCATGGGCATCCCCGTCTCGATATTGAGCGAACCGTTCATCTGCCAGCCGCCCAGCAGTTGTCCCCGGAGATCCCGCTTCCCGCGATAGAACGGCAGTTCCCAGAGAAAGGCGGTGGTGGCGCGGTGGCGCTGATCGGTCTCCGCCAACCCCTTCTCGAGGTTCCAGGCATAGGGATTGTTATGGCGTTGTGCGCCGCAGCAGGCGAAGGAATCGAACATCGTCTTCGACCATGTATAAGTTTGGATGAACGTAATGCCCTGCGCCATCCGCTTCTCCGCCTTCGTCAGCAGTCCATGGTAGGTGCCGGCCGCGTCGAGAGAGATGTTCTCGATGGGGCCCCAGTTGGGATAAATCCGCCGCGTCGTCCCTTGCGCATAGGGATTCACCGTTCGTGGAGAATCGAAGTGAGCCGACTTCGACCCCATGTAGCCGATTTCCACCAGCACGGTCTTCGGCAGCAATCTCTGGATGTTGAAGTTCCATTGCTGCACATCGCCCACGCCTCGCGTCCTATCCGCCGAGTTGATCTCCGAATTAATGTTCAGCGCCCCGGCCTGGTCGGCGGTCCGCATGCGGATACGGACCACGCCGGCCGTGTTGAGCTCGTTGATGTTCAGATTGTTCGGAGGGTTCGCGGCCAATGCCGGTACAAACATGTTCATCATGTTCACGTTGTAGAAAATGCCGTAACCCGTCCGGATCACAGTGCTATTTCCGCCAAATGGACGCCATGCGAAGCCGATGCGCGGGGCGAATAGTTTCTTGCTTGGGTCGTTGAGTGGACCCTTCGTCAACACGGCCGGGAACAGTTCCTGCCTGGTGAAATCGAAATTGCGCGACTGCCCGCCGATGTCCACGATGGCAGAATTGTACTCGTAGCGGACGCCAAGGTTCACTGTCAGCCTGGACGTGAGCTTGATGTCGTCGGTGATATAAGTGTGCGAACGCCAGAAGCGCGTGCGCGGAAACGTGCCGGGATCGGCGCCGGGCGGCAGTTTGTCGGTGAATCCAAGGCGCACCTGCTGGGGCTGGTCCAGGAGGAAGTCGGCCCACGCAAGCCGCCCGCGCTCGTTACCCGCCACGCCCGGAGCGGTGCCGGAATGAATCCCTGTAAAGTCGAACGCACCCCGAACGAAACTGATGGTCCTTCTATCCAGCCGGAGCAGCGTAAACTCGCTTCCGATCTTCACCGAGTGCTTCCCCTTGGTGAACGTGATCTGATCGGAAATCTGCCGCGACTCGTCCCAAATCGTATTGATATCGGCGCTTCCAAGACCGGAAATAATTCCTCCCAGGCCGATGCTCGGAAGGCCCGTATCGCTAGGGGCATTGGTTTGGCCAGGGATGCCAAGATCTTTCAGGATGTTGAAGCTGGTGCCGCTCACATCGTCATTCGTCTTGAAAACATCGCGGTTGTAGGAGATTTTAAAGACGTTGAGCCAGGTAGGAGTCAGAACGCGCGTGTAGTTCATTGTTGCGTTCTGCTGCCGCCGTGGACGGCGGTTGACAAAGAACGGGTGCGGGTTGATGGGGAAGACCGGCAGGTTGACGGTCTGTATGCCATAACGCGCAAACAGCCGGTTCTTGTCGTTGAAGTTATGATCGCCCCGAACGAAGTACTGGTCGTCGTTATCACGGTTCCGGCTCACGCCGTTGTAGTTGTTGCCGCCGGTGAACTCCGCGGACCCGGCATTAGGAGTTGGCCAGAACTGTGACAGTTTCTGGGAAATCGGTGAGATGCGGCTTGCCGGGATCTGATTCCCGGGAAACGGAACTCCCGCGTCCAGGTCCATGATCGGGATCAGCGATCCGTCGGCCCGCCGGAAGAACGTCTCGGTGAGATCGCCCCCCCTCATTCTGGTTGTGGGATAGATGCCGAACCCTTGCGTGCTGCGGCGTTCGCGGTATAGCTCTCCATTAAATGTGAAAAACGTTCTGTTCGCTCCGTTGTAGATCTTGGGAATCCACACAGGTCCGCTGATCACGCCGCCGAACGTGTTGCGCCGCAGCGGCGTCTTCGTGGATCCGGGTGCGTCGAAAAAGCTGTGCGCGTCCAGGACGTCATTGCGCAGAAACTCGAAGACCGTGCCATGGAAATCGTTCGTGCCTGGCCGGATGGTGGCGATGATCTGGGCTCCGGACTGGGTGCCGTACTCAGCCGAGTACCAACCCGCTTCCACACGGAACTCTTCAATCGCCTCCACCGAAGGGCGCATCCGGACCGATCCATGGATGGCCGTCTTCAACGGAGCGCCATCCAGGTAGATCGCGTTGTTATGCACCTTCTGGCCCATGGCGGCGACGCCAAACCCGGGCCCGAATCCGCTGGTGGTGACGCTTGATGCCGGGCCGCGGCTCATCCCGGGGGCAAGCAGCGCCAGCCGGAACAGGTTGCGGTTGCCGGGCAGCGGCAGCTCCCGGATCTTGGCCGCGTCAATCACCGTACCCATCGTCGCATCGTCCGTATTCACTGACAGCGTCTGGGCGCTGACGCTGATCTGTTGCGTCACCTCGCCTACTTGCAGCTTCACATCGACGCGCTCGCGCTGATCCACCCGGAGCGTGATAGCGCGCACCGTCGTTTTGCGGAAGCCTGCCAGCTCTACGCTCACGTCATAAACGCCGATCTCGAGCGCTGGAATTTCGAACAGTCCACTGCCGCCCGAGCTAACGGTCCGTTTCTGCTGAGTGCCGGTGTTAAGAACGGTGACGGACGCTCCCGCTACTGCCGCGCCCGATTCGTCCGTGATGGTACCGAGAATGCTGGAACTCCCCTGCGCGAACAAGCTGGCGGACGCGAGAACGATAAGTGCGATGAATTTGGTCATGTACCCTCCAAGTCAGGTTGAGGGCCAATGATATCACTTTTTTGCGCCGAGCTTTTGTTTCACGTATTCATCGTATTCCTTCTGGTTCTCCGGCGAAAGCGGACCTCCGTACAACTCGCTCGCCTTATACTTGCCCGTGAGAAATTTACTCTTCGTCCACTCGTCGTGGATGTGAGTCAATTCCGCCTTCTCGACGATTTCCTTCACAAACTGCGGCGGTATGAACATAATGCCGGTGCGGTCCGCCAGAACCACGTCGCCCGGCATCACAATGGCCTCCCCAATCTTCACCGGGATGTTGATTCCGATCACAGTGACGCCCGCCACCGCCGCGGGATGCCCATCGCGATAGTAGATCTGCGTCGGCATCTCCACCAGACCTTCAATGTCGCGTACCGTTCCATCCACTACGGCTCCCGTCCGCGTCGCTCCGTAAATGGCGGCCTGTAGATTATCGCCGCCGAAATTGTGCCCCGGAGCCGCGCCCATCAGATCCACCACCGGAACATCATTGAGTTGCAACAGGTCAATCACCTTCTGATTGGTTCCGGAAGGCAGCCCCTGGCTCTTCGCATCAGACACCAGAACCTTCTCCAGGTCCGGTCTCGTTGGCAGGTACTGCGCCGTCACCGCGCGCCCGACCAGCTTCTTGCCCGGATGCAGCATCTTGAATCCGAACCCCGCGTGCTGATGAGTGTAACCCTTGTTCATCAGGATGCCCCAGGCTTCTTCCACCGAGAGGCCTTTCACTTTTTCCGGCAGTTCATCTGGAACCTTCGGCCGTCCATCCGGGAACCGCTCAAAGGGATTCTCGGCCGTGAAGTGGATCATCTGTTCGCGCGTCCAGCGGAATGGCTGCGCGCAAACGAGCGCCGCGGAAAGCAGAAAGAGGGAAAGAAAACGCATCATGCCAGCACCTCGAGAATTGTATTGATGTCCTGATCATTGTTGAAGACGGAAACCGAGAATCGGATGTGGTTGCCGAATCGCCCCACGGTCAAGGCGGAGTTGGGTCCCGTCAGCAGAATCTTCGCCTTGCTCGCGCGGATCTTGCGCCTCACGGCTTCGGCGTCCTTGCAGAGGAAAGTGACAATCGAAGACTCGGTCCCTTTCGGCGTAATCGGCGTATAACCAAGCGGAGGCAGTTCCTTTTGCAGCCTGGCAATCAACCGGTTGGCGTGCGCCCGAATGTTCCCCACCCCGATCTTCGCCATGTACTCGAATGAGGCGTGCTGCGCGGCATAGGTGATTACGGACTGCGTTCCGCAATCGAACGCGGCCACTCCCCCGGCGGCGTGATTGATCAGTCCTGTTGGGCCCGGCGCAGGCGTCCCTACCCACGGCGCATAGTTGAAATCAGGATGCCCGGTGAATTCCGTCGGCTTCACAACGCTGCCTACAAGATCTTCCTTGATGTACAGAAACCCGAAGCCATGCTCGCCCTGCAGCCACTTGTACATGGCCGTGGAGGCGAAGTCGATTCCCATCGCCAACACGTCAATCGGCGTTGAGCCGCAGCCCTGGATGATATCGGCAAACAGGTAAGCTTTGTGCGAATGCGCCAGCTCGCCCAGCGCTTTGATGTTTTCCATGTGACCGTTCACGGAGGAGACCAGCGAGACGGCGATGAGCTTGGTCTTCGAGTCTACCGCGCGCTCCATGTCCTGCAAGTCGATCACCCAATCGCGGTGCTTCACAATGCGGACATCGAGCCCCTGCACTTGGCGGCGCGTCAGATAGTTGGATAAGGACGCCGTGTAGTGCAGATCATTGGTCACCACGTTCCCCCCGCGCAGGTCCATGCCGTTGAGAATCGTGTTCTCGCCAATGGTCGTCGAGCCGGCGAAAGCAATCTCCGATGGCTTCGCGTGAATCAGCTTCGCGAACATCGGCTTCACCTGTGAAAACCCTTCTTCCCAGAAATCCTTCCTTCCCTCCCCCGGGCCCTTGTGCAAGAAATCGATATAGCGCTGCATGCCGGCCACGCAATGATTGCCCAGCGGATGCTGCGCCGCGGAGTTGAAGTAGGTTTCATTCATCGCCCGCGGGAAGTCTTTGCGGCACTGCAGCGAAAGGTCCACGGGAGCCGCTACGGCCGCCGCGGCGGCGGCCGTGCCGAGAAATTCTCTGCGATACATTATGGAGTCTCCTTCGCGCGCTGTTCGAACACCTTGCGCGCCTGTTGAAATTGGCCGAGAACATGGCTGCGCTCCTTATCCGAACGCCAGCCGGGATGGGCTTGGGCCTGCCTGGTAATATCGTCGATCCACTGGATGAAGTACTCCGCGTCCTCCTTCGACCGGATCGGCTGGCCCCCTTTGTACACGTAGACCGGACTCGTTTCGCCAACGATGTAGCTGTCATCAATCGGATGCAGCGGTTTCGAATTCGTGGCTCGAATCGTGATCCATCCGCTGCGGTCAATCGGAATTCGCTTCCGGATCGGGCTGCCGTCGCTCGATGCAATCACTTTCCCGTTGAAATACACCTCCAGCTTTTCGATAGGCACAATCGATTGCGCGCTGGCGTTCACCTCCACCGATCCACCCTCGTCCGGCAACCGGATCTCATCCCCGGGAATGTGGCCATCCACGGTAAAGGCGAGCAGTGGACCATTCGTCACAAACGTCCGTCCCCGCCGGATGGCCTCCACATAACGCGGCCAATCCAGCTTGTCCCCAACATAGGCATAAAGGCGGCTCGACCCGATAATCGGCGTCGCGTGCAAGCCCAGAATAGAATCCTCCCCGGCAGATGCGGTGATGCGGAAACCGCAGTTCAAAGCCCGGTGCCAGATGGGCGCGGTTCCGGTGAAGTGGCCAGCGCTGGTGTGCAGTTCCAGGTACTCAAACGAACCTAAAGCGAGGTCCACCGGAAATCCGCGCGCCACGCCATACCCGCTCCGCACAGGGTCCCCCGACCAGGGATGGACATATCCTCCGATCGCCCCTTGCTTGCGCCCGGCCAGGAACATGTCCGTGTTGCTCGGATACAAGCTTTCGATTGCGGAGCCTTCGTAACCCGTCGTGAAGGGGGAGAGCAGATGCTTGGTCAGATTGATGAAATTGATATGCCCGTAAAACGGCGGCCGGTACTCTTCCCCAAACGAGAGAATCTGTTCCGCGTTGGTAAGCGCATGCGGTTGGCCCGTGAAGTATTGATGGTCGAAGATCCGGTGATCTTTGTTGCAGACCTTCTCACCCACCACGTTCAGATCCTCGGCCCGCGCCATCATCATCAGGTTCTCCGGCGTGTTGTGGAGGTTACCGGCGTAGTTCATGTGGACGTGATCGGAGGCGCTCCACCATCCCGCCGCGTTCATGCTTGCCATCCGTTCCAGGTCCACATGGACAATCGTCACCTCATCCTGCCGGATGGTCACCTTCTTCGATTGAGGAAAGTACTCCACGCCCTTCGCCGCTTCCAGTGTCGCCTCGCCAGGGGGGAGGTCGACGGTAAACTTGTTCTCGGCATGGAAGAAATCGCGGCGCGACGCCCGGCCCGCCACACGCTGATACGCGGTCCACGGCGAATACGTTTTTCCGTCCGCCCCCCTCAGGTAGAATCGGGCCGCCCCGCGCATCCGAACTTCCAGTTTGCCCATCGGCCTCCGCCAAACTCTGCGCTCGATCTCCACCTTATCGTCCTCGCCCCCGAATGTACGCAGCAGCCGTAATTCGGAAATGCCCTCGCGGTTGGAAATGTATGCGATCCGCTCGCCATCCGGCGACCACCGCGGATCGAAGTGATCCCAGTCGCCGAAGGTCATCTGGTACGGCTCACCGCCGTCCACCGGCAGTACGTACAGATTGTTGAACTGCGATCCCCGGTGCGAGCTATACAGAATTCGTTTCCCATCAGGGGAAAACTGCGGCTGTGTGCGATATAGGGTCTCCTCTCGAAGAACCATTTTTGCCTTCGCCATCGCATTCGGCTCCACCTTCGTGCGCCATATCGCGCCCGAGCCAAGCGGAATTCCGCGATTGGAAATCAACAGCATCTCTTTCCCGTCGGGCGACCAATTGGGAGAAATATGATCGTCATGGAGGTTGAAATAAAGCCGTGCGCGGCCAAACGAATTCTGGGCCGTGATCTGCGTGGCTTGGCCCGTCTTTCCGTTATCGAAAGGCATCGTATAAACCTGGTAGCCGCTGGGAGGCTGCCCTTCCTGGGCGTTCACAGGCTTCGGGGCGCCAGGCGCAGCGCGCGGCGAGCTTTGAATCCCCCGCACGAAAGCGATGCTCTTGCCGTCGGGCGAAAACACGGGGTCGGTGTAGATGTCCGCGCCCCTTGTGAGCGGCGTGCTTTCGAGCGTCGCAACGTTCAGCAGCATCAGGTTCAGCCCGTTCGAGTCTTCCCCGGTGTAGACGATGAATCGCCCATCCGGCGACCACGCCGGAGAGGAATCGTAGGTCGTGTTCGCCGTCAACTCGTATGCTGTCGTATCGCCAGGCCTGATCTTCCATAAGGATCCGGACATCCCGAAAGCGATCTCCTTTCCGTCCGGCGACCATGCCGGTCTCCATGGAGTGCTCGCCGATTGCGGCACGTAATAGCTGTACATGTAGCCAGAGGCGAAGCGGGCGCGTTGCATTTGCGCCTGGGCCGCCATCGCCAACAGGACGAGAAGAGATGCACGTTTCATCGAGAACCATTATAGTGGTCCACATGCTCGTGATTGATTGCCATGCGCATATCTACTCTTTCGACGAGAAGCGCTACCCGCCTCGCCCGAACCCCTTCCGCCCTCCCAAGTGGGTCGGATCGGTGGAACATCTGCATCACGTGAGCCAGGCCGCGGGCGTCTCCGCGGTGCGTGCGATTCAGACCGTCACCTTCTACGGCTACGACAACAGTTACCTTTGCGACTCCACCCGCGATAATCGCGATTGGATCTGCGGCGTCTGCACCCTCGACCCTGATGATCCTCGCAGCCCAGGCCTTCTGCGCCAGTTCGTCCGCCAGTATGGTGTCCAGTCGCTCCGCAGCATCCCGTCGAACAAAGCGAAGTCATTCGACGATCCCAGTGTCCGCGCCCTCTGGAAAGTGGCCGTCGATGAGGGCATCACCATCGATCTCTTCCTCATGCAGTACGCCATGATCGAAAGCGCGTCGAAGATGATGAGGGAATTCCCCTCGCTCACTTTCGGCTTTTGCCACTGCATGGACTTGAAGCCCGGTCCAAACCTCCAGCGCGATCTGAAAGCCGTCCTCGACCTCGCCCGCTTCAAGAATCTCCACGCCAAGGTGGACTTCATCGGAACCGGTACCCAGCGGCCCTACCCCTGCGAGGACTTGCACGACACAGCCATGCAGGTGATCCGCGCCTACGGAGCCGAACGCTGCCTATGGACCAGCAGTTACCCGAACGAAATCTGGACCCCTAAGATCACCTACGCCGAGCACCTGAAGATTTTCACCGAAGCGCTGCCTCTCAAAGACAGCGAGCGAAAATTGATCCTGGGAGAGAACGCGCGCAAAATCTGGTTTAAGAATTCCGCGTTCCTCTGAGGGCAACCTTATCGCGGGAGGCATATGCGACCAGAACCAGCCCGGTCACTCGTCCCGACCTCCACCAAAACCGGGGGATCACCGTAGCGGGGGTAGGGGTGTTTGGCAAACGAATATTGATCTGAACGAGCTTGAAATGTGTTGCAGGCCACGCGGATCGGCCAGCCGGCTGCCACCAGGATTGGCTGCCCCGGCGCAGAGCAGAATCTGACCGCGCGCCGTGACGGGCAGTAAACGCGGTACAGCCGTGGTCTAAGGCGCCGCCCGCCGCACAAAAACAAACTTCTGTCCGTCCGCCGTCACGTCATACTTCGCCAGCCACGGAGCCTCATCCGGAAAGTTCCCCTTCATCCCCGGCGCCGCAAACAGCCGCTTCACCGCGCCCGCCTTAAACTCCCCTTCCATCGAGACTTCCACCGCTATCATCGCATCGCCCATCATGTAGAACAATTCCTTCCCATCTCCGCGCCATCGCGGACCGCCGCCTCCGCCGCCCCATCCGTTCGCCAGTTCGCGCGACACTTTCCAACGCTTCGCCGGATTCTCAACACTGGCGACATACACCTCAAACGGACCCGCCTCGTTCGACACAAACGCGAAATACCGCCCATCCGGCGAAAACCGCCCCGCATCCGTCCAGTACCGCGCATCGGGAAACACCGGCTTCGGCCTGGGCTCCCCCTGCAAGTTCAGCAGGTACAAATCCCTCTTCTGATCGGCATTCGTATACAACAGCCACTTCCCATCGGGGGAAATGCTCCGCGGATACTGGCTGGCCGCTTGCTTCAGCAACAGCGCCTCCCGCCGGTAAAGCTCATACTCCCCGCTCCGGCTGCTCGTCCAGATAATCTCCTTCCCGTCCGGAACCCAGATGGGAAAGTTGTCATTCCCCTTCGCCGGCGAGTGGACCCGCTTCGATCCACCAACCGCATCGTGGATCCACACATCGCGGTCATTCACTTCGCCGTCACGCGCCGAAACGGCAACCGATCTCCCATCCGGTGAAATCTCAGGAAAGAAGATCGTATTCTGAACCGCGCCCACGCGGCCCACAACATTGCCCCCGCGATCCACCCAAATCATCTCCTGCGGCATCTCCTGCGCCGTAGGCTGCTGAAGGAACAAAAGTAAAAGTGGAATCATTGCCCTGCCTCCGCCGCGCGTTGCACCATCTTCGCGCGCGCTTCCCGATAAAGTGCCCGAGTCTCGTCCCGCTCCCCGCTGTTATTGAAAGAGAGCTGCATCGCCCGCTCCAACGTCCTGTCAATCCATTGCACGAAATACTCCGCATCGGCCCTGGACCGCACCGGCTTACCGTCCACCGTGATCCACACCGGCATCGTTGCCGCGAAAGGGAAGGGCCGCCGGATCGGATCGCGCGTGTACCGCGCCTTCACTTGCACCGAGATCCACCCGCTGCGATCCAGCGTCACCGTCTTCACATTACCGAGCGACCGCCCATTGTGAATCACCTCAATCGACTCCACCGGCGTGATCGACTTCACATCCACCTCCACCTTCACCGTATGCGTTCCCGCCGCCAGCCGGATCTCATCCCCCGGCTCCTTCCCATTCACCTTCAACAGCGCCAGCGGGCCCGACGTCACAAAGGATCTCCCCGCGCGAAAGTCCGCCATCCACTTGTCGTAATCGAGTTGCGCTCCGCTCCGCACATAAACGCGGTTCGACCCAAGAATGTAACTGCGATAGAAATTCGGAAACGCATCCTCGCCCGCGCTCGCCACCACCTTGTAACCGCAGTTCCAGGCCTTGTAGAGGGGCTCCATCCCACTCAGCGCATTTGCCTCCACGAAGTCCACATTATCCAGCGCCAGATCCACCGCAAAATGCGGCCCCGCGCCGTGCGCGTAACCCGCCAGCCCGCCCTGCGCCCGGGTCACGCGAGCCGGCGTCGTATTCGTAGGGTAGATCGAGTCCACAACAGTGTTCTGATAACCGACATAGTCCGGAATGACAATATGCCGCTTCAGATTGAGAAACGCCGCGTGCCCCCAGAATGGCGGATGGTACTCCTGGCTGTGAAACAGAATCCGCGTTGCCGTCGAAACCTTATCCGGAGCGCCCGTGAAGTGCCCGATGTCCGGAATCCGCTGCTCCTTGTTGCAGATCAGATTATTCAAAACATGGATGTCTTCGCCTTCGGCCTGCTCCATCAGCCTCCGCGGCGTATTAAAGTAGACTCCCCCGTAATTCATGTGGAAGTGGTTGTCGCCATCCCACCAGCCTCGCGCCGCCATGTTGTCGATCCGCTTCAGCGCCACCGTCAATTCGGTCTTGTGGTTCGCGGCCACCGTCACTTCCTTCTGAACGGGCATGTACTCGAACCCCTTCGAGAACGCAAGGCTCGTCTTCCCCGGCGGAAGGTCCACTTCAAAATCCCCGTCCGCGTGGAAGTAGTGATACTCGCCGGCCTGGTCCATGTGATCGAACATCAGCCAGTCCGCGCGGAACCAGCTTTCCGTGGGCGCATAAGCGCGTTCGTCCGATGCATTCAAATAGACTCGCGACCTTACCGGCTTGTTCGTCGCCGCGTCCACCACCCGCACATGCAGCTTGCCCATCGTCCGCTTATAGACCAGGCGCTCCGTCTTCACCTGCTCCATCTTCCCGCCAAACCAGTGCCACAACCATAGCGTCGTATCGCCTGTTTCATTCGATACGAAAGCAATCCGCGTCCCGTCCGGAGACCATCGCGGCGTAGTGCGGTCAAACTCTCCGTAGGTCAGCGGAAAAGCATCTCCCCCCTTAGGAGGCATCGCCCACAACTGCTGCCATTGCCGCCCCAGGTAGGAACTGTAAACAAGCTTCGCCCCATCCGGCGAAAGCGTAGGCCGCGCTTTCCACGTCGTCTCCTCATAGTGGAACCGCGTCAACGGCGCGTTCGACTCGGCCCGCATGCGGTAGAATCCCCCAGACCCGTGCTTGTTGTCACGATTCGAAACAAGGATCAGTTCCTTCCCGTCCCGCGTCCAGGTGGGATGAATATGCAGCGCCCACTTTCCGTAATAGACCGTTGGCGGAACCAGTTCGAAATCCTTCGTGAGTTGCACCGGCATCCCGGGCACTCCACTGCCCAACGGCATCACGTAGATGTTGTAGTTCCCATTCGGCCATGTCGAGACATACGCAATCTTCGACCCGTCAGGCGACCATTCCGGCTCCACGTTAATCGAATTACCCGACGTCAACGCCCGGCTCTCGCCCGTGCGCAGATTGAGCAGCCGGAGGTGAATCTGCTCCTTGCCGTCGGACGTATACACGATAAACCGGCCATCCGGCGACCACGCCGGCATTCCCGCATACCCGGCATCCGTGGTCAACTCATGCGCCGTGGTTTCCCCCAACCGCATCCGCCAAATCGAGCCCTTCATCGAAAAAGCCACTTCTTTCCCGTCCGGCGACCACGCAGGAAAGTTCGGACCATTCGTGATCTGTGGAAGATAGCACTCCAGCGTATAGGGCTCTCCGGTCATGATCCGCGAGAACACCCGCCGCTGCGTTTGCGCCGGCAAGAGAGAGGCGATCAACACCAAAAAGGAGAGGAGTCCGCATCGACCCAACTGTAATTCCATACCGCTGATTTTAGA
>JAENWC010000142.1 GCA_016650235.1 Terriglobia bacterium
GGGAGAGGCCGCGTGCGGAGAGGCGAGCCGGATCGAGTGTGACACGAAGCTCGCGGCGGCGGCCGCCGAGAATCTTCACCTCCGAGACGTCGGGCGTTTGCACGATGGTGTCCTGCAACTGCGCGGCGATGCGGCGGAGCGCGGCATCGTCATAGTTGGCCGAATGGAGGGTGAGGGCGAGAATCGGAACATCGTCAATCGACCGGGGCTTGACGATGGGAGGCGTTGCGCCGGCGGGAATACGATCGAAATTCGCCTGCAGCTTCTGATTCAGGTTGACGATGGAGCGCTCGTAATCTTCGCCCACGCGGAAGCGGACGATGATCATGGACCCGCCGGGTTGCGAGGTGGAGTAGATATACTCCACGCCGGGAATCTCCCACAGCAGCTTTTCCATCGGGCTGGTGACGCGCTGCTCCACTTCGGCGGGCGTGGCGCCAGGCATGCCTACGAACACATCGACCATGGGGACGATGATCTGCGGCTCTTCCTCGCGGGGCAATTTGAATACAGAGAATGCGCCAGCGGCGAGCGAGGCGACAATGAAGAGCGGCGTGAGCTTGGAGTGGATCCAGGCGGCGGCCAGGCGGCCGGCGATACCGAGTTTTCGTTCGGTGCTCACTGGGCCGTCTCAATGGGAGCGCCGTCGGTAAGGGCGGGTGGGGGCAAGACTACGATCCGCTCCTTGCCATCGAGGCCGCTCAGGATTTCGACGCGGCCCTCCCGCGCATCGCCGAGTGAGATGAGCGTGGCGCGGGCGCGGTCATTGGCGACAACGAACACGAAGTGGAGTTGGCCGTTGGCGCGAATGGCATTGGCGGGAACGGTGATGGCGTCGCGTTCTTCCCCGCTCAGGCGCATGCGGCCGGACATGCCGGTGCGAAGGCCCGGTCTGGCCGGCAGGTTGATGCGAATGGTGGCGGTGCGGCTCTGCGGATTGATGGAAGGGAGGATTTCGCTGATGGGAAGTTGGGCGGTTGTATCGAGCTCAACCGTGACGAGGCGGCCCGGTTTTAGCCCTCTTAGTAACGATTCTTCAACAGGGACTTCCAGCCTGTAATCGCCGGCCTTTTCGAGGAGGACGACTGGCATGCCCGGGCTGGCGAAGGTTCCGGGCTCGGCCTTGCGTTCAATGACGAGGCCCGCGTAGGGCGCGGTGACGGTGGCATAGGTCTGTTGGAGCTGGGCGCGGGAAACGGCCTCTTCGGACTGGCGCATGCGCTCCCGGGTTTGACGCAGGCGGGCTTGCGCCATCCGCACCTGGGACTCGGCCAGGCGGAGCCGCGCCTGAACTTCGTCGAACTCCTGTTCCGTGATGGACTTGCTGTTGCGCAGGTCCTCCATGCGGCGGAATGTGGCCTTGGCAAGTTCCGCCTGCGCGGTGGCCGAGGCGATAGCGGCTTCCGCTTCAGGCAAGGCGGCGCGGGCTTCGTCGCGACCCGCTTCGGCCTGTCTAATGGCGGATTCGGCATCGCGGGAATCAATCACGGCGATGACTTGGCCGGACTGTACCGAATCGCCTTCGCGGACACGAATTTCGCGGATGTGGCCAGGCAGGCGGGCGCTGACGGCGGTGGTGGTTCGCGCGGTAACGGTGCCGGGGATGACGCGCTCGCTGGGCAGACGGCGGATTTCGGCGCTCACGGCGGAGACGCGGATGGGCGGCGGCTGTTGTATTGCCGGGGATTCCGGTCTCGTTCCACAAGCGCCCAGGAAAGCGAGCGCGGCGAGGGGGACGTAGTTAGCGAAGGACATTGGAATCTCCGGTGAGAGCGCCAGCGGCGGCTTCCCGCTCAATGCGGGCGATGCGTTGGTCGTGCAGAGCGGCAAGGCGGCGGGTTTCGGCCTCCAGCAGCGCGGCTTCGGCGCGCAGAACCTCTGACACCGTGGCCAGGCCGGCTCCGTAACGGTTCCGCAGTATTCGTATGGTTTCCATGGCTTGGCTGATGGCGGCTTCGGTCACCACTTCGCGTGCGGCGGCGGCGCGAATGGCCGAGTCGGCCTGCCGGACTTGAAGCTCGACGGCGCTTGTAGTGGAGCGGGTTTCCAATGCCGCGGCCGCGGCGGCGTGGCCGGCCTCGGCGCGCATCTGCCGGGCCATGCCGCCGTCAAAAAGGTTCCAGCGAAAGGTGCCCATGGCGATCCAGTTCGCGCCGCCTTTGGTAACAAAGTGCTGCCGGTCGGCTTCGAGTTGGAAGCGAAGCCCGACTTCGGGGCGGAGCAGGGCGGAAGCCTGCGCCTGACGGGCCTTGGCGAGATCTTCCTGCAACGCGGCCATGCGCACTTCAGGCCGCTGTGCGGCAGGGCTGCTTCCGTCGACGGGAACGGGCGCGGCGAGAGGAGTAGTAAGTGTGTGGGCGGCGTCCAACGGTTGGCCCAGGGCATGGTTCAACGTGGCGCGCGCAATTTCCGCCTGCTGGCGGCGGCGGATTATCTCTTCACGGGCCGTAGCCAGATGGACTTCAACGGCGAGTACGTCGGCTTCCGTCGCCATTTGCGCGTTGCGCAGCGCAACGGCTTGGTCGCGTGTTGCCTGCACCGATTGCACGGCCTGTTCGGCGGCCTTGAGGCCCGCGCCGGCGAGGAGGGCTCCATAGTAAGCGCGGGCTGTATGGGTGAGGATTTCGAGTTCGCGGCGGCGGCGTTCTTCGGCGGCCAGGCTGCGTCCGGTTTCGGCTTCGCGGCGGCGGGCGTTAGTGCGGCCGAAGTCATAGACCGATTGTTCAATGCCGAGTTGCGATTGGAAGTTTTGCAACGGGTCCGGGCGGACCAGGGTGGGCACGGCGAAGTTGGCCGCGCTAAATTGGCGCTGGGTGAGGAGAGAACTGAACACATAGACCGGGTTGTTACCGCCCTGCACGCTCTCCTGCCATTGAATTCTCGGAAGGCGGGCCGATTCAGCTTGGCGAATACGGGCGTCTGCGGCGGATTCCAGACGGCGGGCGGCGGCGATGGCGGGGTTGTCCTGAAGCGCGAGACGAGCGGCGTCGGCAAGCGAGAGGTCCGCGGCGGCTAATTGCAGAGTTGTCAGAACCGCTATGAGATTTTTGTGCATTCCAATAACTAAGATGCAGGGTGGCGAAATTGGTGACAGCGGTGATGAGGTGAGTCGGCGCATTGGGCGGGAGAAGCCGTAGCATAGAAGTGTGGATACTCCGGAAGTCGTATGGGCGCGCAAGCTGATGGCGGGCGATCAATCCGCCATGCAGCCATTGGTGGAAAGCTTTCAGCGAAAGCTCTTCAACTACACCTGGCTGATGTGCGGGCAGCGCGAGGACGCGGAAGAGGTGGCGCAGGATACGCTGCTGAAGGTGTTCGAGGATTGGGACCAGTTGCGCAGTCCGGAGCAGGTGAAGCCGTGGGTATTTCGCATTGCGCGCAATTACTGCCTGATGAAGCGGCGGCATTCCGTGTTCGCACCGGCTTCCGAAGTTCCGATTGAGGATGTCGCGTTGGAGTCTCGCGACGAGGCGGCCGATGAACGGGTGATTCGGGAGGAATTGAACGCGGAGTTGGAACGGGCGCTGCGTGAGATTCCGGAGACGTATCGGGCCGTTGTGCTGCTGCGCGATGTAGAGGAGTTATCGACGGCGGAGACGGCGGAACTTTTGGACATCAGCGAGGATAACGTGAAGCAGCGGCTGCACCGGGGCCGGGCGATGCTGCGAAAACGATTAGCCTAGACAGGCCGATCCGCGTGGCCTGCAACACATTTTTCATCACCTCAAGTGGGCCGCCACGCGGCCCATGCCAATAAGCCTCTGGAGAAATGCCGGGCAAGACAAGCCACTGAAAATGATGGCTGCCGATGGCTAGTGTTGCTGTCCCGCCTAAAAGTTTACGGCCACCGTTCCCTTTCTTCCGAGCCGTGGGTTATATTTAAGACATGCGCATCTTAATTTGTGTATGGTTTCTGCTGGCGGCCGGTGCGGTTGTCGCGCCCGGCCGGGACGTGGTGCTGTTTGACGGCAAGTCGCTGAACGGGTGGAACTCCACCGGAGGGGCACAGTGGAAGGTGGAGAACGGCGAGTTAGTGGGACGGCAGGGGGAGGGCGGGGTTGCCGGCGACCTGTTCACCAACGGCACATGGGCCGATTTCGACCTGGAAGCCGAATGGAAGATGCGTTTCCCCGGCAACAGCGGCATCTGGTTTCGCTTTGTCAATCCGAAAGAAGCCTACCAGGCGGACATCATCGATCAGGCGAGCCATCCCGGGGTTTACACCGGGTCGCTCTACTGCGCGGGCAAGATGTTTATCGCGGAGAATCGCGATGCGGCCACGGTGAGCAAGGACGGATGGAACCGGATGAGGATTCGCGCAGCCGGCGACGAAATTGTGATCTGGCAAAACGGCAAGGAAGTGATTCGGGTCCGGGACGGCACATTCCGCAGGCCCGGCAGCGTGGGCATACAGGTGCACGCGGGCAAGGCGTTCGAAGGTATGGAGATCCGGGTAAAGAACATTCGCCTGAAGAGGCGGTAGTACGCCAATCGATAAGGAGGAATATGAAACGCCGTAATTTTTTGAAGAGTTCGGGCGCCGTGGCGTTCCCCTACGTTGCGCAGTCCACGGTGTTGGGCGCCAATGACAGGGTTGCAGTCGGTTTTGTGGGGGTGGGCGGCCGCGCCCGATGGCTGATCGGTCACGAGGACTTTGCTCCAGCGCGTATTGTGGCGATGGCGGACTGCAACAGGGCGAGCATGGCGGCAACGGCCAAACTCCATCCTGAAGGCGAGAAGTGGAGGAGATACGACACCTACGCTGGGATGTTCGAGAAGGAGAAACTCGACGCGGTGTTTGTCGAAACTCCGACCCATGCTCGCGTGCTGATCTGCATACACGCTCTGCAGGCTGGTTTGGATGTGTATGCGGAGAAACCAATATCGCTGACGGTGGAAGAAGGGCAGGTACTGACGCGGGCCGTGCGCCGCTACAAACGCGTCCTGCAGACCGGCACGCAGCAGCGGTCGATGCCGATTAATATTTATGCGAGCAAGTTGGTATCGAGCGGCAAGATCGGCCGGATCGAGAAAGTGATTGTCTGTAACTTCCTCGCGCCGGAGAGGTGGACGCCGCAACCGGCCGAGCCATTGCCGGAGGGCCTCGATTGGGACCAGTGGTGCAATCAGACTGAGCTGCGCCCGTACCACTCGCAACTGCACCGGGGTTGGATGAAGTGGCGGGATTACGATGGGGGCGGCCAGTCGTGGGGCGTTTCCGGCTGGGGCACGCACTCGCTGGACCAGGTGCAGGCGGCGCTCGGCACGTCTCTCACCGGGCCGGTGGAGATCGAGTTGATGGAGCCGGGGCCCAGGGGTAGGGTCGCTTTACGATATGCGAACGGGACGCTCGTCAGCCTGGAGCAGGAGATCATCAAGGACCATCAGCAACTGGGCGCGATTTTCCAGGGCGCCAACGGCAGGATTCAGATCCTGCGCGGGGACTTCATCACGGACCGGCCGGAACTGAAGAAGGATGCTCCGGACGCGACGAAAGAGGGTCCGGGCGAGAACCTGCCCCATTTGCGGAACTTCTTCGCCTGCATCAAGTCACGCCAGAAGCCGCTTGCGGATGTGGAGATCGGGCACCGGTCAAACTCGGTGTGCCACCTGGTGAACGTGGGCCGGGAATTAGGCCGCAAGCTCCAATGGGACCCGAAGGCCGAGCGTTTTGTGGGCGACGAGGAGGCCAACCGGCTGGTCTCGCGCGCCCGCCGCAAAGGCTACGAGCTTCCAGTCATCGCGTAGAGGGCGCTGCGGGTTAATCCCGCCCCTCTCGCACCCTCAATTCCCCCGCTGCCACTCCCTGATAGAATGGAATTGAGCCTTTTTTGCAGTCACATGCTAGCCACCCGTTCCATCGCCGAGGACATTCTCCAGCTCAAACGTGACCGGGGCGCGGTGATCCTCGCGCATCTATATCAGGAACCAGAGATCCAGGAACTGGCCGACGTGGTGGGCGATTCGCTGGAATTGGCGCGCAAGGCGCACGATTTCTCCGGGGAAGTGATTGTTTTTTGCGGAGTATGGTTCATGGCGGAAACCGCCAAGGTGCTGAACCCCACCCGAACCGTGGTGGTTCCGGACCGCGACGCCAGTTGCAGCCTGGTGGAATGCTGCACGGCGGAACAGGTACGGGCCTTCAAGAAGCGCTATCCGGAACACGTGATTGTGAGCTACATCAACACGAGCGTGGAGGTAAAGGCCGAAAGCGACATCCTGTGCACCTCGCGCAACGCGGTAGCAGTGGTGAACTCGATTCCAATGGACAAGCCGGTTCTGTTTCTGCCCGACATCAATCTGGGCAACTATGTCAAGACACAGACGGGCCGTGAGAACATGATGATCTGGCAGGGCACCTGCATTGTGCATGCCACGTTTCCGGCAAGGCGCGTAAGCAAGGCCCGTTCCGAGCATCCCGACGCCTTGGTGGTGGCGCATCCGGAATGCCCGCCCGATGTATTGCGCATGGCCGACTTCATCGGGTCCACCTCCGCGATCATCGACTGGTGCGTAAAATCGGAAGCGGATGAGTTTATCGTGATGACCGAGAGCGGCGTCCGGCATATGCTGGAGAAACGCGCCCCGGGCAAGCAGTTCTACTTTGTCGCCAATGAGAACTGCAACTGCAGCGAGTGCCCGTATATGAAAATGAACACGCTGGAAAAGCTGCACGAGTGCCTGCGCACGCTACAGCCCCGCGTGGAACTTTCCGCGGAAGTAATGGCGCGCGCACTGAAACCGATCGAGCGCATGCTCGCGGTAAAGTGAGCCTCATGCCCGCCCCCGAGTTGGTAGATACATTCGGCCGGTTTCACGACAATCTTCGCATCAGCGTCACGGATCGCTGCAACATACGGTGTTTTTACTGCATGCCGGAGACCGAGGTGGAGTTTGTGCCTCGGGCAGAGGTGCTCAGCTTTGAAGAGATCGAGCGCTTTGCGCGCATCGCCGCACGGTTGGGGGTGAAAAAACTCCGGCTCACAGGCGGCGAGCCGCTGCTCCGCAAGGACCTGCCGGTGCTGGTGAAGAAGCTGTCCGCCATTGACGGCATCGAGGATTTGGCCATGACCACCAATGGGGTCACACTGGCCTCACATGCACAGGCGCTCTACGATGCCGGCCTGCGGCGTATCAACATACACCTGGACACGCTGGACCGCGAGCGCTTCCGCGAAATCACGCGCCGCGACGATTTCCACCATGTGATGGAAGGCATTCACGCCTGCCTGCGCATCGGCTACGGGCCCATCAAGATCAACGCCGTGGCCGTGAAGGACTTGGTGGAGCCCGACATCGTCCCGCTGGCGCGGTTTGGCCGCGAGCACGGAATCGAGGTCCGCTATATAGAGTTTATGCCTCTGGATGCCCAGGGCCTTTGGCTGCGCAACAAGGTGCTGCTGCAATCCGAGATGCTGGAGATGCTGGCGGAAGGCATCGGTCCGTTGGATGAGATTCCGCCGCAAGACGTGCGCGCTCCGGCTACGGAGTACCATTTTCGCGATGGTATTGGCAGGGTGGGTTTTATCTCCTCGGTTAGCCGCCCATTCTGCCTCAACTGTAACCGCCTCCGCATCACCGCTGACGGCAAGCTCCGCTATTGCCTGTTCGCGATCGAGGAGACGGACGTCAAGACGGCCTTGCGTGACGGATCGAGCGAGGAGCAGATCGTGGAGCTGATACGGTCCACCGTGGCCAGGAAATGGATTGGCCATGAGATCAACACCACGCAATTTGTTCCGCCGCCTCGGCCCATGTATTCGATCGGGGGATAGAATGAGCTTGCGTGAGCCGTTGAACCGGTTATACAGTTGCATCGTGAGAGTTTTTCCCGTCCTTGGCCTGTTGCCGGTATTGGGGGCCACGCCCGCCGGAACCGACGCCGCCAAAGAATTCACCCAATCCATTCGGCCCGTGCTGCAACAGAACTGCGCGGCGTGCCACAATCCCGCGAACCCGAAAAACAAGATCGACTTTCTCAAGGCGGAAACCGTGGATGGCATTGAGGGGAAGCGAGGCATGTGGCGGAGCGTCGCCATACAGATGCGCAACCGGACCATGCCGCCGGTGGCATCGAAGCTCACCGAGGAAGACCGTCTGCGGATCGCGGCTTGGGTGGAGAACCGGCTCCGCGAAACGGCGTGCTCCGGGCAGGACTATGCCGGCACCGTGGCGCCCCGGCGTTTGAACCGGCGCGAATACCACAATACGATTCGGGATCTTTTGGGTGTTGACCTGGCGGTGACCGATCTTTTCCCGGCCGACGAATCAGCCGGGGCGGGGTTCGACACCAACGGGGAGACGTTGTATGTTCCGCCGATGATGCTGGAGCGTTACATGGAAGCGGCGGAAAAGGCGCTGGACCGCGCGATTGTCACGCCCGTGATGAACAAGACGTTTTCCGCTTCTGAAGTGACCCCGGGCGCGTTCACCCCGATGCCCGGCGGCAAGCCGGGAAGGATGATCGATCCCGGCCAGGAATTAACCGTGGAATTTCCGGTCTTCGCCGATGGCCAGTACAATCTGCGTGTCTCGGTGGAGCGGCCACGTGAGATTCCCTTTGAGATTGAAGTGAAGCTGGACGGAGTCGCGGTGGGGAAACTGGCATACGGCCGCGACCGCAACGGGGGGCCGACCGCCAGAGCCACGCTGGCCAATGTGGATCGCGGCGTTCACAAAGTGACTGTCGTGAACGGCAAGGAGCCAGTACAGTTCTACAGCTTCTCGGTGGAGCAGAAGCCGCCGGAAGCTTCGCCGGACAAGCGAGCCTTGCACTACCGGTTGTTCGGCCTGGAGGCGGGTGAGGCGGCGGTGAATCCGCGGGCAGCCGCACGGAGCCTGCTGGCGCGGTTTTTGCCGAAAGCGTACCGGAGTCCGGTGGAGACGGCGGAAGTGGATCGCTTCCTTGCGCTCTATGACCGCGCCGCCGGGCGCGGCGATCCTTACGAGCAAAGAATCAAACTGGCACTCAAGGCCGTACTTGTCTCCCCCCGTTTCCTGTTCCGTGTGGAGGAGAGAACCAAGGAGCCGGTGATACGTCCGCTTGGCCAATATGAGATGGCGTCGCGGTTGTCGTATTTTCTCTGGTCCACCATGCCGGACGAGGAACTGATGCAACTCGCGGCGCAGGGGCGTCTGCAAGATCCCAGGGTACTGACGCAGCAGGTGGACCGCATGCTGGACGATCCCCGCTCGCGCGCCTTCTCCTCGGCGCTGACCGGGCAATGGCTCGGCACGCAGGAGGTGGGCGGCCGCGTGGTTCCGTTGCTCACCGAACTGCAGCACTACTACACGCCGGACGTCGCCTCGGATCTGCGGCAGGAGCCGGTGCTGCTGTTCCATCACATTCTCTCGGGCAACCGCAGCCTGCTGGAATTGTTGACGGCGAACTACACATTTCTCACCGAACGTCTTGCGAAGTTTTATCAGGTGGAGGGCAAAGTGTCCGGCCTGGCGGGCGACACATTCCAGCGCGTCGAGTGGCCCGATGACCGCCGCGCCGGAATTCTGGGATTGGCCTCGGTGCTGGCGATGACGTCGCATTACAAGCAGGGAAGCCCTGTGCTGCGCGGGGCATGGGTGCTGGATACGCTGCTCGGAACACCCGTTCCTCCGCCGCCGCCCGATGTGCCGCCGCTGGAGAAAGCTTCCAAGTCCGAAACCGGCCTCACTATGCGGCAGATTCTTGGCCGGCATCGCGAAGATCCGTCCTGCGCCACTTGCCACAACCTGATGGATCCGATCGGCTATGGCCTGGAAAACTTCGACTGGATGGGCCGTTGGCGCGATTCGGAAGCAAACGGCGCTCCTGTCGATGCGACCGGCGTGCTGCCGTCGGGCGAAAAATTCAACGGACCAGTGGAACTGCGTAAAGTGCTGGTCGACCGAAAAGACGATTTCCTCGCGCACTTCACCGGCAAGGTGCTGGGCTTCGCTCTCGGCCGCGGCTTGCAGGACGGCGACCAATGCACTATACAGCGTTTGACAGAGATGTTGAAAAAGGATAACTACGGCGCGCGGACGCTGATCCGTGAAGTGGTGCTCAGTGTAGCGTTCCGGAACATGCAGGGTGGGCTGGAGGTTTCGAGCACTGCCGCCCCAGCGCCCAAACGCAGCAACCGCCGCCTGCTCGGCGAGAAGTGATAATCTTACGGCAAAGGAGCGGCTCCCGATATGACTGTAAAAAACCGGCTTTCCCGTAGAACGTTGTTGCGTGGCGTGGGCGCGGCGGTCTCGCTGCCTTGGCTCGAATCGATCTCGTCCGGAGCGCCTGCTACCGTTGGCGAGAGCCTTACTGAACCGCCATTGCGAACGGCGTTTATGTTCATGCCCAATGGTGTGCGGCCCGACTATTGGGCGCCTGCCGGTGACGGCGAGGACTATGAAATCACGCATCATCTGAAACCTCTGGAGAGCTTGAAGAGCGAATTTCTGCTGATTGAGAATCTGTGGAACAAGAATTCGGTGGGCCGTAACGGCCATTGGCCGAAGGTGCCGGCGTGGCTTTCCGGCGGTTTTGTCGAGCGGACCACGGGCGGGGACCTGGACTCCGGCGGCGCCACTGTGGATCAGGCGGCGGCGCGGCATATCGGTTCTGAAACTCCGCTTCCGTCCCTCGAGCTTGGACTGGACCCGCCGCGCACAGGAATAGACACCGCGGGCGGAGGATTTCCCCGCGCGCTTGGTTCTTTCCTGTCCTGGTCCGATCCACAGACCCCGGTCCCGAAAGAGATTGTTCCGCAACTGGCTTTTGACCGGCTGTTTCGCAACAGCAAAGCGCGCGTGGTTTCCGGCGCCGATCCCAAGCATCCGTCACTGCTCGACTCGCTCCAGCGCGACGATGCAAGCGTACTGGATCTGGTCCGCGATCAGGCGCAATCGCTGCGGAAGGCCGGCAGCAAGGACGATCAGGCGCGGCTGGACGAGTACTTCGAGTCGGTGCGCTCAGTGGAAAAAAGGCTGGACGCGGCGCTGCGCCCGCAAAAACGATGGATCAATCAAGGGAAGTTCCCGCTGGAGCGCCCCGCGCCCGGGATTCCGGATACGCATTTCGAACATAAGCGCTTAATGCTGGACATTCTGATTCTGGCTTTCTGGACGGACAGCACCCGTATCGCGACGTTCATGCTGGGCGATGCGCAGAGTTCTCAGGACTACTCATTCCTTGCCGGCGTGAGAGGAAACTGGCATGGTATTTCGCATCATCGCGATATCGTGACACAACGCGAGCAGTACGAAAAGATCATCAACTGGAACATGGAGCAGTTCGCCTATTTCCTGAACCGGCTGCGCAGCCTGAAGGAAGGTGGCACGACGCTGCTGGACAATTCGATGATCCTGTTCGGCGCAACGCTCAAGGACGGCAACCGCCACGATCCGGAAGATCTTCCGGTGATTCTGGCGGGCCGGGGCAAAGGCGCGCTGCGTCCGGGAAGACGCATACGGGCAGCGAAGCAAACGCCGCTGTGCAATCTGCACCTGGCCCTGCTGCACCGAATGGGGATCAAGGAAGCCTCGTTCGGCGACAGCACGGGTGTGCTGCAAGGGCTGTCTTAAGGGCACCGAGTCCTTAGTTTAGACACTCAGCATGCCGGAGTGTATCCCGGCCATATCACCCCTGCAAACGGATTATTTGGATGAGTACGATCACTGCGTTTGCATGACCGCAAGAGTTTGCTAATGAGGCTGAAAGACCGGGTTGAAAATGACATAACCGCCGGTGTGGTTGAAATAGACGGACCGGAACAAATGGATAGGCAGCAAGCCGTCGGATGTGTGGGTGAGCGGGCGGGGAAGGGAGGCCGCAGGCAAGCGCTTCCATGACTGGCCTCCGATCTTGAGCAAGGCGAGGCGGCCCATGGTCACTTTTTGCGAGCCGGACGAGGTGTCCAGAAAAGCCTCCCGAGGCAGGTCAAGTTTGACCGGTGCGAACAGGACCAAGTGCGAGGCTCCGGAATCGAGTATAAGATTCCGGACTGCATTGCCGGAGGGCAACGAAACCGGAATCTGGAGACGGCCTGCCGAGTTGGTGAAGGCTACTCTGTCACCAACAACCCGGCCGGCCGGATCCATCCACAGCGTGCGCCGCTGGAGGTCGAGGATGAAGTTGAACTTGTGGAAGAAGTTCTGGCCCAATATGCCGTCCAAGGGGCCGACGGCTTTTTCGACGGCGGTCAATGGATAGGAAAGAGCTTCGATTGCATCGGCGCAGGGGCCGGACGTGGAGATGCCTGAAGCTGAAACAGCAGTCAGGCGGTAGGCGGGGGCCAGTCTGGTTCCAACGGTGCTCTGGACCTCCACCGTGTAGACGGGGGCAAGTTTGAGGCTCTCGGCGAGCATGGGTGAGATGACCGAGGACTCCGCGCCGGTGTCGATGAGGAATCGGTAAGGACCATGGCCGGCGATGCTAACGCCGCCAAGAAGGAGGAATGCGCCTTTCTGTTCAAGAGGCAGGCCGACTGAGGCGTGGGAAAGAGTGCAAATGGTCAAAAGCGCATAGGGCAGCGTCCGCATAGCCTATGTTTGTGGAAACAGGGGATGATGGTGGTGATGGAACTGTGATGTTTCCGTCCAGACAGCTTTGCGCTTACCGAATCACGCAGTATCCGTATATAAGGGTTGGGAGTTAAGGTGGGAACGATTGCGTCAAGGCTATTGGTTTGAAGACATCGAAGTTGACGTGGACGGCTTTCAGGTCAGCCGGCAGGGGAAACTTCTGCCGCTCGAACCCAGGGCTATCCGGGTGCTGCTGTTGCTGCTGGAGCGGCGCGGCCGCCTGGTCACCAAGGACCAACTCATGCGGACGGTGTGGGGGGAAACCTTTGTCACGGACAATGCTCTTACGCGCGTCATCGCGCAGTTGCGCAGGGAACTGGGAGACGACGCCAAACGCGGACGCATCATTGAGACGGTGCCGACGCAAGGGTATCGTTTCATCGCCAGTGTGAGCCAGGAGGGACCCGCGTCCAAGCCTGTGCAGGCACGCCGGGACCATCGCCGCCTGGCTGCCGTGCTGATTTTTCTTCCCGCAGCGCTGTTGATGGCTGGGGGGCTTGCCTGGCGCTACGTGGGGAGAACGGTGACGCGGTTGCCGGGCACCTTGCGGACCATACAGTTGACCACATCCACGGGTCTCGATCACTCGCCGACATTTTCGCCGGATGGAAGCAGAATCGCGTTTTCCTCAGACCGTTCAGGCGGATTTGAGATCTATCTCAGGCCGTCGCGAGCAGCGGGGCGAGAAGTGCAATTGACCCAGGACGGAGGCGAGAATGTGCATCCGGCGCTTGCACCGGACGGGCAGGAGATCGCCTACCATTCGGCTGCGAAGGGAGGAATCTGGGTGATCCCATCGCTCGGGGGACATGCGCGGATGGTGAGCGAGTTTGGCGCAGAGCCGGCCTGGTCGCCGGACGGGAAGTGGATCGCGTTCCGCTCCGGCGGATTCCTGTCGCTCAGCATCGCCGAGACGACTCCTCCGATTGGATCGCGACTATGGGTGGTGGCGCGGGAGGGGGGAACGCCGCGCCAGGTGACGCACACGGATCAGCCGCCTGGTGCGCACGGCGCGCCGAGTTGGAGCCCCGATGGCAAGCGATTGTTGTTCGCCAGCAGCGAGGTCAACGGCAAGTTGTGGACAGTGGCGTTGCAGGATGGAAAGCTGGTGCCGCTGCCGCTGCCTGAAGGTTTCTACCTACAGCCGATCTTTTCTCCCGACGGCCGCAGCGTCTATTATGCTTCGCGCTCCGAGGATTTGAGTTTTGGATTATGGAGAGTACGGCTGGGATTTCGAGGCGAGCCGCCGGTGGCATTAACGCAAACCGGACACGCTCTGCCGGTGGACGTGTCAGTATCACCGGATGGGAGAAAGCTGAGCTACGGCCTGATCTCAAGCACCAGCAGCCTGGCGGTGCTGCCGGTATCGCTATCGAGCGGGGAAGCGGCTGGCCAGGCGAAATTGGTGCGCGAGGATACCAGTTTCCGCAATACGTTCCCGGCATTTTCCCCCGATGGGCGGCGCATCGCGTTTCATGTGCGGCGGCGCGGGGTGGAAGCGGACATCTATGTGATGAACGCCGACGGGGGCGGGATGGAACAGTTAACCGCGCACCCAGGTCCGGACATGATGCCCAGTTGGACACCAGACGGCAAAGCGGTGGCGTATTCGTCAAACCGCGACGGTGCATTTCGATTGTGGCGTGTGTCGATCGAAAACGGAAAAGAGGAGCTGGTGACGAAGGCAGTGTTACCGAGGCGGCTGACGCGGTTGAGTCCGGATGGAAGAACGGTAGTCTCGCAGGAAAGCACACGGGAAGGCCTGGCGCTTTGGAGCCTGGATCTGGAGCAAGGCCGGACGAGGCGGCTGACGGACCCGGGGAAGGAGTCGATCGGTTACCCGTGCTGGTCGCGTGATAGCCGGTGGTTGGCGGCTGAGAAAACGGAACTGGACGACCGGCAAATTGTGGTGATTCCGGCCACTGGCGGGGCAGCGCGCGCCTTGACCAGCCAGCGGGGACAGAACTGGCCCTACAGTTGGTCACCGGATAACCAGCGCATCGCGTTCGCGGCCCTGCGTAATGGCCGCTGGAGTTTGTGGTGGGTGGATAAGAAGACCGGCCGGCAACACAGGCTCACTGATCCAGCGCCGTTGCGGACCTATGTGCGGTATCCGGATTGGTCCCCTGCTGGCGACCGCATCGTGTACGAACATTCTGAAACAAGAGGAAATCTGTATATTCTGGAGCTCCGGTAACACCAACCGTAAGGAAAGCTACAATGGATAGTCCGCATGCAGATTCCGGCCGTCAATTTAAAACCATGCCTGGATGCCACCGAACCGGCTTGGCGCCAGCACCTCGGCGAACTCTTCGCCAGGATGCACTTCATTCTTGGAGACCAGCTTTCCGGTTTTGAGAAAGAATACGCCTCGGCGTGCTCGGCTCGCCATGCCATTGGTGTAGGGACAGGAACTGCTGCGATCGAACTTTCCTTGCGCGCGGCTCGGATCACCGGTCCCAATCAGGAAGTGATCACCTCCGCCCTGACTGCGCCGTTCACCGGCATAGGAATCGTGTCGGCCGGATGCCGCCTGCGGCTGGCCGATGTGGATCCGGAAACGCTTTTGCTGGATGCCGCTGATGCCGGGAATCGTGCGGGCAAACGCACAGCCGCCCTGGTCCCCGTCCATCTTTATGGACAGCCCTGCGATCTGAACGCGTTTCGCGGTGTGGCGCGAACTTTGCATGCGGTGCTGATCCAGGACGCCTGCCAGGCGCATGGGGCGCGGTTTCACCGGCGGCCTTTGACCTCCTACTCGCCCTTTGTCTGTTACAGTTTTTATCCCACCAAGAACCTCGGTTGTCTGGGCGACGGCGGGGCCGTAGTGACCAACCAGGCGGGAATCCGGAAGCGTTTGATGATGCTGCGGGACGGCGGGCGGCGCGGCGGCCAGGTTGCGATGGTGCGCGGCATCAACTCGCGGCTGGATGAGATGCAATGCTGCTATCTGCGCGCCTTCCTGCCGAAGTTGGCGGAATGGAACGCGGACCGGGCGCGGACGGCCTCGCTCTACGATGCACTGCTCAAGGACTGCGACGGCATTACTAGAGTACGGACCAGCGCCGAGTCTGTGAATCATCTTTATGTCGTCCGCGCCGCGCGCCGCAACCGGCTGCGGGAGTATTTGAGCAAGCTCGGCATCGCCACGGGCGTCCATTATCCAGCGCCTCTGCACCTGATGCCGGCTTTCCGGGAAAGCGGGCTTCGGCGTGGAGATTTGCCGCATGCGGAGAAAGCGTGCCGGGAGATCGTGTCATTGCCCCTGTGGCCCTACATGCCGCAGCAGACGGCGATGCGGGTAGCCGAACGGGTGAAAGAGTTTTATGGCGGCTGACCACCGCTTAGCGTAAGGTTTTGACAGGCACATTGAAAGCCACCGTATTGAGCACGCCGGCGCGCTGCAACTGCACCCATACGCGATAGACCGCTTCGCGCGGAAACAAGACGTTGAACTGGATCTGCGGGAGAGTTGTGTAGAGCGGATGATCGTGGATGATGTCGATGAGATCGTCGCTGGCCGCCAGCATGTGTCCCCAGGCGCCCAGGTATTGCTCCATGCCTTCGGCCGTCGAGAGGCGGAAGAACAGAAGCGTTTCCTGTCCGGCGATGGGCTGCGCGGGCTCCATGGCTAGCTCCACGGTCAGGTTCGCGCCCTGCTGCGGTTTCAGGTCCGGCGCCAGATTTGACGTTGCCGACCACGCCACGGCGGTTGCTCCGCCTGTGAGCAGACTCTTGACCAGAAACTGCGGCGTGGCTCCCGAGGGGAAGCAGTCGGCCACCACGCGATAGGCGCCGGGTCTGGGCAACGTGGTGGTGAGGCGGAAGATTCCGTTTTCTCCACGCACGGGATGCTCATGGGCGAAATAAGAAAGATCCTGACTGACCAGGAAGAGGTGGAAAATCTTTTCGTGAATCACCTCGAATTCGGTGACGGGTTTGCCGGTGTCCGGGTGGCGGATCTGGAACTCTAACTCCACCGGCTTGCCCGCTTGCACCGGATTCGGTTTGGTTTTCAGAAGCAACCGGTACCCGATGGGGTCCGGGAGATGGGCCACCAGTTTCATGCCACAGCGCGGGCACATGCCGGGCCCCTTGGTCCTGACGTCCTTGTCCATGGGACAAGTGAAATCGACGGGAATCTCCTGAGGCGCCGCCTGCTGGCCCAGACCGGTGCGAATCAGCGGTAGAGAAAGCAGTGCGTCGCGCCGGGTCATGGAGATTCCGATTGTCGTGAGCAGTTATGGTTCAAAGGGCCACACACGAGTGGTGGAATAGCCGCCATCCACGGCGATGCACTGGCCGTTAATGTAGCCCGAGCCCGGGCTGGAGAGGAAGACGGCCAGCGGGGCGACGTCTTCCGGAGTGCCGGCGCGCGGGTCCGCTTGCGCGCCTTTCAACCACTCCTTCATGTGTGCGGGTTCCCACATCTTGCGGTTGAGATCCGTGATGATAAAGCCGGGCGCGATGCAGTTGACCTGAATGTTATGCTTGGCCCATTCCGCGGCCAGCACCCGCGTCAGACCCCAGAGGGCGCTCTTGGTCATGGCATAGACGGCCAGATAGGGCAGGCCCTGTATGGACATGAGGCTCCCGATGTTGATGATCTTGCCGCCCTGTCCGCGCTCCACCATCTTCTTGCCGACGAGCCGGGTGAGGCGGACAATGCCGTGCAGGTTAGTCTGCATGATGCGGTCATACTCTTCCTGGGTGAAGTCGGTGAAACGCTTGCGCACGTTAGTTCCGGCGACATTGTGGAGAATGTCAATGGGGGGGAGTTTGGCCGCCGCCGCGTCGATGGAAGCATTGTCTGCGACATCCAGAGACATGGCCTCAGCGGAGTAGCCGAGCGCTTTGATGGCGTCCACTTCCATTTGCAGCTTTTCAGTGGAACGGGCGGCGAGTATCACATGCGCGCCGGCAGCCGCGGTTTCCCGCGCGATGGCCAAACCGATGCCGCGGCTCGCGCCGGCCACAAGCGCGGTTTTGCCGGATAGAGAAAAAGGACTTGTATTGGGCATAAGAGGACCAGTGTAACAAGAACACTGATTCCGCACCTACTTCAGAGGTCTCCTCCCGCGAGATGCCAATGGGCTTTCCAATGTCCGCTTGGCCTGGCCGCCGCAGGACGACGTTGTGGCTGAACCCTGGCTGCCAGGGCTGGTGCGCGATGAAGCTGTGCCATGGCAACTCCCATTGGAATACGGCTCGGCGGAAAGCAGCTTTCCCGGAATATCTGAGCGGTATTCGATTCCGTGTTTCACACGTACCTAAGCTTCTTCGGCGACTGCGGCCGAAGAAGTGGCCCCTCGGGCAGCCAAGAGCGATAGCGAGTGTGACCGGGAAGTAGAGAATCTCCCGGCAGACGGAGCGCAGCGGCCGGCTGCTGTTGCAACCTTCCCGGCACCAGAGGCGTTACAGCGCCGGCAGAGATCCGCCTCTCGCCTCCAAACTCTTGATCTGGCGAGCCTTGTTCACATCGACAAAAGTTGTCGAGGCTTGCCGCTAAGCGCCTAGGCAGTTAGTAAGTCGAGCACGGCGCTGGCAACTTGTTTTGTCGTGGCCGAGCCGCCCAGGTCGGGAGAAAGCGCCGCCCCGCCCGCAAGCGCCGCGGCAATGGCCAGTTCCACCGCTTGTCCGGCCTCCGCCTCGCCCAGATGATCGAGCATCATGGAGGCGGAAAAAAACGTGGCCAGCGGATTGGCGATGCCTTTCCCTATGATGTCGGGCGCTGTGCCGTGGACCGGTTCAAACATGGAAGGATGCCGGCGCAGTGGGTCAAGGTTCGCGCTGGCGGCCAGCCCGATGCTGCCCGTGACCATCGCTGACAGGTCACTCAGGATGTCACCAAAGAGGTTCGAGGCCACTACTACGTCAAATGTGTGAGGCCGTCGCACAAAGTTCATCGCCGCCGCATCCACCAGCAGGGATTCGGTGGCAATGTCCGGGAATTCGGCGGCGACGGCTTGGAAGGTGCGGTCCCACAGAACCATGCTGTAGCCTTGCGCGTTGGACTTTGTAATGGAGGCGACGCGTTTCTTCTTGTTGCGCCTGGACGCAAGCTCAAAGGCGTAGCGGATGATGCGCTCGCAGCCGTGGCGGGTGAAGACCGAGGTCTGCACGGCCACCTCTTCCGGCATCTGATGATAGAGAAAGCCGCCGATCTGCGCGTACTCGCCTTCCGTATTCTCACGTACCACCACCATGTCAATGTCGCCGGCCTTGCGGCCTGCCAGCGGCGAATCGACGCCTTTATACAACACGGCCGGACGCACGTTGGCGTACAGGTCAAAGCCGCGGCGTATGGGCAGCAGCAGGCCGTTGAGGGTAACGTTGTCGGGAAGATCGGTATGGCCCACCGCGCCCAAGAGAATGGCGTCGTGGGGGCGCAACTGCTCCAAGGCATCGGCGGGCATCATGCGGCCGTGCTGAAAGTAGTAGTCCGCGCTCCAGTCAAAATGACGCCACTCAAAGGCCAAACCAAAGCGCCTTCCGCATGCTTCCAGCACCTCGATAGCCGGAGGAATCACCTCCCGGCCGATTCCGTCTCCTGGAATCACTGCAATGGAAAAATGTTTCATGATAGGATTTCACTCAAAGGACCTCATCATAACAAAAGTGCACCAAGCCCTGATTCTGCTCGCTCTCGCTCTGTCTGCGTTCGCCGATGAGGAGCCCGCATCGCAACCAGCCGCTGTGCAGCATCGTCTGCCGGTGATTTCGCGCGTCTTTCCGCAGGGCTGGCAACCAGGGACGAGCCTGGAAGTAGAGATCCTGGGCGAACACCTTGACCGCGCCAGTCAGGTAGTCTTCCTGGATTCTTCCATTACCGGGCGCATTCTCGAAGTGTCCGTCACCCGGGCCTTGCTGCAATTCGAGATTGCGGCCGGCGCGGCATTGGGAGAACACTATTTCCGCGTGATCAGCCCGCGCGGCGCCTCTGGTCCGATGCTGTTCCGTATCGGGGACCAGCGGCATCGGAACGAGAAGGAACCCAACTCGAGGATGGAGGAGGCGGAGCGGATTGACGCTCCAGTGACCATCAACGCCCGGCTGGAGCGCGACTCCGATTTCGACTTTTTTCGGTTCCATACCGAAGCCGGGCAGCGATGGATCTTCGATTTGCGCGCGGCGAGAAACGGCAACGGTCTGGACTCGGCCCTGATTCTGCTGGACGCGCGGGGCCGCAAGCTGGAGCATGTCGAGGATCACTTCATCTGGGATCCGTTTTTCGCGCACACCTTCACTGAGGCGGGCGATTATACAGTGGTGGTGCAGCCGTCGCATACGCGCAATGATCCGAACTTTACCTATCAGCTTGACGTGCGGCAGGCCGCCTACTTGCAAACGATTTCCCCACTCAGCCTGGCTCCGGGTAGCGAAACTGAGGTGACGGTGTTTGGGGAAGGATTGTCGGACGGGAGCGCGAGGCTGTGGTTCGATGCGGCGGGACTGTCGGGGCGCCTGTTGCAGGCACGGGGCAATTCCGCTTTGGTGCAACTGCGTGTGAGCCCGGATGCCAAGCCAGGCCCTCATCGGATGCGTTGGGATAGCCGTGGGATGTCCAATCCGGCTACGTTGCTGGTGGATGCAACGCCTGCCCACAAAGCCGGTGACGAGATCACGATCCCGGTTTCCATCACAGGAACCGCGCGCTACCGCCAGCCGGAGCGGTTCCAGTTCCAAGCCGAAGCGGGCCAGACGCTTGTGTTTGAGGTGCGCGCGCAGCGTTTCGGATCGCCAGTGGATTCGATGCTGCGCATTCTGGATGCGCAGGGAAAGGCGATTGCCAGCAACGATGACGCCACCGTTCCCGGCGTGGCGTTCAACAAGGATTCGCGCATCCGGCACAAGTTCGAAAAGGCCGGTCAGTACACGGTGGAGATGCGCAATGTTTCGGCGGTAACAGGGGAGAACTACCCGTATCAACTTCTGGTGATGCGCCCGCAACCATCGGTGGAATTGATGTTCGCCACCGATCAACCCTACCTGTACCCGGGCGAGACCCGGAAGTGGAAGGTGAATGCCGTGCGCCAGGATGACTTTGCGGGCGACATTGAACTGGTTGTGAACGGCCTGCCGGCGGGCGTGGAAGCAAAGCCGGCGCGTATCGCAGAGGGATCGAGTGATGTTGAGATCGAGTTGCGCGCAATGGGAGCGGCAGTGGGAACCTACGCCGCCATCGAGGTGACCGCCTCCCAGGCACAGTCGCCGGCGTGGCGCTCGGCCAGGATTTCCAGCGGCGGTGGGGAAGGCGCGACGTTCGCGCGGGTGAATCGCGCGGCATTGGTGGTGGCCGAGAAACCTTTGTTTTCGCTCGAAGCCGCCGCCACCAGCCTGAACCTGGTGCGCGGCGGAACGGCGGAATTGAAAGTGATGGTACGGAGGCAGCCCGGTTTTGAAGGCGTCGTCACATATCAGGCCGCCAACCTCCCGGAAGGGGTTCGCGTGGAAACGGTCTCCTCCGGCGCAGAAATAGCGGTACTGCGATTCCATGCCAAGCCAGATGCGAGAATAGGACGAGCCTCGCGCGTGGCGATACTGGGCGCCGGCGCCGGGCAAACACAAGAAGCTCCCAAGATATCATTGTTAGTGGATTGAAATATGAGACTTAGCTGCCTGTTCATGATTACTTTGCTGCTGGAGGCCGCGCCTCCAGTCAGCAAGTTGACGATTCTTCCGGCCAACCCGCTGCTGTTCGGCAAGGACGCTACACAGCGTCTCATTGTAATTGCCAATTATGCGGACGGCTCCACGGCGGAGGTGACCGCGCAGGCGGCGCTGGTTTCTGAGAGACCAGGCGTGGCCTTGTTGCAAGAGGGCGCAACGGTGCGCGCGGTCTCCGACGGCGGTGCGGCGATACGGGCGCGGTATCAGGGGATCTCCGCGGTGACTACAGCACTGGTGCAGAAAGCCGGGACCGTGTTGCCGGCCAGCTTCTCCGGCAACATCCTGCCGATCCTTACCAAGTACGGATGCAGCGGCGGATCCTGCCACGGAGCCTTGAACGGGAAAAACGGTTTCAAGTTGTCCTTGTTTGGTTACGACCCGGAAGCCGATTTCCAGATGATCACCAGCGCACACGAGGGGCGGCGCCTGGATCGGGCCAACGCGGAAAACAGTCTGCTGCTGCGCAAGCCGTCCTTTGAAGTGACACACGGCGGCGGCAAACTGCTGAAGAAGGATTCGCCCGACTACGCGGCGCTGGCTGGTTGGATCAGGGCAGGAGCGACGCGGAATCCTTTGGAGGATCGACGCATCACCCAATTGCGTGTTTTGCCGGAAACCAACGTTCTGTCCGGCAAGGATGCCAGCAGACAGTTGCTGGTGCGGGCGCGCTACAGCGACGGCACCGAGGGCGACGTAACGCATCTGGTGCAGTTCAGCTCGAACGACGATACTATCGCTGCCGTGTCGCGGGCGGGCGTGATGAAAGCCCTGCGGGGCGGCGAGACTGCCATCGTCGTACGTGCGCCGGGCCTCACCGCGGCCGTTAAGGTGGGGGTAGTGGCCGGGAACAGCGCGGCGGCAAGGCTGGAGGAGTACAACTTCATTGACCGCCATGTGGGCGCCAAGCTGAACTCGCTGCGCATTCCGGCATCGCCGCTGGCCGATGATGCAACGTTTTTGCGCCGGGCGTTTCTGGACATCATCGGATTGATCCCGGCCGCGGAGGAGGCGCGCCGATTCCTGGCGGACCAGGCGCCGGACAAGCGGACCAAACTGGTGGACGCATTGCTGCGTCGGCCCGAGTATGCCGATTACTGGGCCATCTATTGGGGCGACCACCTGAGTAACACGCGGCAACTGCTCTACAACAAAGGTCCGTATACTTTCTCGCGCTGGCTGCATGACGGGTTCCAAAAGAACATGCCCTACGACCAGTTTGCTCGAGAGTTACTGGTGAGCACGGGCAACATGTATGACGCTCCGGCAACCAGTTACTATCCGCTGATGCGCAAGGAACTGGACCTGGCCTCGATGACAAGCCAGCTATTCATGAGCGTGAGCATTGAGTGCGCGCGGTGCCACAACCATCCGCTGGAAAAGTGGACGCAGGACGACTTCAACGGGATGGCCGCGGTGTTTTCCCAGGTGCGCTACAAATCAGCCGGTCCTCGTAACAACGAGCGCATCCTCTATCTCGACTTCGCGCGGCAGTTCCAGAATCCAGACACCAACCAAAAGTATCTGGCCAAAGCGCTGGGCGGTCCGTACTTTAAGGATGGCGATTTCGTGGACCATCGTGAACAACTGGCCGATTGGCTTACCTCAAAGGATAATCCGTTCTTTGCGCGTTCCATTGTGAACCGGATGTGGCATAACTTCTTCGGGCGCGGTTTTGTGGAACCGGTGGATGACTTCCGGACTACCAACCCGCCGACTAATGAACCGCTGCTGGATGAGTTGGCGCGCGACTTTGCCGCGCACGGCTTCGATCTGCATCACCTCATCCGGCGGATCACCGCCTCGCGGACCTATCAAACCTCGGCCGTTCCCGTGCCTGGTAACAAAGAAGACAAGATGGCGTATTCACGCTACTATCCCAAGCGCCTGGGCGCCGAACCGCTGATGGACTCCATCGCCTTGGCTACCGGAAGCCTGGACGAGTTTGTTTCGCTTTATCCGGGCACGCGGGCCATGCAGATACCGGATCCGGAGATCGTATCTTATTTCCTGGATGTGTTTGACCGGCCCTCGCGCCAGTTGATCTGCGAGCGTAAGAATACGCCGACGCTGAACCAGGCGCTGCATCTGGTCTCGAGCGATTCCATTCAACCGAAGCTGGCCGACCCGCGCGGCAATCTCGAAAAATGGTCGCGGTCCGGCCTGCCGCCGGAGAAGGCCGTGGAAGAAATGTACCTGGCCACCCTGAGCCGCTTTCCCGACGCGGAGGAGCGCAAGATGGCCGTCGATGCTGTGGCAAAGGCGGGTGGCGCGCGAAGCGGCCTCGAGGACGTCTTCTGGGCTCTTCTCAGCAGCAAGGAATTCCTCTACAATCATTAACAGGCCTGATCAAGGAGCGTAGTTCATGCGAGTCAATAACCATACCGATATTTTTGGCCGGCGCGATCTTATGCGCATCGGCTCGCTCGGCGCGCTGGGGCTGAATTTGCCGGGCTTTCTGCGCGCCGCCTCCACCGCCTCATCAACTGGGGATAAGCCGAAGAAGGACATCTCGGTGATCCTGCTTTGGCAGAGCGGCGGCTGCGGGCATCAGGACACCTTCGACATGAAGCCGGATGCCCCGCTCGAGTATCGCGGCGAGTTCAAGCCGATTTCGACCAACGTGCCGGGCATCCAGATCTGCGAGCACCTGCCGCGCACGGCCAAGGTGATGGATAAGGTGACGATACTGCGTTCCTTGCGGTCACGGGAGAACAATCACGAGCGCGCCATCAATTATCTGTTGACGGGCTATCTGCCGCTGCCCACCATCGAGTTTCCCAGCATCGGGTCTGTCGTAGCCAAAGAGCTTGGCCCGAAGAACGGCATGCCGCCCTACGTCGCGGTGCCGAACACATTCCCTTCCTACGGCGGCGGTTATTTGGGCGGCGAATACAATCCGTTCATTTCGGGCGATGCCAATGTGACCAGCTACAAGGTGCGCGACCTTACACTGCCCACCGATGTGGACTGGACCCGGCTCGGCAACCGGCGTCACCTGGTGGAGCAGATGGATCGTAAGTTTCGCGCCATCGAAGCAAGCGAGGATTTCAAGGCGTTGGACGGATTCTACCAGCGAGCCTACGACTTGATCCGATCACCGGCGGCAAAGAAAGCTTTCGACATCGAAAGCGAACCGGCCGCATTGCGCGAACGCTACGGCCGGACTCCGGTGGGGCAGGGCGCGCTACTGGCGCGCCGGCTGGTGGAGGGTGGAGTTCGATTTGTGACGGTGGCCAAGGGCTGGCTGAACTACGACACGCACGGGGACAACTTCAACACGATGAAGAAGGTCCTGCTCCCGGAATGGGACCCGGCTTTTGCGACGCTGGTGGAGGACTTGGCCCAGCGCGGCATGCTCGACACAACCCTGGTGATCTCGACGGGCGAGTTTGGGCGCACACCCAAGGTGAATGACGGGGCCGGGCGCGATCATCACAACAAGGCATGGTCGGTGGTGTTTGCCGGCGGCGGATTGACCGGAGGCCGTGTGATCGGCGCAACGGATAAGACGGCCACCGAGGTGACCGATACGCCGGTGGAGCCCGAAGATCTGCTCTACACCATCTATTCGATGATGGGCGTGGACCCGGCCCGGGAGCACCACACCTCCATTGGCCGGCCGGTGAAAAACGTAAATGGAGGCAAGTTGATTCCAGGGCTGATAGGGTAGTGCGCAGAGGCGGGAGCGGAGGGCCGGCCCCGGCATGAGTAGGCTGTTTATCGCTTGTCCGGATAGATGACGCCGATACCACTGACCATCGAGCGAAAGTCTCCAGGGTCAACTGGTCCGGACCGCATCCTCGAAGTGCAGCAGGTCGCGCGCGACCTATTTGGGCGCTTGAGCGATGCCCTCGCGTTTGCCGTCATAAGTGTAAGGGTAGTTGACGTTGGCCCAGGGATGGTCCAGGGGAGCCTCGTTTTTGCGGCTGGCGTTCGCTGTGATCCACGAGCGGATGCCCTCTACTTCGGCGGCGTCGCCCGTGGCGGGCACGAGCAACTTTTGGATGATCCGCGCAACCACGCCGGAGACGAGGGGAGCAGCGAAACTGGTACCCCGGGCTTCCGCGCCGGCGACCTTACGAGTAGCTCCGGTGGTGCCGCGTGTAGTGGATATGGCGCCGTACTGGAGGCCGACGCAGCCGGCGCTGCCAAGGTTCACGATGTCGGTGTGCTCCTCGCCGGGGGCTGAGATCGTAACGGCCGGGCCATCAGTGGTGAAGCCGGAGGCGGTGTCGGCGGGCACCCAGCCGAGCGCCGGGTCCCCGTTGAGGTAGCAAGTGCGAATGCCATTGATGGCAACGGTTGAGGCGACCGAGATGACTTCCGGCAGGCCGGCAGGGACGAACTGGCTCACCTCAAGGTCGGGACTGTTGCCCGCGGCAGCGACAACCACGACGCCGGCGTTATAGAGCGCCTGAATGATGGGCCGGAGCGCTGTGTTCTCGAGCGTTTCCCCCAAGGCAAGGGAACGGCCGAGGCTGAGGTTGACGACGCGGATGGGCGGCGTAACGGCGTTGCGGTTGGTAAGGACCCAATCGAGACCGGCCATAGTCGTACCATCGGTACCTGAGCCGGTTGCGTCGAGCACCTTGACGCAGTACAGCTTGGCCCCAGGAGCCACGCCAACGATGGCGATCTCGTTGTTCAGCGCGGCAATGAGTCCGGAGACATGGGTGGCGTGGCCATGGTCGTCCTGGCAGGAGCTTCCGAAAGCTGTGAAGGAGGAGGAACTTGGGGCGAGGTCGGGGTGACTGTCGATGCCGGTGTCGACGACGGCAACGCCGATGCCGGTTCCATCGTTGCCCTGGCCCGGGATTCCGATCCGCTGTACCTCGTAGGGGATGATCTGGCGCGTGTTGAAGGTGAGAGGCGATGATGTGCCGCCACCGCCGCCGCCGGGCTTTCCCCCACTAGTGCCCGAGGGCTTTTCCGTGGTCCGGACGACGTAGTCCGGGACGGCTCGGAGGACGGCTGGGTTGTTTCGAAGCGCATTGAGGGCCGCGGCATTGGAGACGGTGACGACAACGGCGGCGACATTATCAAGGTTGAAGCGTAGTTGGGCGCCCGACTGCAAGGCGGCGAGGGCGCGGGCGGATTTCGGAGTGCCGGTGCGGAAAGTGACAATGTATGCATTGGGTGCAGGCGTGGGTACCCTGTCCCGAGAAGTGCCGGGTGCCAGGCCGGGTTGAACCACATCCTGCGCGAAAGCCATGGGGATCAGTAGGGCGGCAATGACACCCAGCTTGCAGTGGGAAAGCATAGAGTTATCCTCCTCTTCACCTCAGTTGATCTCTTAACCTCGGTTGAGCTTACGCTTGCGCCGCGAGCGCGACGCACACGCGTCGAACTCAGCATAGCTCAAAGATTTTGGTCTGGGAACCAGCAAAACGCCTTAGAGAGATCAGGGGGCTGAACCTACAGTCGCCGCGCAGGTACCCGACTTGTCGGGCGCGTTACTCTAAGGGCGGAACGTGTTCGCTGCAACAGACGCCCGAATGACCGCTGCCAGCGTTTCGATTTTCGGAGTGCGGTTGGCCGAATCGGGCGCCCACCGCTGCCGGCCTCGGGAGCGGCTCCAGCTCCGACCGCCGGAAGGCGTCAAACTGAACACCTTGCTCCCTTATTTCTTCGATCAGCCAAGAGGAGGCAACCCTGTCTGCATCCCCGTACCGCGCACCCCCCACCCGCGCGATCCAACGCTGTGATGTAATCTAGTCACAGAATGGGTGCCGCAGATCATTTCGTCTCTACGTTGAAGGTGTTCCGACATCGCGCCGCGGCTGCTGGATTGCGAGTGAACGCATGCCGCGCGATTGTTTTGCCGCCCCCACCGCTTTTGAGGAAGCCGCTCACAACGCAGCCGCGGGCGAGTTTGCTTGCGTGTAATGAAGTGACAGGAAAACGCTCTATGTCCGACAACCAGACGTCAGCCCTACCGCCCCCAATCCTCCTCATCGCGGCGATCCTCCTGAGTTCGGCAGTATTGGCGCAAAATCTTCCGCCAGCCACTTCCGCGGCGGAAGTCAAAGAAACCTACGCCAAACTTTGTGCCGGATGCCATGGAGCCGACGCCCGGGGTACGCAGCAAGGTCCGGGGCTTGCCGGAAACCTCAATGTACGCCGGCGCTCCATGCAGAGCCTGCGGAACGTTATCCTCAAAGGCATCCCCGCGGCCGGCATGCCGCCGTTCGATCTACCCGCCCCCACCATCGATGCGCTGGCGGGTCTGGTTGTATCGCTCAATGCCTCGGCCGCCGCAACCACCGTCCCCGGCGACCGCACGGCCGGCAAAGCGTTTTTCCTTGGCCAGGGACAATGCGCTTCCTGCCACATGGTCTCCGGCGGCGGCGCGCCCATCGGCCCCGACTTGTCAAACGTGGCCCTCGAAATGACCACCGGCCAGCTTCGCGAGGCGTTGCTCAACCCCAGCGTACACATCGCCGCCGGCTACGGTCTGGTGACGCTCCAACTGCACGACGGCCGGACGCTGCGTGGATTCACACGCAACCGAACCCGTTTCGACATTGCCGTCCAGGATCTGAATGGCCGGATTCACCCTCTCTCCCTCGATCAGGTAGCCAGTGTCACCGAGGAGAAATCCTCGCTGATGCCGGCCGTGAAAGCTTCCGCCGATGAGCTTCAGAATCTCATCGCCTACCTGAGCGGGTTGACCGGAGTGAAGCCTCAAGCAACAGCCGCGCAGCACCCGCCCGCGCCGGGCGGTATTGATTTCTCCGCAATCCTGAACCCGAAGCCAGGCGACTGGCTGACCTACAACGGAAACCTCAGCGGAAACCGTTACAGCCGGCTGACGCAAATCAACGCGTCCAACGTCAACAAACTCGCGCTCAAATGGACTTTCTCCATTCCCCTGTGGACGCAGTTCCTGCCGGACACTCCCTATTACCGCGAGAACATGCGGTACTTCGGACTCGAAACCGTTCCCCTCGTCGCGGACGGCATCATGTACGTCACCGGGCCGAATCAGGCCTTTGCGCTGGATGCGCGCACCGGGCAGCAGATCTGGCACTACTCGCGCCCGCGCACTCCTGGTCTGGTCTCGGATCCCTCGCTCGGCTCCAATCGTGGCGTAGCCTTGCTCGGCGACAACGTCTTCATGGTGACGGACAACGCGCATCTGATTGCCCTCAACCGGGTCACCGGACGTCTGGTCTGGGACGTCGTCATGCCCGACGAGCCGCAGCGCTACGGCGGAACCGTCGCCCCACTCATCGTAAAGGACATGGTGATTGCGGGCGTGGCCGGAGGAGACTGGGGAATCCGCGGATTCCTTGCCGCATACAAAGCCGCTACCGGCGAGCGTGTCTGGCGCCATTGGACCGTTCCCGCCCAAGGTGAACCGGGGATTGAGACATGGGTAGGAACGGGGTTCACCCTTGGCGGCGGCGGCACCTGGCTGACCGGTTCTTACGACCCGGGAACCGATACCCTTTTCTGGGCCACCGGCAATCCGTGGCCGAATTCGGACGATCGCGAGCGCGGCGGCGACAACCTGTTCACGAATTGCGTCCTGGCGCTCGATCCCGCCACCGGAAAACTGAAGTGGTACTACCAGTTCACGCCCCACGACGTTCACGACTGGGATGCGACCGAGCCCAACGTCCTCGTCGATGCGAACTATCAAGGACAGCCGCGAAAACTCCTTCTGCACGCCGACCGGAACGGCTTCTTCTATGTCTTCGATCGCACCAACGGTCACCTTCTGCTGGCGAAATCGTTCATGCACCGGGTCACGTGGGCGAGCGGAATCGGCGCCGACGGCCGTCCCGTGCGGCTGCCGCCAACTGATCTGAGCTGCCCCGATCACGCCACCAATTGGAATGGCACTGCCTTCAGCCCGCTCACGCGCCTCTACTACGTCATGGCCACGGAGAAGTGCACGGTGAAACTCCTTCCCGGAAGCTGGAAGACGGCGCGTCCCCCGGAGGACCCGGGAAAGAAATATCTGCGCGCACTCGATATCGAGACCGGGAAGATCGCTTGGGAAATCCCTCAAGTCGGGCCAATAGACGGCAAAAGAGTAGCGGGCATCCTAGCCACGGCTGGAGGGCTGCTCTTCTACGGCGATCCGAGCGGCTACTTCCTGGCCGCCGGCGAGCGCGACGGCAAAACGTTGTGGCGCCTCCCGCTGAACGCCACCATCAAAACCTCCCCGATGACCTATTCCGTGGGTGGACAACAGTTCATAACTCTTGCCGTGGGTTCGAACATTATGTCCTTCGGACTGCCGCAGTAGTGTTCTGAGCACCCAAGCGCCTTGGGTTTCGAAACCATCTGGCTGCCGCGCGGACCACCCGGGGCGCCACGGCGGCTTCCGGCAAGACACTTCGTTGGCTCAGGCTTCAGTTGAGCTTAGTTGCCTCAGACCTTCGCCGGAACGACATACGGCGCCCGGTATTCTCTAGTGAGCATCTTGTTCGCTTCGGGGTCGTTCTTGACCGTCCAGGTTTTCTCATCCCAGTGCAAGGTGCGGCCCAGGCGGTAGGAGACGTTGGCCAGGTGCATTAGCACGCATGACATGGCGCCTTCCTCGATTTCGGCATTCAGGTCTTCCCGCTTGTGGCTGCGGACGCCGGTGATGAAGTTCTCGAAGTGATGGTCGCGCTCGGTCCTGGCGGGTCCGGGCTTCTGCTCCCGTCCCATGAAGCTGTAGTATTTGTTGTAATTGTCGATCACGAGGTAGCCGTCGGCGCCGTAGAACGTGTTGCCGATGGTGTTGCCGGGACGGTCGCCGCCGATGCCGGCTTCGTGGTGGCTGTACCAGTGCCGGACCTCGAATGTCATCATTTTGGCTTTGCCGCCAACGTTGAACTCAAACGATGCGCTGATGGTGTTGGGCGTCTCCTGATCGTCGTCGAACATGAACTTGCCGCCGATCGCGCTCACCTTCGTTGGATGGGTCACGCCCAGGCCCCAGCGCGCGATGTCCACCTCGTGGATTCCCTGATTGCCAAGGTCGCCGTTGCCGGTGTCCCAGAACCAGTGCCAGTTGTAATGGAACCGGTTCTTGGTGAACGGGCGCAGCGGGGCCGGTCCGGTCCACATATCGTAGTCGACGCCGAGCGGGACTTTTTCCACGGGGGTCTTTCCGATGGTATTGCGCGCCTTGAAACACAACCCGCGCGCCATAAATATTTCGCCGAATTCGCCGTTGCGCATTTTTTGCACGGCCTCCTGCAGAGCGGGTGAGGAGCGGCTCTGGCTGCCCATTTGCACCATGCGGTTGTATTTGCGCGCCGCCGCGACGATCTGCCTGGATTCGAATACGTTATGCGAGCACGGCTTTTCGACGTAGACGTCCTTGCCGGCCTGGCAGGCCCAGATGCTCTGCAGGGTGTGCCAGTGGTTCGGGCTGGCGATGGAAACCGCGTCGATATTTTTGTCGTCGAGCACCTTGCGGATGTCGCGAAATGTGGGCACGCTCTTCTTGCCGCCCCTCGTCAGAGTGCCGAGGTAGCGTTCCGAATGCGAATCGTCCACATCCACGAGCGCGGCCAGTTCGACATTCTGCTGGGAGGTCCAGGCGCTCATGTGGCTGTTTCCGCGGCCGCCACATCCGACGACGGCGACGCGGACGGTATCATTGGGACTTTTTTGGGCCCGGACCACCTGTGTGGCGGCGGCCGCCCCTGAACTCATCAGGAAGTAACGTCGATTCATAGTTCTCCTTTGCGCGGCAACCGAGGGGCTGCTGACCGGTATTATACAGCGAAAACGATGCTACTTGAATGGTGGTGGCGCCCTGCTTGCGACCCACGCGGTGAACGCAAACATTTCCCTGCCTTAGGCCAACGTCTCAACCCTGGCTTGGCACCCCAAGGCGCACAATCCTGCTAACCAGCGGTTTCTGATTATCAAAGACAACGAGCAGTGATCCAGGCAAGTTACAATGCAGGATTGCAGTCCCCCGACCAACACTGTGCGCTCCGGTTCGACGACGTAACACAGCGGTTTCCGAAACCGTCCGGAGAAATGCACACCGCGCTGGAGGGAGTGAGCTTCGATGCCTGCGCGGGTACTTTCCTGTCCGTTGTGGGACCAAGCGGTTGTGGCAAATCCACCCTCTTGCACATCGCCGCGGGATTGCTGCAACCTACGCGGGGTTCCGTTTTCGTGTTCGGCCAAAGGCTTGACGGTGTCAACCATCGCGCCTCCTACATGTTCCAGCAGGATGCGCTCTTACCTTGGAAAAACGTGCGCGAAAATGTGGCGCTTGGGTTGACGTTCCGCGGCCGGAGCGCGGCCGAATCAAACCAGCTCGCCGCGGAATGGATTCGCCGTGTTGGACTCGATGGATTCGGCGACAGCTATCCGGCGCAGTTGAGCGGAGGCATGCGGAAGCGTGTGGCCATGGCCCAAAGCTGGATTGTGGATCCTGACATTGTGCTGATGGATGAGCCGTTCGCCGCGCTCGATGTCCACACCAGGCTGCGTATGGAGAATGAGATTCTCGACCTATGGGCCGGGTCTGGCAAAACAGTGTTGTTCATCACGCACGATCTCGAGGAGGCCATCGGCCTGTCCGATGAGGTGGCGGTTCTATCGGTTGGTCCCGGAAGCCGGATCATCGCGCGCCACAAAGTGGATCTGGCGCGTCCCAGGAACTTGTTGGACATTCGCACCGAGTCCAGGTTTCAGGAACTTTATAAGACTATTTGGAGCGGGCTGCGCCAGGAGGTGCTGCGAAGCTATGAGCGGGATTAGGACCTCGCTGCTGCAAACCGTGCTCGGCGTATCGCTGCTGGCCGCCTGGGAGTCCGCGGTGCGCCTCGGGGCCATAGACAAGTTTTTCTTCCCCTTGCCTAGCGCAATCGCGGTGCGCGTTTGGGATTGGATATCGAGCGGCAGCATAGGGCCCCATCTGGCCACCACTTTACTGGAGGCCTTGCTGGCCTTTGTGATTGGGGTGGCCACCGGTGTAACTGGGGGATTTGCGCTGGCGCGCATGCCGGGTTTGGCCCGGCTGCTGGATCCCTACATCCGCGTCGCCAATGCTTTGCCAAGGGTGGTCCTGGCGCCGATATTTCTGTTGTGGTTCGGGCTGGGGATCTGGTCGAAGGTGGCCTTGGGCGTGACCGTGGTCTTCTTCATCGTGTTCTTCAATACCTATCAGGGTGTGAAGGAAGTGGACCGTGTCTGGATAGACAATGCGCGGATGCTCGGGGCCAGTGAACGCCAATTGATGCGGCACGTGCTCGCGCCGAGCGCCCTGAGTTGGATCTTCTCCTCGCTCCACATCAGCATCGGATTCGCGATGATTGCGGTGGTGGTGGGGGAATACCTCGGAGCATCCAGCGGCGTCGGCTATGTAATTGCTCAAGCCGAAGGGGTGTTCGACACCACCGGCGTGTTTGCGGGCATGACCGTCTTATCGGCGGTGGTGCTCGCCGTGGGCGCAGGCGTCAACCGGCTGGAGCGTTGGCTTCTGCGGTGGAAGGCCTGACGGCCTACGGGTTGTTACTTAAGGGCCGCGGCCGGAGCCGCCGCAACCACTTCGAACTCAAACGATGTCCCGGCTCCATTCACAATGAGCTTGCCCGAGCCCAGCGGCTTGCCCGAGTTGGCCCAGAACACCGCTCCATCGGTGGATTCACCCGGCTTCAAGCGCACCGGGACAAGCGCGATGGCCGAAGCGGCCGCGGCAGCCTTGAGTTTAGTGGACTGCACCTCGGCCAGCGCCGACTGCCGCCGCATCTCGTAGCCGGACGTGATGGCGCCCCGGCTAAGGCCTGAGAGCCCACTCTCGTAGGTGGAGACCAGCTTCACCACGTCGTCGCGCCCGCCGTTGCGTATGAAGTCGATCACCACCGACTTGGCTTCCGAGGCGCGAATGGAGGCCCCGTCCTCGCGCTCAAAGCGAAAATCCTCCGGCTTGAATTGCCAAGCCATGTTCGATCCGTTCGAGATGGCCACCTGGATCACGGCATAGTCGCGCACCTTCACCGGCATCGGCGCGAACATCACCGTCACACCGTTGCGCGTCTGTGTAAGGTATTTCAATCCGCCGGATTCGAACTCGATCACCTGGCCCTGAACAACCGCGAGCAGGGTCAGGAGCCACACGGCTGTTAAGTGACGCCCCGCAAAACGGAGTTGGTCCCGACGTGATGGCTCGCTGTTGCCTGGGTGTATGGAGGGTTGGGACGGCCCTTTGCGGTCTAACAAGCGGCTCATCCTCATACCTCCATGATAGACTGAGAAATCTTAAGAAACATGCGCAAGGCGGATCTGCTCGCCGCCAACCTCAGTCCCGTGCTTCTCACCAGATCGTTGGCGGGGCGAGCGTCCTTTGCGTTTTTGACTTTATACATATGATTCAAACGGGGAACCGTCCCAGCAGTTATGGATTGTGCGAACATGGCCTCCGGGATTGGGCCGGAGCGCACTGGAACTTGAGCGCGGCGCGCTTGGTGGAAGAGGCACTTCGGCGCAACGAAGGTAGACTCGCACACAACGGAGCGCTGGTGGTGGAGACGGGCAAATTCACCGGCCGCTCCCCCCAGGACAAGTTCATTGTCCGCGATGGCCTCACAGAAAATACCGTTCATTGGGGACCGGTCAACCAGGCCATCACCGCGGAGAATTTTGAAAGACTCCACGCCAAAGCCGTCGAGCATCTCAAAGGCAAAGAGCTTTTCGTTGAGGATCTGCGGGCTGGAGCCGATCCCGATTATTCACTGGCGGTCCGCGTCATCACCACGCTTGCCTGGCATAATCTGTTTGGACGCCAGTTGTTGATTCGTCCCGATCCGGAATCGCTCGACAATCACGTCCCCGGCTTTACTATTATTTTTGCGCCCGAATGCCAGGCCGATCCCGCCACTGATGGCGTTAACTCGACCACGGTCATCGCCGTCAGTTTTACGCGCAAAGTGGTTCTCATCATGGGAACCTTCTACGCCGGCGAGTTGAAGAAATCCGTTTTTACAATTCTGAACCACCTGCTCCCCGATCGCGGCGTTTTTCCGATGCACTGTTCGGCCAACATCGGCCCCGCGGGCGACGTCGCTCTCTTTTTCGGGCTCTCCGGAACCGGCAAGACCACTCTTTCAGCCGACCCTGTCCGGCGTCTGATTGGCGATGATGAACATGGCTGGTCGAGCGCCGGCGTGTTCAACTTTGAAGGCGGCTGCTATGCCAAATGCATCCGGCTGTCGCGGGAGAACGAGCCGCAAATCTGGAACGCCATTCGCTTTGGCAGCGTGCTCGAGAACGTCGTCATGGATCTTGCCACAGGCCGGCTCGATTTCGATTCCGACAAGCTCACCGAAAACACCCGTGCCGCGTACCCCGTCGACTACATCGACGACGCTGTCATCCCCGCCATCGCCGGCCATCCCACCAATGTTGTCTTTCTCACAGCCGATGCCTTCGGTGTCCTGCCCCCCATTTCCAGGCTCACCCCGGAAATGGCCATGTTTCATTTTTTGAGCGGCTACACCGCCAAGCTCGCCGGCACCGAGCGCGGCCTCGGCGTGGAGCCCCAGCCCGACTTCAGCGCCTGCTTCGGAGCTCCCTTCCTGCCGCGCCACCCCGAAGTCTACGCAAGAATGCTGGGCGATAATATGCGGCGTCATCAAGTAAGTTGCTGGCTGGTGAACACCGGATGGGTTGGCGGAGCTTACGGCGTTGGCCAGCGCATCAAACTGTCCTACACGCGCGCCATGGTCAACGCAGCCATCGCCGGACAGTTGGACAGTGTCCCTGTGACGCCGCATCCTGTCTTCCAGGTTCTGGTGCCGCAATCCTGTCCTGGTCTACCGGACGCAATACTCGATGCCGCGTCACAGTGGCAGGACCCGGCGGCATATGACCAGGCGGCCGCTGCCCTCAGCCGCCGTTTCCAGGAAAATTTTGAAAAGTTCGGCGCACTGGCCTCGGAGATTGTTGGCGCCGGTCCCCGCTAGCTCAAGTCCGCCAGCGTCTTCTCCACCAACCGGTCCACGTAAGTACCCAGCCGTGCGTGCGCTTTTAGATCACGCCTCGGCATCGTCTCCACCATACCCTTGAGCGGCATCGCCTTTTTGTCGAGGATGTCGATCACGTTCATCGCCAGCAGCGAAACGTACACGCCATTCTTATCCGGCGCGGCCAACCCGGACAGAACCGGCAAGGCCAGTTGCAGATCCTCCGCGCCGCCGTAGCGGCCCAAGGCCTCCGCCGCAACGATGCGCACGCTGGGGGCCGTATCGGCTAGAGCCTTCCTTAACGCCGCCCGCGCCGGATCCATCGCCCGAGCGCCGCGCATCAGGATTCCCATCGCGCCCCAGTAGCGAACCGCGCTATCTCCGTCCGCCATCGCCTTCAGCAGATCCGGAACAGCATCTTCCTGCAACATCGATGCCCGCTCGGCCGCCGCCATCACTTTCCCCGCCGGATATCGCTTCTCATCGTGGCCCATCTCATACGGAGTGGAACCTTGGCTGCGGGAATGTATCTCGGCCTCCGGCAAAAATCCAATATCGCGAATCTTTACCGCCAGGTCCTGCTGCGCCTTCCTCATGCGATCCAGCCGCTGCTTGTGCGACGGATCGGCGGCAAGATTATTCACCTCATCGCGATCGTTCTGAAGATCGTATAACTCCTCGGCCGGCTTGGTTTCCCAGAAACGTGACTGTGCCCGGTTCAGCTTGCCGGCATCGTACAGCTTCTTCCATGCCCGCGTCGTCGGCGTCTCGAACATATAGTCGATATTCTGACCGTAAATCTTGTGCGGCATGTAGTTCCGGATGTAGACGAACCGCTGGTCCCGCACGCTGCGCACCATGTCGTAGCGCTCATCCATGCGTCCGCGGAAACCGTACAAATACGGCTGTTCCGGCGCGATGTGCGAACCCGCAAAGGCGTGCCCCTGCAAGTGTGCCGCCGGCTTCATTCCAACCAGGCTCATCAAGGTTGGGGCCATGTCTATGAATCCCACCAGCCGGTCCGTGCTCCCCCCAGCCTTGTAACCGGCGGGCGCCAGATGCCGGAACTTCTCCGGGATGTGCAAAAGCAGAGGAACCTGCAAGCCGGAGTTGTAAGGCCAACGCTTGCTGCGCGGCATGCCGGAACCGTGATCGCCGTAATAGAAAATGATGGTATCGCCGGCCAGCCCGTCCTGCTCCAATTGCCGCATCACCTCACCCGCCTGGGCGTCCATCGTCGTGAGATTGTCGTAATACTGCGCCCAGTCATGGCGCACCTCCGGCGTGTCCGGATGATAGGCCGGCACACGGACCTTCGCTGGATCATGCACCAGTTGGTGCGGCCGCTTCCGGATCTGGCTCTCGTGCGAAATGGTGAAGTTGAATATCGAAAAGAACGGCTGCGCACCCTTCCGCCGCCGCCAGTGCGCTTCTTTGCTGGACTCGTCCCACACCTGCCCCTGTCCGGCTAGATTGTAATCTTCCTTATTGTTGTTGGTGCAGTAGTATCCAGCCTCGCGCAGATACTGCGGATACATTTGGAAGCCCCGCGGCAGCCGCGTCATGCTGCGCATGTGTTCAGCCCCGGTGCAAGGCGGGTACAAGCCGGAGATCAGCGTGGTCCGGGCGGGCGCGCAGACGGGTGCGTTTGACCAGGCGGTGTTGTACCGCAGGGAGTTTGACGCAAGCCGGTCCAGGTTCGGCGTGGTGGCGTAGGTGTCGCCATAACAACCCAGATGAGGTCCATTGTCCTCGCTTGTGATCCACAGAATGTTTGGCCGCGGCCCATCGGCCGCCAGCGCCGCGCCAGCGCCTGCGGTGAGCGAAAGAAACTGTCTGCGATTGGAGGAATTCATGACATCCCGGATACTATCATGGTGGATACTATCATGAGCATTCTGTCGCAAACCGTGGAATCGGAACTGCCATTGTTACGTGCGCTCTCCGAAGCGCAAACCTCTACCCATCCCGAGCCGGGCAAGTGGTCGAAGAAGGAAGAACTGGGCCATCTCATCGACTCGGCCGCCAACAACCACCTCCGGTTTGTCCGCGCGGCGCTGGACGGAGAATACGAGGGTCCGGGCTACGATCCGGACGGTTGGGTGGCCCTGCACGGCTACCAGGAGATGCCGGTGGAAACCATCATCGGCCTCTGGCATCACTACAACAGATTGCTGGACCGTCTGGTGGACCGTATCGAGCCCAGCCGCCTCGAAGCTCCCTGCGTTGTGCGCGAAGGAGATGCCGTGACGCTCGGCTTCTTGATCGATGACTACGTCCTCCACATGCGGCACCACCTCGACCATGTCCTCGACCGGGAGACGATTACCCCGTATCCGCGCGCGTGAGTCATTGAGTCACAGACGTTGCAAATAAATTTCCGGCCCTCTCAACAACCCCAACAATGGCCTCGACAACCCGGCCGCTTGGCCCCGGGAGCGGCAAACGGCAAAACGAACTCCCCCGTCGAAACTACCTGTCCCACAATCACTTGGGTGAGATTCACCCATCTCATGCTCAAATCACCCTCAGTGCGGCAGTCGGCGCAGTCGGCAGCCCGATTTGACAGACACACGCGCCATCAGCTAACTTTAGATATTGTAAGTCTCGTACTGACGGGCACGGGCTCGTTGTGCCGTGTACACTGAAGAAGGATAGTCTGTCTATGAGTACCCATTTTCCATCGGCGAAGGAAATTGTGCGTGCCTGGCACGTCATTGATGCCGAAGGCGTCGTCCTGGGCCGTTTGGCTTCCGATGCCGCAAGAATTTTGATGGGCAAGAACAAGCCCATCTACACGCCCTTTCTGGACACCGGCGACCACGTCATTGTCATCAATGCCGACAAGGTCCGCCTGACCGGCCAGAAGGAACGCGATAAAGTTTACCGCACACACTCCGGCTACCCCGGCGGGTTGAAGGAGGTCGGAGCCGCAAAAATGCGCGCCACGCGGCCCATCCGCATGGTCGAGTTGGCTATCTCCGGTATGCTCCCCAAGAACAAACTCGGCAAGCAGATGTACCGCAAACTCAACGTCTACGCCGGGCCCAAACATCCGCACCAGGCCCAGAAGCCCGTGCCGGTCTCCTAGCATGAAAGGATTCAACTTCAAGTGCCTGCGTTAGTTCAGAATCTCGGAACAGGCCGCCGGAAAACTTCGGTGGCCCGCGTGTTTTTGCGTCCAGGCGGCGGTGATATCAAAATCAACGGCCGCGCCCTGGAGCAATATTTTTCCGCCGAGGCCTCCAAGGCCATGGTGCGCCAGCCGCTGCTGGCCACCGAGACGGCCGATAAGTTCGATATCTACATCACCACCAAGGGTGGTGGCTACACCGGTCAGGCCGGCGCCATCCGGTTGGGAATTGCCCGCGCGCTCTGCGATTTCAATATCGAGCTGCGCGGCAAGTTGAAGCAGTTGGGAATGCTGACCCGCGACCCGCGCGCCCACGAGCGCAAGAAGTATGGGCAAAAGGGAGCGCGCAAACGGTTCCAGTTCTCCAAACGCTAAGTGTTCTATTTTTGTGGCGCCTCCACTGCGGAGGCGCCGTAGTTCTGCGCCGGGAGCAAATCTCGCTTTGGACCGCTCCCCTGACGCTCACCCCTGTACCGTCCGAAATTACATAGGAGGCAAATCTTGCCATCGATTTCGATGAAAGAATTGCTCGAAGCCGGCGTTCACTTCGGGCACCAGACCAAGCGCTGGAATCCAAAGATGAAAGAATACATCTTTGGCGAACGTAACGGGATCTATATTATCGATCTCCAGAAAACCCTCAAGCTTTTCAAAGATGCGATGCGGTATGTGGCCGAACAGGCTGCGCAGGGCAAGACGGTCCTCTTTGTTGGCACCAAGCGGCAGGCGCAGGAATCCATTGCTGAAGAAGCCACGCGCTGCTCGATGTTCTACGTCAACCAGCGCTGGCTCGGTGGACTGCTCACCAACTTCGTCACCGTCCAGAAATCCATCAAGCGTCTCAAGGATCTGGAAGCGATGGTCGCCGATGGCAACTACGCCGGCCGCGCCAAGAAAGAAGTAGGCCGGCTGGAACGCGAGCGCAAGCACCTCACGGCGAACCTTTCCGGCATCAAGGAAATGGGCTCGCTGCCGGATATGCTCTTCGTCGTCGATTCCAATAAAGAATCCATCGCCGTCAAAGAGGCCAAGAAACTCGGCATTCCCGTCGTCGCCGTGGTGGACACCAACTGCGACCCCGATGAAGTGGACCATGTGATTCCGGGCAACGACGATGCTCTGCGCGCCATCCGGTTGTTTACCACGAAGATCTCGGAAGCCGTGGTCGAAGGCCGCGCTCTGGCCACCGAGCACGACTTTACCGCCGCGGTGATCACCGAGGAGACCACGACCGATGAAGCCTCCAGTGAATACAGCCAGTATTTCGAGCCGCAGTACGCCGAAAAGCTGATGTCGGAGAGCTTGAGCGAGGAAGACCTTGCGAGCATGGCTTTGCCCAAGCGCGTTTTGATCGAAGCCGACAAAGACTGATTCGCGATAAGTTTTTTTGCTCTGGCCCGCCGCCTGAACCTTCTCTTTATCCCTGGGCGGCGGTCCGGTATCGCTGGGCTGAGAATTTACTGATTAGGTAGGAATACAATGGCCGAAATTACCGCTGCTCTTGTCAAACAGCTCCGTGACAAAACCGGAGCAGGAATGATGGATTGTAAGAAAGCTCTGGAGGAATCCGGCGGCGACCTGGCGGAAGGGGAAGTCGTACTGCGCAAGAAGGGCATCGCGGCCGCCTCCAAACGCCAGTCCCGCGCCGCGCGCCAGGGCCAGATCGGCACCTACATTCACCCCGGCGCGCAGTTGGGCGTCCTGGTTGAGGTGAACTGCGAAACCGACTTCGTTTCCCGCACCGATGACTTCCAGGAACTGGTCAAGGACATCGCCATGCACATCGCCGCCGCTGATCCGCGCTTTCTGCGCCGCGAAGATGTCACCGCCGCGGTGCTCGAGAAAGAGAAAGAGATCGCCCGCGCTCGCGCCCTCGCCGAAGGTAAGCCCGAGAAGATTCTCGATAAGATCGTCGAAGGACGTCTCGGCAAGTTCTATGAGGAGGCCTGCCTGCTGGACCAGCCCTTCATCAAGGAGAACACCATCACCATTGAGCAATTGCTCAAGTCTAAGATTGCGAAATTGCAGGAGAACATCACCATCACGCGCTTTGCCCGCTTTAAAGTCGGCGACACCGCCGCGGCCGCCGCCGTGACCGCCGAGGAGCCGTCCGCGGCATCCTAGTGTAGTGTCTCCCGGCCCGGGAGGCCGCCTAAAAAGGCGGCTGCAGCTACGATTGGGCTGCCCCACAAAGGGAATTGTTTTCAGAGTAACCGCTGACGAACGCCGAGGAAAGGACACTAGGCGCAGACCACTCGTATGCCGAAATACGATCGCATCCTGCTCAAGCTGAGCGGCGAAGTTCTGGCCGCTGGAGCGGGCTTTGGCATTGATGCCGATCGCGTTGCAGCCCTCGCCGCCGAGGTGGCCCAAGTGGCCCAGGCCGGCGTCCAGATCGGTCTCGTCGTCGGCGGCGGCAACTTCTTCCGCGGCGTGGCCGCCGCGGCTCGCAACATGGACCGCGTTGCAGCCGACCACATGGGCATGCTCGCCACGGTCATCAACTCCATCGCGCTGCAGGACGCCCTGGAGAAGCAGGGCGTTCCCACTCGAGTGATGACGGCGATAGAGATGCATCAGGTGGCCGAACCCTATATCCGCCGCCGCGCCATACGGCACCTCGAAAAGGGCCGTATCGTCGTCTTTGGCGCGGGCACCTCCAACCCCTACTTCTCCACAGACACCGCCGCGACTCTACGCGCCCTCGAGATCAAGGCGCAAGTAGTGGCCAAGGCCACGCGCGTGGACGGGGTCTACGACAAGGACCCGCTCCTGCATCCCGATGCCAAACGCTTTGACGAGGTCTCCTATCTGGAAGTGCTTTCCAAGTCCCTCCAGGTGATGGACAGCTCGGCAGTGGCCATGTGCCGCGATAACCAGATGCCCATTCAGGTTTTCAATCTCAACACGCATGGCAATATAATGCGAATGGCGATGGGCGAACCCGTCGGCACTCTTATACATTAAGTCTAAGGTGGATGATCACAATGGTGAAAGAAATCGAATCCAATGCCCGCACGAGAATGGAAAAGGCGATTAGCGACCTGCTGCATGCCATGGCCAGCATCCGTACCGGACGCGCTTCGGTGAGCCTGCTGGACAACGTTCGCGTCGACTATTACGGCACGCCTACTCCGCTCATCCAGATGGCAACCTTGCACGTGCCTGAACCGGCCATGATCACGGCCCAGCCCTGGGACAACTCGCAGATCGGAGCCATCGAGAAGGCCATACGCTCCGCGGACCTTGGCCTCAATCCGATGAATGATGGCAAGCTCATCCGCATCCCCATTCCTCCGCTCAATGAGGAGCGCCGCCGGGACCTCGTCAAGCACCTCCACCAGGTCACTGAGGAACACCGCGTCGCGATCCGCAACATCCGCAGGGATGCCAACGAGGCCATCAAGAAACTGCTCAAAGACAAGACCATCAGCGAGGATGAGGACCACCGCGCCCATGACGAGGTCCAGAAGATGACCGACGGGGAGATGGCGAAGCTCGAACAGGCTGCCAAGGCCAAAGAGAAAGAGATTCTCGAACTGAAGTAGGATAGGCCTCCGGCCTGTCGTCTTCGGACGGCCACGAGCGGAACTTTCCTGCCCCCCTGGTGTCCAACCCACTAGAACTAGACTAGCCCGCAAAGGGCCGTCGCGGCCCTCAATACACACGAGCAACACACGAGCAACAGCCGGCCCGCGCCGGGACGAGCTCCGTTTTGCGGGCTGTTTTCAGTTTGAAGGGAGGGGCATCATGTTTGAATCATCGTTCGTCACCGAGCCACCGCGGGCCGCGCGAGCCTGGTCACTCTCCACTGCCGCCGCCGTGCAGGTGCTCATGGCCGGAACGGCTTTGCTGGTTCCGCTATTGTTCATCCCGGCGCTGCCCGGTGTTGTGTGGCGGAGACCGGCGGTGCCCGCCGCTCCCATGGAGTTGGTTGAGACGCCGCCCGAGTTCAGATCTTTGGCGCAGCCGGCCGCGGGCGGGCACGGATTCCCGTTCCGCCGTGCCTCCGCTCGCCTCTTCACTCAACCGCGCGGTATTCCCAGTCAGATCGCCATGTTACTGGACGAGCCCACCCTTGACGCCGGATACGGGCCATCCAATGCGACCGGCTTGCCGGTGCAAAGCGGCATCCCCGGCGTTCTCACCGGTAACCCAATTCAGATGGCGCCCCCAGTGGCAAGGCCCGTCGTGGCTGGCAAGCCGCAGCCACCGCCGGAACAGCGCGTCTACCGCGTGGGCGGCCGCGTGCAGTCCCCGCTGTTGCTCCACGAGGTGCGTCCGCTGTATCCCACTCTGGCACGGCAGGCCAGAATCGCCGGCACGGTCCGCCTGGAGGCGGTCATCGCCAAGGATGGCCTGATCCAATCACTTCGACTGCTGAGCGGTCATCCGCTGCTGGCCCCGGCTGCCCTCGACGCCGTCCGGCAGTGGCGCTATCGCGCCGCGACGCTCAACGGCCAGCCGGTGGACGTGGCTCTCTCCATCGAGGTGACCTTCACGCTGAGTAACTGAGTCGCGACCAAACGGGGCGGTTTTCGGCCTACTTACAGCTTCAGGCTTCCGCGCGGTTTGCCCTGCTCCATTTCGACGAAGGCGTCACGTACCTGCGCCGGTAGAAAGTCACCGACCCAGTTCTTCACACTGTCAGGCAGCTTGATGCTGGTGGTGGCCGGGTCCGAGCCCTTCATCGTCACTATGTCGCTGAGCTTCTTGCCTTGCGATCGGGCGGTCTTAACCGCCTTCTGCAATTCCGTCATAAAAAGCGCCTCGCCGGTGAGCACTTCCTTGCCACCCGGCGCGCCGTGGCCGGGCAACACCGTGGACACGTCCAACTTCAGCGCCCCCTGAACTACGTGGACCCAGTTACCGATATTGGCATCACCGGTATAGTTGAACGGACCGTTCACCACCGCATCGCCGGTGCACAGAATCTTTTCTTTGGGAAGATAGAGGAAGCCGTCGCCCTTGGTATGCGCCCATCCGAAGTGATGGAACTCGACGCGGCGCGCCCCGTCGGTGAGCACGTGCGGGCTCTTGGTGAACGTCTCCTTGGGCGGCTCCGCGGTGGCGAGCTTGAGCTCGGCGACATCCTTGCGATCCTTGGCGGATTGCAGCCAGCGCTCCGGCTCCCGCGCCTTCATCTCCTCGACCACTCCCGCATGCGCCAGCGTGATTGCCCCCTCCTTGGTCCACACCGGGTTGCCGTATGCGTGATCCCCGTGATGATGCGTGTCAAAGACATACTTCACCGGCTTGCTGGAAAGCTTCCTTGCGTCGGCCAGGGCTTTGCGCGCCCCGTTCGGGAAGTTGGCATCGACGATGATGAGGTAATCCTTCATCTCGACAATGATGTTGTTGCAGTGGCCTTCGTTCTTCAGATCACCTTCGCGAAACCAGACTCCGTCAGCGATCTTTTTCACGCTGTTGGGCTGGCCGGTGAGATAAAAAGAGCCGCCGGCGAGGCAAAGAAAAGCGGCGGCAAGCAAGGTTCGTCGGGTTCGCATGATGTAGGCCACAATAGCAGAGCGGCTGGAGGGAATTCAAGCGAGGTGGGTGGTTTTATGCGCTAAAGGCTGACCGCTTGATCTGTTTTTTCTTTTCCTCCACCAGCGGCGCATTCATGAAGGCCAGAAAGGGCTGCATGACATCGAATCGGGCAGTCAATTCCTTCACGAGTTTTGGCGATGTGGCGATGGCGGCATCGAGCTTGGCAAAAAAGTACCACTGCTTCCGCTTGAGCAGATCGGCCGCGGGGTGTGCGGCATCGAACCCCTTGGGAATACGGGAAAGCTGAGACCCTTGCAATGTCCCCATCAAGCGGGCGAACTGTTTGGAAGTGGTGAGGCGGTCGAAATCTTTGTGGTGACCGGCGAGCAGCGTTCGCAGCAGCAGCAACTGCTCGGGCTGCGGCATATAGACGCCGCCGGCGATATCCAATCCGTCCGGTGAAATGGCGCAATAAAGGCTTGCGCTGGCGTGTTTGTCGAGCCCGCGATGCACAAACAGAGCAGCGATGTGGGTCTTGTAAGGCGTCTTGTCGTTGCTGAAACGCGTGTCGCGGTAGAAGCGATAGATGGCCCGCTTGGGGTCGGTGATGAACTCTGGCGCGGTCCTCGCCAAGTGCGCATTGAGTTGGGAGACGAGCGCCGTCATCGGCTCCTTCACCTTCTCCTCAAAAACAGGCTTCCTGGCCTGGAACCACTCACGGTTATTGTTCCTCTTGAGTTGCCGGAGGAAAGTGATCCCTTCCGGCGGGAAACCGGCAAATGCGGCCATACAACAAGCCCTCCATAAGTAAACGCGCACAACGGAGCGCGGCCGCGCCCTGTGCCCTTCTGTATAATCGGGAGTTTGGAAGCGACAGCCGAACCATTGTACCCCTCCACCAGCCTCGTCCAGGATGTGCGGAGCCGCCTGCAACCGATCCCGGGATTGCGAGTAAGCGAAGGGGAGCCGTTGAAGCTGCATACCCGATTCGGCATTGGGGGGGAGGCCGGACTTCTGGCCGAGGCCTCCTCGGAAGAGGCCTTCCTGGCCGCCTTGGCTGTTGTAAGGGAGAGGCAGGTTCCACTCGCCCTCATTGGCGGTGGATCCAACCTGGTGGTCTCGGATCAGGGATTCCCGGGCTTGGTGCTTCGATACCTGGGGGATCGCATCGGGGCGGACGGAACAAGGGTGAGCGTAGAGGCCGGCGCCGAACTACAGGCGCTGGTGGATTTCACTATTGACAGGGGACTGCGGGGACTGGGAACCATGACCGGGATTCCGGGTTGGGTTGGCGCGGCGGTTTACGGTAATGCCGGCGCCTATGGCCACTCCATCGCCGAGCGCGTCTCGCTAGTCCGCTATTGGGATGGGGAAAAAATGTGCTCGGCCCATCGTGAACAGTGCTGCTTTGCCTACCGCGAGAGCATTTTCAAAAAGCACAAGAGCTGGTTCATCTTTTCGGCGGAGCTTTCCATGGATGCGGCTGACCCGAACGAACTGCGCAAAGCGGCTGATGAGATTCGGCGTGTTCGTGATGCCAAGTATCCGCCTTCTATGCGGTGCGCGGGAAGCATTTTCAAGAACTGCATTCTAGCCGATCTGCCGGCCGCGGTTGTGGCGCAAGTGCCGGCGCAAGTGGTGCGGGAGGGCAAGATTCCAGCGGCCTGGTTTCTGGAGCAGGTGGGTGCGAAAGGGATGCGGCGCGGCGACATTCAGGTGGCTTCCTACCACGCCAATCTCATCTACAACGACGGGAACGGCAGGGCTGAGGATCTGTGTCATGTGATCAGGGAATTGAAGCAGCGTGTGCTGGATCGTTTTGGATTCGAGTTGGAAGAAGAGGTACAGTACATCGGATTCTAGAACTACTCGAGCTCCACGCGCCGGGTTTCCGGCAGCGCCAGCATCAACGCGGCCGCCAGCAGGAAGAACGCCGAATTGAGCGCCAGCGCGCGGCCCAGGCCTTGCGAATCGGCCAAGGCGCCCACGGCCCACGGGGCGCCGGCACATAAAGCGCGGCCGAAGTTGTAGGAAAACCCCATGCCTGCGCCTCGTAGAGAGGTGGGGAAAAGTTCCGCGAGCATCGCGCCGAACAGGGAAAAGTATCCGCTGCCGAAGAACCCGATCAAAGGCGCCAAGAGCAGCAGCACGGCTCCGGCGGAGGATCCGGCCCAGGACGGCGCCCCCCCATAGACCGGCGTCAAAGCGGCAATGGCCAACATGAAGCCGATGAAGACGGGCCGGCGTCCGTAACGGTCGGCCAGAAAGCCGAAGGAAAGATATCCTGCGAGCGCTCCGATCTGCATCGCAAACATCCAGCCGCTACCGGCGACCAGGCCCAGGCCCGCTCCGCCCTGCTCTCGTGGGGCGGAAAGGAAGGAAGGCAGCCAAGTGAACAATCCCCAGTAGCCGAGCAGAACGGCTGTGGTGAGCGCTGTGGCTGCGAGCGTGAGCCGGCCGAGTGGTGGCCGGAAGAGGCTGATCAGGGGAACGGCCCGTTTCCGGGCGATCCAGATAGCGGGTTCGGTTACCTTACGGCGAATCCCGACCGTCAGCAGGGCGGGGAGGACCCCCACCAGGAAAAGGGTACGCCAGCCCCATCGGGGGAGAACCACGGCGGCGAGCGCAGCCGCAAGCATATAGCCGAGGGCCCAGCCCGATTGCATGACGCCCATGGCTTTCGCGCGATGTTGGGCCGGCCAGGATTCGGCCACCAATACGGCGCCCGCCGACCACTCTCCGCCCATCCCGAGGCCGACCAAAGTACGCCAGAATAATAAAGTTGACAGACTGGTTGCGGAGGCTGTTCCGCCCGAGGCAAGCGAGAAGAGCAAGATGGTGTAAATCAGGGTTTTTCGCCGTCCGATGCGGTCGGCTAGCAAGCCTGCGGCTACGCCGCCGAAGGAGGAGGCAACCAGTGTAAATCCGCTGATGAGGCCAGCCTGGGCATTACTGAGCGCGAATTCCTCTTTAAGTGATTGAATCGAAAACACGTAAAGAAGCACATCGCACGCGTCGAGCAGGTAGCCGAGTGTGGCGGCCGCGAGTGCGATCCATTTCGGGTCGTGGAGGAAGCCGATTTTGCCGGGTGCGGCAGCAGGCGCAATTGGCATGGAGGAAGACTAGCATATCGAAAATCGGTAACCTGGGACGGGGTTGGCGCGCCTTTCCAAATGGAGTCGCTTCGGCCATGCTATGGTTAGCGTGTATCCCTGTAGCTGGATAGCCTGCAAGTGGCTTGAGAGAGGTGTTCATGTCGGCGCTCGGAAATCCGAAACTTTCACCTGTTGAAGCTCCCGCAAAACGTGGAGCGCCGGAGATTCCGGCGCCGCCGTCGCGGGGCGCTGCCTGGAAGTGGATCCTTGTATTGGTGGCCATCGGCGGCGGCGCGCTCACAGCATGGCAACTTTGGTTGAAGCCCAAGCAACCGGATCCGGCTGCCGCCGCCTTGGCGTCGGTTCGCACGACGAAAGTGGTGGTGGGTCCCATCGAGAAGAAGCTGCGTCTGTCGGGCCAAACCACCTCGAAGGAGTTCTTCAACATCACCGCTCCCATTTCGCGAGGCCGTGAATCGGGCAGTGAGATGATTCTGCTTTATCTGATTCCGTCCGGCACGCGCGTGAAGAAGGGCGCCTTGCTGGCCCAGATCGATGCCAAGGCTCAGGAAGATCACATCGACGACGTGAAGGACGAAATTGAAAGGGCCGAAGCCGACATTCGCAAGCGCAAGGCAGAGCATGCCATCGACACCGAGAACCTGAATCAGACCATTCTGATTGCGAAGGCTGACTTTGAAAAAGCCGCATTGGATGCCAAGCCTGCCGAAACTCGCACCGTGATCGACCAGGAACTGCTGAAGCTGACGGTCGAGGAAGCTGCGGCGCGTTACAAGGATGCGCAGTCGCAGGTGCGGTACAAGCTGATTGGACAGAAGGCGGAGCTTCGAATTCTGGAGATCACAAAACTGCGGCAGGTCTCGCATCATGACAAACATGTGGTGGATCTGGTGAAGTCGACGATCAAGGCTCCGATGGACGGGCTGGCTGTTGTGCAGGCCACCTACCGCGGTGGCGATTGGAACCTGATTCAGCAGGGCGACCAATTGATGCCCGGACAATTATTCATGAAAGTGGTGAACCCGGAGAACATGCAGGTGGAAGGCTTCCTGAACCAGTCCGAAAGCGACATCGTGAGAATCGGGATGACGGCGCGGATCAGCTTTGACGCTTTTGGCGGCATGAGTTTCCCCGGGAAGCTTTACAGCATCGGCGCCATGGCCGCCGGTGGTATGCGCAGCGGCAACTTTATCCGTAGCATTCCGATGAAGGTCACCATACAGGGCTCCGATCCGAAGCTGATTCCGGATTTGTCGGCCGCCGTGGATCTGCTCGTTGAGCGGCAGGACAACGTGAAAAAGATTCCGCTTGCGGCCGTGCATAAGGATGGCCAGCAGGATGTCGTCTTTGTCAAACGTAATGGGCGCTTTGAAAAGCATGCCGTTACGCTCGGCTTGACCACCGCCACGCACGCCGCGGTGACGGCGGGATTGGACGGCGGCGAAGAGATCGCGCTGAGCCGCCCGGCTGGGGTTTAGCAAGACCTGTAGGATAGGCCTCCTGGGTTATTGACTACCCGCGGGTGCTCTTTTGGTCAACTCCGCGTCGATTGTAATGGTTACTTCGTCGCCGACTGTGACGCCGCCCGCCTCCAGCACGCGGTTCCAAATTATGCCGAACTCCTTGCGGCTGACCTTGGCGGTAGCCGTGGCGCCGATGCGCTCACCACCCCTGTCCTTGATTGGCGCCGTTAGTCCGTCTACGTGGAAGATGGTCTGCCTTGTGACTCCCCGCATGGTCAGATTGCCGGTCACCTTGAATTTGCCTTGGCCGGCTGGTTCCACCTTTGTGGATTGAAAGGTCATCGTGGGATATTTCTGTACGTCGAAGAAGTCGGGGCTCTTGAGATGCGCGTCCCGTTTCGCCTCCCTCGTGTCAACGGTCGAAACATCCACTTCGGCCTGAACGCTTGCAGCGGCAGGGTTGGCCGGATCATAACGAATGGTACCGGTCAGCTTCCCGAAATGTCCCCGGACGGTGGACACCATCAAGTGACGGACCGAGAACTGCGCGGCCGAGTGTGCCCGGTCAATCTGCCAGTCCTGTGCCAACGAAGTGGCACAGCAGGCGAGCGCAACAATCGCGTAACTACTACATCTCATCATGTTGAACCACTTCCTCTCAAATCCAGTCGAAGCGTTACCGTACCGGCGGGGTTTCGGACGTCTTGTCTTCCGGCAGCGGTTCCGGCGTGTCGAAGGTAATGGTTGCCTCGGCGCCGAACTTGCGGTACATACGAAACTCAACGTCGTTCTTTACCAGGAATTTCCCCTCGCGCATGCGCATGGTGTGCTTGAGCGGCAGCATGAACTCGGAATTGCTGATTTTCACCATGTCATAGTCCAGTTCCACCGAAGCCTGTTGCACCGGAAAAGACGGCGGTAAACCTGACGCTTCCAGTTTGATGCGTGTCACCGAGCCCCAGTCGCGATCAATATAGATCAGGCCGGTATAGCCGGGCGTGATCTGCTGGGTTCGCTGATAACTGATGCTCCATTTGGATCGGGCCTGCCGCACCAGATAGCGGTAGACATGCATGCGGCGTCCCCGGAGCGTGGCCCAGCGTTCCCAGGCGAACTCGGTTTCCGAGGCCGGCTCAAATACCTCTCTCAGCATCGAGCCGAATTCACCGGCCGAATTCGATCCGCCCAGTTGGTCATAGCTGATATCGGTGGGCTGGCTATTGACCAGGATCACCTTGTAATCCTCTTTCTGGTCAAAGTAGGACAGGCGTGTGGTAATGACGTCCTGGCGCTGCCAGAACTCGAGCCCGGTGGGGTCCACATAGCGGCGGGTCACCTGCGTGCAAATGAAGTCCGGCAGACGCTTGGTATAGTTCAGCGCATACTCTCGCGCCTGCTCGATGATCTTTTTCTGGTCTTCGGGGGACGGCGCGGGAATCGGGGTGGGCAGAGGCTTGGGAGCATCGGGTTGAGGCTCGGCGCGGGTGGACGAGGTCCGGCTTAATTCCTCCAGGGCTTCCACGGTTTTGTAGCCGATGCCGTACCCTTGCAGGTCTTCAATAGTCCGGGCATCCAGTTTCTCGGTCAGCACGACGCGCTTCAGGTAGGCGGCCACCTTGCGGTCATCGTGCTTGAGGTCGACCGAAGAGCGCAGAAAAGACTTGAGCTGCGCCACGGTCATTTTCATCTGACCGGGCAGCACCAGGGCGAGAATCAGCAGGATTACAGCCATGCGCCGCGCCATACATCCATTGTCGCTCAAACGGGCGCCGCGCAAACTCTCCTGGCCTACTCTTCCTCCTCCACCTCGCCGGCGCGTCCCTCCTTGGCGGCGGCAATAATCTTTTCCGCCTGTTGCGAAGGAACGTAGTCGTAATGATCAAAATCCATGCGGAAGGAGGCCCTGCCCTGGGTCATGGAAGTGAGATCGTTTTGATAGGTGAGCATCTCGGACATGGGCACCTGGGCGCGGATAATCTGCGTGGCGCCCTTCACATCCATTCCGGCCACGCGGCCGCGGCGCGAGTTGAAGTCGCCCATCAGATCGCCGGCAAATTCCACTGGCGCATGCACCTCGACGTTCATCACCGGTTCCAGAATGGCCGGTTTGGCTTGTTCCATCGCCAGGCGAAACGCCTTGCGGCCCGCCATCTTAAACGACATTTCATTGGAATCCACGTCGTGATAGGAGCCGTCATAAAGAACCACCTGGAAATCGACGACCGGATAACCAGCCAGATAACCCCGTTCGGCGGCCTCTAAAATACCTTTCTCTATGGCCGGGATATACTGCCGCGGCACAGATCCACCGAAGATGTCATTGACAAATTGGAATTTCTCCCCGCGCGGCAGTGGCGACATCTTGATCTTGCAGTCGCCGAACTGGCCGTGGCCGCCGGTCTGTTTCTTGTGGCGGCCGTGCACATCGGCCGTGCCTCGAATCGTTTCGCGGTAAGGAATCTTAGGCGTATGCAACTCGACATCGACGTGGTAGCGTTTCTTCAATTTGGCGCAGACAATTTCGACATGCTGCTGGCCCATGCCCGCCACCAGGAACTCCTTGGTCTGGGGATCGCGGTAAAAGCGCAAAGACTGGTCTTCCTCGAGAATCTTGTGAATGGCGTGGCCCATGCGGTCCTCGTCCTGCCGCGACTTGGCGAGGATGGCGTAGGCAATGGACGGCTCCTGCAGATTCACCTGCTGGTAGGCGATTTCGGAGGACTTATCAGCTAGCGTGTCACCGGTGAGGGTCTCCTTGAGCTTGGCCACTGCTCCTATGTCGCCCGCGTGCAGGTCCGTTACCGGGACAATGGTCTTGCCCTGCAGGCATCCGATATGCGAGAGCCTTTCGTCGGTCCGGCTGCGCACATTAGTCACGTGCATGTCGTTCTTCAGCACTCCCGAAATCACCTTGAAATAGGACACGCGTCCGGCAAATACATCGGCCACCGTCTTAAACACGAATGCCGATACCGGTCCGGAGTCTCCCACATTACGCTCCACCTCTTTGCCGTTCAGGAGGCCTTTTACCGGCCTTGCCTCGAGCGGCGACGGCATATATTCGCCGATGAGGTTAAGCAACGCATCGGTGCCAATGTTGGCAAGCGCCGCCGCGCACAGCACCGGAAAGACGCGGCGCTCACGGACGCCTTTCAGCAATCCTTTGCGCAGATCCTCCACTGGAAGGGTTCCCATTTCAAAGAACTCTTCCAACAAAGCATCATCGCCTTCGGCGGCCATCTCGACCAACGCCTCGTGCGCCTGCTTGGCTTCTTCGGCGTACTCGGCGGGGATGTCCCCTTCCTTTCCCTTGCCGTTGCCGTTGGGGTCGTAGAGGTAGCTCTTCATGGCCACCAGATCGATGACGCCCTTGAAGTCCCGCTCAGAGCCTATCGGCAGTTGAATGGGAGTGGCCCCCCGGCCGAAGGTCTCCCGCACAGACTCCAAGGAGCGGTTGAAGTCGGCTCGCTCCCGGTCCAGTTTGTTGATGAGGATCAATCGCGGCAGCGCAAACTCTTCGGCGATGCTCCAGAATTTTTCGGTCTGTACTTCCACGCCGCTGGTGCCGTCTACCACCAGCAGCACGCCATCGGCGGCCACCATCGCCTGACGGGCATCGTTCACAAAGAGGTTGAACCCAGGCGTATCTATCAGATTGAACTTATACTTTTTCCACTCCACGGAAAGTACGGCAGAGGTGATCGAGATCTTTCTCGCAACCTCTTCCTCGTCGAAGTCGGTGACGGTGTTGCCTTCTTCCACGCGTGTGAGCCTGGTTCCCACACCGCAGGTGAACGCTATCGCCGAAGCCAAGGTCGTCTTACCGCAGTGCAGGTGGCCTGCCACCGCAAGATTCCGTATATCAGTGCCATCGTATATTTTCAATTTGATCGCTCCTTTCGGGAGGCATCACCGGCAAGGCTCCCGTTTCCAAGAATAATTTAGAAATACAGGATGTTAGCGCAAGCGCCAACCGGCTGATCCGATTCCGCTCCAATCCGGTTTCCCAGCGGATTACGGCGGCTCTCACTACCGGAAACCGGCTAGCTCATATCCACTCTTCGTCCTTCCCGCGGATCCACTGCTGCCGGCGCGCCCGAAGCGGCGTCAAAATCCACCGGTGGGTTGTAGTGCAGGATGCGCTGGCAGTTCTCGCAATACATCACACTTTCGCCTTTCCTCAATTCCTGATACATCTGGGGCCGCAGTTCCAATTGGCACGCCGAACACCGACCTTTGGTGGCATCGGAGACGGCCACTCCGGCCCGCTTCCGCATCAGTTTTTCATACTGAGCCAGCAGCGGATTGGCTACAGTTGCGGCAAGTTCGGCGCGCTCGGCCAGCAGTTTTTTCAGTTGTTCCAGATCGATGGCGGTGCGCTGGCGCGCCTCCGTCTTCTGGCGTTCCACTTCGGCCTTCTCTGTCGTGAGGGCCTCCTCGGCCGCCTTCACGTTATTGTCCAGGGATTCGGAAGCCAGCATCAGTTCCAGCGTACGGTCTTCACTTTTAGCGATGGACTTATCACAGAACTCGATCTCGTGCTGAAATGCGCGGTACTGCTCATTGGTTTTGGCCGAGAGCATCTGGTCGCGCAGTTTGGAGATCTTCTGCTGGTGCGTCTGGACGTCGAGGTCCAACTGCCGCCGCTCCTTCTGGCTCGCAGCCAATACGGCTCGGTCGGCTTCTAATTTCCGCTGGTGCGCCTCCAGCAGTTTCTCAATGGCCGCTATCTGGACGGGTAGCGCGGCTATCTCTTTGCGCAGATCCTCCGCCCGCGTGTCGAGCCCTTGCATTCTGAGAACTTTTTCAATGTCTGCTATCACGGCCTACGAGATTCTAACACGCGAGGGCCGCTCTTTGGCGCTGCCCGGACTTCGTAATCCCGGATACAGTCCGATTTCGGAGCGACCGGCAAGAGGGAGTCATGCTACAGCGGTCACCCGGACAGCGACACCGGCTGAGGAGGATTCTCATGGCGAAGCTGTTTGAAAAACGGCGATTATCACTGGGGATACAGGCAGCATTGGCGAAGCCGCAGCCAAGCTGTTCCTGAAAGAAGGAGCTAAAGTCATGCGAGTTGGCCGCTCCGCGGAAGAACTGGAGGCCACGCGCGACAGGCTGGCCTCTGAAAGGAGCTTGTTCCATTGTGCCGCGCCCATGAAGATGGACGGCGGCGGCATGGATGCCATCTATTAAGTAGCACGCGCAAAACGGAGCTGCCGCCCGCATCGGCAACTCGCGTGTTTCTGAACGGTTTGGGGGCGCGGACGGCGCCCTTTGCGCTATCATTACATTCTGCAAGTACGACCCTTGCTGAATGCTGGTTACACGGGACCTTCTCGTGACGGCCCTCGTCGCCAAAGGCATTCCGCCGGCGAACGCTGCTACGAACGATCCACCGCAGCGACCAGTTCCAGGTAAGCCGGCGATTTTCCTCAGCTTGGTGCAGTAGTAAACTACAGTTTGACGCCGCCATGCCCGGTATCCGAACGCGCCGCCTGCCAGGAGTCCATCCGGCTGCCCCAATTTCTCCTGCCCGGCGATCCATCCGATGTGCATCGGATCGCGGAGGCTCTGGCTCTCTTGCAAGTGAGCCGCACACAGCGCCCCGGGATCGAAAAGAAGAACGATTAGGAGTCTCTCGATGTACCCTGCTCTCAATGGAACACTGGTGGCTGGCCGGACGCCTTGGCCCGAGTTTGCGCACTTGGCCGCAAAGACCGGGTATCCGGGCACCGACGTCGCGATGAAGGCGATGGAACTGGGCATTCCATCCACGCGCGAGCTCCTCTCGTCGCTCAAATTGAAGCCCGCTATCCTCCCCTTTCCCGTCGATTTCCGCAAGGACGAGGCCGCCTTCCAGCAAGGTTTGGCCAAGCTGGATGCCGCGGCACAGTTTGCCGCCGCCATTGGCTGCCCGCGCATGGGCACATGGCTTCTCCCTTCCAGCGAAATCCCAAAGGACGAACAGAAGAAGATCTTCCGCGCCCGGTTGCGCGCCTGTGCCGACGTTCTGGCCCGCACCCATGTCCGGCTTGGAATCGAGTTCGTCAGCCCTGTTCATTTGCGGAAGCGCTTCCCCTACGAATTCATTTATCGCTGTGACGAGATGTTGGAGTTTGCAAAATCCTGTGGCAGCAATGCCGGAATTCTACTGGACTCCTGGCACTGGCACCACGCCGGAGCCACTACAAAGGATATTCTTGCCGCCGGACGCGACAACATCATTCACGTGCAACTGGCCGACGCACCCAATCTTCCTCCCGATCGGATTATGGACAATGAGCGGCTGATGCCGGGAGAAGGAGTGATCGACTTGGCGGGGTTCCTCCAGGCGGTCAAGAAGACCGGCTACGCGGATGGGATCAGTCCGGAGGTGTTTGGACGAGGCTTGAAGGACATGGCTCCTGAAGATGGAGCGCGTCTGGGGCTGCGCACCACACAGGAAGTGATGCGGAAAGCGGGTGTTGCCTAGGTGGATCGGAAATCCTCTCTGGATACTCTCTTAACCGAGCAGCCGAACCCGGCCTCGGCGGGAATTGATGCGCGTTCCACTTCCGAAATTTGCGCCATCATCAACGAACAGGACCGCCGCGTGGCGGGCTCGGTTGCCGCTGTCCTCCCGTCCATCGCCAAGGCGGTGGAAATGATTGCCGCACGCCTCGGGCAGGGGGGGCGGTTGTTCTATATTGGCGCCGGCACAAGTGGCCGTCTCGGCGTGCTCGATGCCGCCGAATGCCGCCCCACATTCAATGTGCCCTCCGATCTGGTACAAGGCATTATCGCTGGCGGCCCGCGGGCGCTGGCGCGCGCCACGGAAGACAGCGAGGATGACGCCGCCTCGGGCGCGGCGGATCTTGTTGCGCGTGGCTTCACCAGCAAAGACGTTTTGATGGGGATCGCCGCCAGCGGTAGGACGCCGTACGTGTTGGGTGCCATCGCGGAAGCCAGGCGTCTGGGCGCATACACAATCGGGCTCAGTTGTACCCCGAACTCAGAGCTGGCGCGGGCCGCCGACATGGACATCACTCCATTGCCCGGTCCGGAGATCATTACCGGGTCGACAAGGATGAAGGCGGGTACCGCCACCAAGCTGGTGCTCAACATGATCAGCACCGCGGTGATGATCCGCTTGGGCTATGTGTACGGCAATCTCATGGTGAACGTGCAGCCCACCAACGAGAAACTCCGCCATCGCGGACTCCGCATCCTCTCGCAGGCCACCGGCGTATCCTCGGCGCAGGCCATGGACTTGCTGGAGAAAGCCGGGAGCATCCGCGCCGCCATCGTGATGAACCTGTGCGGAGTGGACCGCGCGCGCGCCGAAGAACTGCTGCGTGAGACGCAGAACCGCGTTTCAGCCGCATTGGAGAAAGGGCGGACTCTGGAGGAAGAAGGAACTCCGGAGAAAGGTTGCAATGGATAAGTTTCTAATTGAAGGCGGGATCCCGCTCGAGGGAGAGATGGTGACCAGCGGATCGAAAAACGCCGCGCTGCCTTTGCTCGCCGCCTGCCTGCTCACCGGCGAACCTGTGGTGTTGCACCGCATCCCACAGGTGCGAGACATTGCCACCATGAAAAAGTTGCTCGCGCACACCGGCGCGTCCATTGAGGAACTGGGCGCAGAACTGGGCGATGGTTCGGTCCGTATTTGCGCCGCAAACCTGCTCCATCCGGAAGCTCCCTATGATGTCGTGAAAACGATGCGTGCTTCCAGCCTTGTGCTGGGCCCGCTGGCCGCCCGTTCCGGAACAGCCCGCGTGTCTTTGCCCGGCGGCTGCGCCATCGGAGCCCGCCCCATCAACCTGCACGTGATGGGACTCGAACAGTTGGGTGCAGAGATCGTGCAGTCCCATGGATATATCGAAGCGCGCGCGCCTGGCCGGCTGCGCGGCGCGCACATCCGCTTTGACCGCATTACTGTCACCGGAACCGAAGACATGATCATGGCCGCCACCCTGGCCGAGGGCGAAACGGTTCTTGACAATGCCGCCCGGGAACCGGAAGTGGCCGACCTGGCCGAGTTGCTCACAAAAATGGGCGCGCGCATTGATGGGGCCGGCACTGCCACCATCCGCATACAGGGCGTCGATCAGCTTCACGGCGCCGAGCACACCATCATCGCCGATCGCATCGAGGCAGGCACCTTCATGATTGGGGCCGCCATCACGGCCGGCGATGTTTTAGTGAAAGATTGCGTGCCCGCGCATGTGGCCGGGTTGACCGCCAAGCTCCGTCAGGCAGGCGCCACCGTGGTCGAGGCGGGCCCAGCGGCCTTGCGCGTGCGTGGATCGCGCCGCCTGCGCGCCGTCGATGTCACCACCGAGGAGTATCCGGGGTTTGCCACGGATCTGCAGGCGCAGTATCTGGCCTTGATGACGCAGGCCGAGGGCATCTCGTTCATCACAGAAACTATATTCGAAAATCGCTTCATGCATGTTTCCGAGTTGGCGCACATGGGCGCCAGCATTCGCATCGAAGGCAGCCAGGCCATTGTCGCCGGGCCGCGTCCTCTCAGCGGTGCGGCCGTCATTGCATCCGATCTCCGCGCCAGCGCTTCCCTCGTGCTGGCTGCCCTCGTGGCCAGCGGAGAGACGCTGGTGGATCGTGTCTATCACATCGACCGCGGCTATGAGAAAATCGAGGAGAAGCTGGCCGCGCTCGGGGCGCGGATCCGCCGCGTGAAGTCCAAATGAGCACCGCACACAAGAATCACAACGCGTCTTTTCTCGCTTTGGTGGACGATGCCAAGACCCGCATCCGCCATATCGGCATCGAGGAGTACCAGGGTTGGCGGCAAAGCGGCGAGGCCGGCATTTTGATCGACACTCGCGAAGACAATGAATGGCAGTCAGGCCACGCCGCCGGTGCTGTTCATTTGGGCAAAGGCATCATTGAACGCGACATCGAGTCCGCGGTGCCGGATAAGAACGCGCGCCTGGTGCTGTATTGCGGCGGTGGATACCGGTCCGCGCTCGCCGCCGACGCGTTGCGGAATATGGGCTACACGAACGCGATTTCGCTCGATGGCGGGTGGCGGGCTTGGCGCGAAGCCGGTCTTCCTATCGAATAGGCGAGCGCGGTTTCACGTCGACACTGCCCTGAAGAACGAATACGCCAGAAACGACAACCCCAGGAACTCAATTGTTCTTACCGCATTATTGAGCCGTGGCGGCAGGAACTCGAACCGGATCAGGAGTGCCGTCACAACGCCCAGATAAACGACCCATGGGTGTAGTTTTCCCGGAAAACTTTGATGGTAGATCACCAGGAACAGATAGTAGAACAGGGGCCAAATCCAATCCTGCCGGCTTTTGAACCGGGCCACCATAAGATAAACGGTGAGCCCGAACATGATCGCGGTGGTGACATTGCTGGCAGCGTATCGCAATTAGATCTCCCGTCCACACTGGTTGTCAAAACGACCATAGCACGCTGGTGTAACCAGTGTGTGCCCGGTAACCTCCCATCGGCTGGAACTCTTCGCGGTACTCATAATGTTGATACCCGAGATTCCATCGAAGTTTATCATGGAGCTTTACCGAGATCCTGGCCTGCGGAGAGCCATAGGCTAAGGGGAAAGACTGAGCCCGGACGAAGGCCTCCGCCTGTGTGTAGGCCGGTGCGCCTGAGGGGGGCTTCGTAGCCGGTGCGCGGCCATCTCCGGCGTCTTGTATTCGGCTATAGCCAACCATGAGATCGGCCCGCTTCCCAATCGCTAACCGGACATTCAAGTTACCGGCATGCACGTTGCTGACATAGAATGACCGGTCGCCTTCCACTAGCCTCGCTGAGGCAAAATAGGCGATCCCGGTGAGCGTGTCCAAATGCAGTTTGGAGTAACCGGCGTCCACTGAAATCCAGGAACGGCCAAACCAGGACCCATCCAAAGAATAGTTGCGTCCGCGCGAGCTGTGACTGAGCAGCGAAGTGGAATTGAAGTTGTAATTGGCACGGGTGTAGGCGGCCAGTTGCACGGTGCGGGACCGGTATTGGACTCTCGCGCCCAGGACATGATAGTCGCGCTCATTGACCTGAGTAAAGGGCTGGTCCGAGCGGCCTACCTCGGCATCCAGAGACAAGGTCAGCGGCCGGAAAGGCTGAAACCGCAGGCCTGCCACCCCCGCATTGAGGTGATTGTACTGTTCGGCGGAGGCCACCTCAGCCGGTGCGTTGAAAGCGAATCCTTCCCGCGACCGGATGCGCCGGGTGGAGTAGCGATGGCCCCCATACACTCCCAACCACGGGTTCACGCGGTAGCTCGCGTCGATAGAATTGGTGAGGGTGCGGATTCCCAGAAACCGGAACTGCAGGCTCGATCCTATCCCCGCTCCATTGTTGACCGTAGTCAAGGTGGCATCCCCGTCCATCCGCACCTGATGATAGGCGCTGTGGTTGGTGACAGTCAGCTTGCCGGAAGGGAACACGCTCAACGTTAACGCGCCGCTCGAAACCGGACGCCGGCCACTCCCACTCACCATCACTTGCCGGTTCTGCGCCGCTCCGAAACGCCCTGTCCCGGAAGAGGTCTCCTCAAGGAAAAAATCTCGTCTGCCGCCGGCGTATGAAAACCGGCCGCCCGCGGCGAACCATTTCTTCCGCTCGTAGTTGAGCAGAAAGCGCCAGAACGGCGTGTTCCCTTCATATGGTTCTTTTCTGGAAAAACTGTTCAGTTGGTTGTTGTCATCGGGATTTGCCCCCGGCTGTGGAGAATCAATGCGCGCGCTGGTCTCCTCACGGAATCTCTGCCACCCGCGCATGAGCGTAAGCTGAAACCCCGCCGCCGCCACAACAGCGCCGAGACGGAACTCGGTTTGTTGACGCGCGACTGGAGAAAAGAGCGGGAATTCGTCGCCGCGCGATTCGAACAACTGGATCGAAGTCAGGCTCGGTCCGTCCTGAGAATTCCGGCTGTAGCCGGCAAGCAGGCGCAGGGCCGACTGGGGAAATAGCGTGAAGTCGTGATCTTGCCACTGGCGGCGCGTGTCCATCGAGTGACCGCCCAAGGCGCCGGTGCTCAAGCCCGGATTGACATAGTCGCTGCTGCGCCACAGCCCGTCATATCGGTACAGTTTATTGCGCTGCAAACGGAACCGGACAAATTGATACGGATCGTTCCCTAAGCCCTGGGTGTTCAGCAGCAGTTCATCGAAAAACCGCCCGCCGCCGTCTTTCGAGTTCACCGTCAGGTTACTTTGCAGCAGCCGTATGCCGTTGCCGTAATTCACATCGCTGCGGTAGCGGTCCTGATTTCCATCCACTGTATGAAACCGGTAGCCGGTTTCAAACGAGTTCACTACGTTGTATCCCCGAACGTCCTCGCCCCGCGCGCTGCCCACCGCCGCTGGTGTGGGAGCCACCACCTGCTGCGCCCGTGCCGTGACTGCAATCGTTCCTCCTGCGAGTATCAAAGCCGGGATACTTATGAGGAACACGCGCACAAGTTGTTGAAAAAATACTCTCTCGCAAAGACGCAAAGAACGCCAAGCCGGAGCCACCTTCCAAAGCAAAGTTCCTCCACTA
>JAENWC010000143.1 GCA_016650235.1 Terriglobia bacterium
GCAAAACGCTGGGTAAGGCCGAAGCGCTGTCAGGTGCGCCATTAAGAATCGTCGCCATCGGTGGGGGAACCGGTCTATCCGTGCTCTTGCGGGGGTTGAAGAAACATGTGAGGCATGCCGGAGCGGCGGCGCAACGGCAGCCTGAGGTAGAGGTGACGGCGGTGGTGACAGTCACCGATGATGGTGGCAGTTCCGGCCGTCTGCGGCGCGAACTGGACGTGCTTCCACCGGGCGACATCCGCAACTGCATGGTGGCGCTGTCGGAGGATGAAGGGCTGCTGTCGCGACTGTTTCAATACCGGTTTGCGCGCGGGCGCGGGCTCAAAGGTCACAGCTTCGGCAACCTCTTCCTCACGGCGCTGACGGATCTGACGGGCGATTTCGTTAAGGCAGTGACATTGTCCTCCGAGGTGCTGGCCAGCCGCGGGCGCATCTTCCCGTGTACGTCGGCCAATGTGGTTTTGGAGGCGCGGCTGACGAATGGGAAATTGGTATCGGGAGAGACGCGCATTAGCCGGAGCCGGTCCTCGATTGCAGAGGTAGTGCTGCAGCCGCGCCGCTGCAAGCCGATGCGTGAAACCTTGCAGGCGATCGAGCGGGCGGATCTGATTTGTCTGGGTCCGGGATCGCTTTTTACGAGCGTGATTCCGAATCTGCTGGTGTCGGGCATTCCGCGGGCGATCATGAAGTCGAAGGCGCACAAGGCGTACTTCCTGAACCTGATGTGGCAGCCGGGCGAGACGATGGAGTTTACGGCATCGGACCACATCGAAGCGCTCTACCGGCATTCGATGCCTGGATTGCTGGACACGATTGTTGTGAATACGCGGCCGCTGACCGCGGAGATGCGACGCCGGTACGCGCGCGAACGGGTGTTGGCGGTGAATGTGGATCGGGCTGAGTTGGAGGAGATGGGCCTGCAAGTTGCAGGCCACGATCTTCTGGAAAAGGGACTCAAGGTGCGGCACAACCCCCGGGCGGCGGCCGATGTGGCGGTGATGCTGGCGGAATCGTCCCGGCGCGGCCTTCCGTAAGGGTTAGGCGGCCTTTTGCACTTTTCCGCTACGGATGCAGGAGGTGCAGACCGACATCCGCTTGGCAGCGCCCTTCACCAAAGCACGAACAGACTGGAGATTGACGTTCCAGCGGCGCTTGGTCACGTTATGTGCGTGACTGACGCGGTTGCCAAACTGCGGCCCCTTGCCGCACACATCACAAACCTTAGCCATACAGGGAACTCCTTTTAAGCAACAGCCCGCAAAACGGAACTCGTCCCGGCGCGGAGGAAGACCCTCGCCCGGAGGTATCGAGGGCCGGGACGGACCTTTGCGGCCTTGGGCGAAAGCCCGAAATTGGATTCTAACATAGTTTGGGGGCTGCGTTCCGGGTGTACCATTGCGCTTATGAGGAAAATTGTCTGCATCGCCATCGCTAGTTTGACGATCGTGCTGTTTGCGCCGGGTTTTGGATCCGGGCAGGAAGCGGTCAGGAAGTTCGGCATTGAAGTAAAGGGCGGGCCGATGGACTCGGTACTGCTCAAGGATTACGCCCCGGAGTCATCGCTGGTTGTGCCGCGCACCTTTGTGGGGAAGGCGAGGTTTCCAGTAATCGACGTACATTCGCATTCGTCGATGAACAACATCAAGACAAGGGCGGATGTGGACGCCTGGGTTCGGACGATGGACGAGGTGGGGGTGGAGATGTCGGTTGTGTTCACCAATGCCACGGGAGCCGCGTTTGACCGGCAGGCGGAGCTCTTGCTGGGATCCTATCCGAAGCGATTCCAAGTATGGTGCTCACTGGACAGGTCGAACATTGAGGCGCCCGATTTTTCACGGCGCGCGGTGGCGGAACTCGAGCGCGCTTACAAGAAGGGGGCGCGCGGCGTGGGCGAGCTGACCGACAAGGGATGGGGGCTGGAGGCGAATGAGAGGAACGCGAAACCGCGGGGGCAGCGGCTGCGCATCGATGATCCCCGGATGGACGCTTTCTGGGAGAAATGCGCGGATCTGGACTTGCCGGTGAACCTGCACATCGCCGATCATCCGTCCTGCTGGCGGCCGCTGGGGGCGCAGCAGGAACGCAGTCCTGATTTTCAGGCGTTCAATCTGGCGGGCAAGGATGTGCCCAGCTATGAAGAGTTGCTGGCTGGACGGGAGCGGATGCTGGAACGGCACCGGCGAACGCGGTTCATCTTCTGCCACCTGGGCAACCAGGGCAACGATACGGCGGCGCTGTCGAGGATGCTGGACCGGTTCCCGAACATGTATGTGGACGTGTCGGCGCGCGACTACGAGATCGGGCGGCAGCCGCGCGCGATGCGGGCGTTTCTGGAGCGCTACCGGGGGCGGGTGTTATTCGGGACGGACATGGGGAAAGACAAGGGAATGTACCAAGGCTGGTGGCGGCTGCTGGAGACCGCTGACGAGTACATCCCGGGCCGGATCTGGTGGCCCTACTACGGGCTGGAGTTAGGCGAGCCGTTGCTGAAAAGCATCTATCGCGATACGGCGTTGCAGGTGCTGAACCTCAAGTGAGAGAACCTCAAGCGAACGAGGCGCGGCGGATCCAATTCACGAACCTGCGCTGGTGGATCGGCGGGCTGCTGTTTGCATCCACTGTGATCAACTACATTGACCGGCAGACGTTGAGCGTGCTTGCTCCGCGGCTGAAGACGGAGTTTCAGTGGTCGAATTCGGATTTTGCGATGGTGGTGATCGCGTTCCGGCTGGCGTACGCGGTGGGTCAGACGTTGATGGGGCGGCTGCTGGATGTAGTGGGTACGCGCAGAGGATTGCTGTATGCCGTTTCGTGGTATTCAGCGGCAGCAATGCTGACCTCGCTGGCGGTAGGGTTGAAGAGCTTTGCGGGGTTTCGATTTCTTTTGGGCTTGGGGGAAGCGGGCAACTGGCCGGGCGCGACCAAGGCGGTTTCGGAATGGTTTCCGAAATCCGAGCGCGGCTGGGCGGTGGCGCTGTTCGACAGCGGTTCGGCCATTGGCGGCGCGATCGCGCCCTTCCTTGTAATTACGATCTACGCTTATTTCGACAGTTGGCGTCCGGCGTTTCTGCTGACAGGCTTACTGGGCTCGTTGTGGATACCGGTGTGGAAACGGCTTTACCATCCACCGGAGAGCCATCCGAACATCAGCGAGGCCGAGCGGGAAATGATCGTGAAGGCAAAAGCGCAGGAGGAGAAGGAAGAGAGGCGCGTGGAGCCGGGGCCGGGCGCGGGAAGCTGGAAGGCCCTGCTGCGCCTCCCGCAAACGTGGGCCATCATACTGGGCCGATCGCTCACCGATCCGGTCTGGTTCTTCATCACCGACTGGTTCGCAATTTTTCTGGTGGCCAAAGGGTTCCAGATCGAGAACACGATTGCCGGTTTCTGGATTCCTTTTCTGGCCGCGGATTTCGGCAACTTCTTCGGCGGTGGGTTTTCCAGTTGGCTGATTAGCCGCGGATGGAAGGTGGTGGCGGCGCGGAAACTGGTGATGGGGGTGTGCGGGCTGGGCATGACGGCGCTGATTCCGGCAGTGCATGCGACGAGTTTAGGCATGATCGCGGGGTTGTTTGCGATTGCGACGTTTTGTTATGCGGCGTGGTCGACAATGGCGCTGGCATTGCCGTCTGACTTATACCCAAGCCGGCTGGTGGCGACGGTGAGCGGCATGAGCGGCACCGGGGCCGGGCTGGGCACAATCCTTTCGACGATCCTCATCGGCCGGATCGCGGACCGCTACTCGTTTGAGCCGATTCTTATCGGCGCCAGTGTGATCCCGGTGATCGCGACGGTATTGGTCCTGGTGCTTTTGGGACGGCGCCCCAAGGCGGTGGCGGCAGGGTGAATTTCGAGGGTGAATTTCGAGGTTGTGTAGACTGTCAACGAGATTGTAGACTGACTCTCATGAAGAATCTGGTCCTGTTTCTGCTGGCCGCCTTGCCCATGGCCGCCGATCCCATCACGTCTACCGAACGCGATGCCCTGATCCGAAGCCTGAAATCCACTACTGAAAAGTTCCACAAGGCCGTCGCTGGACTGTCCGAGGCCCAGTACAACTTCAAGGCATCGCCTGAGAAGTGGTCCATCGCCGAATGCGCCGAGCACATCGCTGTCAGCGAAGATGCCCTCCGTTCGCTTGTCTCGGATCGCGTGATGAAGATCCCCGCCACTCCCGGCAAGATCGAGGAGCGCAAACAGAAGGACGCCGCCGTCATCCACGGCATCATCGACCGCAGCCAAAAGTTCAAGGCTCCGGAATCTTTGACGCCTACCCGACGTTTTGCCACGCTCGATGCCGCGGTGGCGCATTTCAATACGTCGCGTAAAACGACCACGGAATACGCCGCCTCTACACAGGATGATCTCCGCGCGCACTCGGCCCCGCATCCGGCCCTCAAGGAACTGGACGGCTATCAATGGCTGCTCCTGCTCTCGGGCCACACCGAACGCCACACCCTGCAGATTCTCGAAGTCAAAGCCGAGTCTGGTTTTCCCCAGCCCTAACGGGCTAGAATGATGGCGTGCCTGCGCGCGCCAGAGAGCTAGGACTCACACCAGGAACGCTTCCGCCGGGTTCGCTGAACGCCATCACCGACGTGGCCGGCGTTCATGTGGGCCACGCGACCCTGCACCGCGGTGAAAACATCCGCACCGGCGTTACCGCGATTCTGCCGCACGCCGGCAATCTGTTCCGCGAGAAAGTGCGCGGCGCCGTTCACGTCGCCAACGGGTTCGGCAAACTCGTAGGCTCCACGCAGGTGAATGAGCTCGGCGAGATTGAGACGCCCATTCTGCTCACCTCCACTCTCAACGTCCCGCGCGTGGCCGACGCAGTGCTCGACTATATGCTCGCCTTGCCCGGCAATCAGGACGTGCGCAGCGTGAATCCGGTGGTGGGGGAAACCAACGACGGCCAGCTCAACGATATTCGCGGCCGCCATGTCTCCCACGCCGAGGTCCTGCAGGCGATCCAAGGCGCCCGCTCGGGACCGGTGCGGGAAGGCTCGGTGGGAGCCGGAACCGGAACCATCGCGTTTGGATGGAAGGGCGGCATCGGCACATCCTCACGGCGCACTCCCGCGGGACACACAGCCGGCGTGCTGGTGCAATCCAACTACGGCGGCGAACTCTCCATCTGCGGAGTCCCGGTGGGGCGCCAGCTCAACAAGGATGCGGCACAGGACAATGCCGACGGCAGCATACTCATGGTGGTTGCCACCGATGCCCCCGTCGATCACCGCCAGTTGCTGCGTTTAGCCGCGCGCACGGTCTGGGGACTGGCCCGCACCGGTTCGGCCGGCTCCAATGGAAGCGGCGACTACGGCATCGCCTTCACCACGCACCGCCGCGCCCCCACGCTTTCCAATGACGAAATGTCCCCCCTCTTGCTGGCGGTCATCGAGGCAACCGAGGAGGCTATCTACAACTCACTTTTCCAAGCCACTTCCGTGACCGGCAATGGCCGCACGGTCCATGCGCTTCCCATTCCCGAGACGAGCCTTATTCTGCGCCGCCATGGCGCGCTACGCTGAGAACGCATGCCACACTCACCTCGATTCGGTGATCTCAAAGTCCGCCTCAAACTCATCGTTCTCCATAACCTCTTCTTCCTTGTACTCACCTGCGCCGTATATTTCACTCTCATCCCATTTTTCGATGAACGCCTCGGCGAGGCCCGTCTGCTGCTGTTCGCCGTCCTCGGCATTATCTATCTCCTCGCGGTGGGCGCGCTCGAATGGATCATCATGCCGCGCTACGTCTATCGCCCGCTGCGCCTCATGCTGCATGCAGACGCGGCCGCACGCCAGGGCGACCGCGCCCGGGAGCTGATTGATGAAACTCAAATCCCAGGCGACGAGATCGGACAGATCATGCGCAGCCGCAACGAAACTCTCGCCCTCCTCCGCCATCACGAAGCCGAACTCAAGGCGCTCAATCAGGACCTGCAGCGGAAGAATCTATTGCTTGAAACCGCCAAGCGCAACATCGCCGATCAGGACCGCCTCGCCAGCCTCGGCATGCTCAGCGCCAGCGTTGCGCACGAACTCAACACGCCGCTGGCTGTCCTCCATGGCTCCATCGAAAAGCTCATCGAGACCGTCACGGATCACACTTCCCAGGACCGCCTCGCGCGCATGCTCCGCGTCACCGAACGCCTCCGCCGCATGGGCGCAAGCCTGGTCGACTTTGCCCGTGTCCGGCGTCCCGGCTCCGAGATGGTCCACCTCCACTCCCTCATCGAGGAAAGCTGGAGCCTGGTGGCCATCGATGAAAAGGCCGCCCGCGTCCATTTCAATAATCTCACCGGCTCTCAAGTTTCCTTCGTTGGCAGCCCGGACCGCCTTATCCAGCTCTTCGTCAATCTCCTTCGCAACGCGCTTCTTGCGGTACAATCAGGCGGAACTATTACCGTCTCCTGCCGCTCGGATCCTCCGGAGGAACACGCGCAAGACGGAGTTGCTCGCCGCGAATCTGAGCCGCGGATTCCTTTGGGATTCGGCGGGAGGGCGAGCGCCCTTTGCGCTCCTTCCTGGATCTATGTTCTTGTGGATGACGACGGGCCAGGCATTCCGGCCCATGTGCTGCCGGATATCTTTGAGGCTTTTGTGACTACTCGACTCGACGCCCGCGGAACCGGCCTCGGACTCACCGTTGCCGAAGGCATCGCCCACCAGCACGGCGGTTCCATCTCGGCCGCCAATCGCCCCGGCGGCGGCGCACGCCTCGAAGTCCGTCTTCCCGCTCCACCCCAATCCGGTCCATCCCTATGAACGCCCCTTTCTTCGATATCGCTGTCCTCGATGACGACGCCGACTTTCGTCAATACATTGAAGACCTGCTGCGCGATGAAGGCGGCTACTCAGTTCGAGCCTTTGCCAAACCCGAGGAACTCTACCTTGCCTGCCAGAAAACGCTACCCGATGTTCTTCTGCTCGATATGAAAATGGGCGCGGTGTCCGGCGAACAGGTATTGGAGAAAATGCTTTCGCGCTGGCCCGCCCTCTGCGTCATCGTCGTGACAGGCTACCCTTCACTGGAAGACATGCGCGCCACCTTCAAGTTGAAGGTGTTTGATTATCTCGCCAAACCGTTCTCGCTGGCACAACTCCGCTCCGTCCTCAAGAACGCTACGGAAACTTTCGGCCTCGGAAATGCTCCCCAGCGCCTTCGCGAAAAGCTGGGACACCGCATCAAAATGCTGCGTGTGGAACGGGACTGGAGCCTCAAGGATTTGGCCGCTCTGACCAAACTCAGCGTCAGCCA
>JAENWC010000144.1 GCA_016650235.1 Terriglobia bacterium
CAATTTGGCAATGGTTTTCAGTACTTCACCGGCCAGCACAGTGCCAATCCTCTGGGCCTCCAGGTGTCCTTTCTGCGGATGCTTGTGGCTGACGTCGATGTGGTTGATGTTGCCGGCTGCGCCGATGGTGAACAGGGTCAGCATATCCGGACCCTTGAGTTTGGCAAGAAGCCGGGAGACGGAGTAGGCATAGTCCGCGGAGAACTGTGTCCCGCCGACGGTATCCAGGTGCAGGGCGAAGTTGACGTAAGCCGATAGGGGACGCGCGTCTGGTGCATCAAAATAAGCTAAGGCGACGTCAGGATCGATGGATCCCATCGGCTGTACGATGTCCGGATTCATTTTGCCGGGGTTGAAGCGCACGGTGCCGTCCTTCATGAGAAAGCGGCGGTAGAAACTGAGGGACTCTTCGCGGCCTGTGGCGGTCCAGGCTCGCGCCGGTGTTAGTGATTGCGCGGCCATACGGACGGCTTCGGCAATGCGCTGCGGCAGGGCGGCTCGATATTGCTCGGCGAGTTTTCTGGGCGCGGCTGGGGCGGTGGCCAGAAACCGCCTGCTCAACAACGGACCCGTGTGGCTGTGTGTGGCGCTGATCATCACGCGCGCGGGGGTAATGCCGGTGGCTTCGCGGACGGCTTCACGGGCTGAAGCCACCAACGCATCGTCGAGGTTCACCAGATCACAAGCCACCAGCGCGACCCTGGTTTCTCCGCTTTCGAGCACGAGGGCTTTGGCGAACAGATCATCGTGCGTGCCTTCGGCCAAGCGGATGGAGTAATAGCCGGCCATGGGGATTCCTGCCGGAGGGGTAATCTTGATGGCGGCGCGGCCCACGCGCAACGGTTCGGCCCCGAGGGGCAAAATGAACAGCAAGGCGCAGGCTACCCGAAATCGCATGCCTACTGGTCTATCACCTTTTGCTTGACCCGCGCAAAGCGGCGACAGGCCGGAGGCCTATCCTACTTGGCTACATTCAACTCTACAAGAAGACGGCTGGCGTGGAACACGTTCTTGAGCGCCTCGACGATACCCTGGCTGGCCACGTGGATGGACCGCTCCCGAGCATCGCGATAGACAAAGCGGTTGGGCAGGCCTTCCAGATTGCCGTCGAAAAGGATCCCGATCACTTCGCCTTTAGTGTTGATGGTGGGGCTGCCGGAGTTTCCGCCATGGGTATCGGTGGTGGTGACAAAATTGAACGGGACATTGAGCCGTAATGCGGACTTGGCTTTCAGCCAACGCTGGGGCAGGGCAAATGGCTCTGTTCCAGTGGCGCGCTTGTAGAGGCCGGCAAAGTTGGTGGTGTAGGGAATGGGTTCATTCCGTTCATTGCGGTAACCTTTGACCGGACCGTAGCTAAGGCGGAGCGTGAAGGTGGCGTCCGGATAGTCTTCGGCGCCATAGGCGTCAAAGCGTGCCTGTGCGATCTTGGATGCGCTGCCGTTGACTACGGCCTCAATGCGATCCTCGTAGCGCTGGCGGAGGCGGCGCGCCTCCGGATCGATGAGGCTCGCCAGGCGGAGCATGGTGTCGCCGGAGGCGGCCGCCTCCGCCGGAGCAGCCGCCAAACGCTTGCGCTCGGCAACGCTGGAGAGCTTGCTTCCCGATACGATGTCGCGCGCCGCCTGGGCGGACGCTCTGGCAGCGAGAATCTCTTGGACCATCGGGTGATCGGCTCCCAATTCGGTGATAAGGCTGTTCAGGTAAACCTCGATGACGGCAATCTCCATCGCCGGGTGAATGGGGGCTTCGCTGAACATGGACTGCTCGAGCGAGGGCAGGGCCGGATCGACAAACTCGCGCAGGCGCTTGTCGTTCGGCTTGGCCTTCTCCGCGCCATAGCGGAGCACCATGCGCGCGATGGGAAACAGTTCCGAACCTCGCGCCGGAAGACGCTCGAGCAGATAGAACGGGCGGTAGAACTCCTTATACTCCTGGTATGCCGTTGCCACCTCAGCCCAGGTGCGGGCGTACTTCTGCTTGCCTTCCGGTGTAGCGCTCACCTTGGTTTGCAGCGTCTGCTGCTCGTCCAATTTGCGGGAAATCAATTCCTTTTCCCGCAGTCCGGCGAGAAAGCCGGTATAGGCCTTGAAGGAGTTCTGCTGGCTGAACAGGTTGTCCTGGGCCACGCGCTTATTCTCCTCGCTTGCGGCGCTGAATTTGATGAGCGCATCGATGACGAGTCCGAGCAGGTTCCGTATAAAGGGATAGGAGACGTCGCGCCCGAACTCGAGTTCGGCCACCGTAGCCAGGCGGCCAGTGGATCCGGGATGCCCGGAGACGAAGGTGAGTTCGCCATCCTTCACACCGGTCTTGCTCCAGGGCAGGAAATTCGGAGTCGTGGCCGGTTGTCCCTGCTCGTAAGCGCGCAGGAAAGACATGTCCAGGCAGTAACGCGGATAAGTGAAGTTGTCGGGATCGCCGCCGAAGGCAGCCACCGCGGTCTCCGGAGCAAATACAAGCCGGACATCGGTGTATTTCTTGTAGCGGTAAAGATGATACATGCCACCGGAATAGAGAGTGACCACATCACAACGGTTGCCGGTGCGATCGCTACACTCTTTCTCGATCCCGGTCATGGCCGCTTTCCTGGCGCGGTTGGTCTCGGCGGTTGGGGCTTGCGGGGCAGCAGCGGCGGTCACCTTGGCGGTAACGTCGGTGATCTCCAAAAGGGCGTTCACTTCCAGGTCCGGGCAAGCACGCTCTTCAGTCTGCTGGGCGGCATAGAATCCGTTCTTCATAAAGTCGTTCTGCGCGCTGCTGAGTTGTGCGATGCAGTCGGAGGCGACGTGGTGGTTGGTGAAAATGAGTCCGTTGGGAGAAACAAAGGATCCAGACCCGCCATTGTTCAAGCGCACCGAAGCGGATTGGACCTTCTTGAGAAACTGATCATCGATGTTGAATCCGTATTTCTTGCGAACGCGCTCCTTGGGAAACTGATTCAGCAACCAAATGCCTTCATCGGCCAAAGCCGTGGCGGCAGGAATCAGCAGCAGGGTAGCGAATAGGGAAAAGAGCGTGTGTCTCATGCTGTGTCCTCATCATTATGCGACGTCCCAAGGAGAAGATACGGCGAAGCATGATTGCGGGCTGGCCCGCGCGATTTGGCGCCCATGGCTCCCATCACATATTTTTTTGTAGATAACTATAGTATTTGTAGTATCTTACAAACTATTTGGTTAGTGGACAAACTTCCTTTTCCAATCTCTTGTATGAGATACTGTGGCAAGAATCAGTCCCAAAGAAACAAGAAAATGACATTGCTGGACGAGGCGGTTTCACGCTACCACAAGCTGTTAGCTACGCCTGAATATCGAGACCTGGGTTGGCTGGAAAGCCTGCAAGAGAAGATGTCCGCCCAACATCTGATGCCGGGTGGGCGTCCGGTGTGTCCGGTGCTGCGCCCGCATCTGATCACGCGGCGCCAGTATACCCATCTGGCGAAAGCTTCCCAAACTATATATTCGGCCATGAACAGGTTGAACGGGATGCTGCAGGACAACGCATCGCTTATGGCTCGCATGGAACTTCTCCCGGCCGAGAAGATGCTGGCCGGAGTGGATCCGGGCTACCCGCATCTGGCGGTGACCTCCATGCTGGATACGCACGTGAGCAATAATTCCCTGGCATTCGTGGAGTGTTATGGCAACGGAGCCGGCGTAACGGCCCATGCGGATGCATTGGGGGAAATTTTTTACGATTGCGCTCCGGTGAAACAGATCCGCAAGAAGTACAAGATGACTCGGCCGCAGGGCATGAAGCGGTTGTTACATGGACTGCTGGCAGCTTACAAGGGCAGCGGGAAGAAGAAGTTTCCACGGATCGCCATTGTCGAGTTCCGGGGGCCTATGAAAGGACCCACGAGTGACTATCTGTTGCTGGCCGAGTATCTGCGGCAGGCAGGATACCCGACAGAGATTGTGACTCCGGAACAGCTCGAGTACCGCAACGGTATGTTGTGCCGGGGCGAGTTTGGTATTGAGATCGTCTACCGGAGCATTTCCGCGCAGGAGTTCCTGGTCCGGTTTGATCTGGCTCACCCGCTGGTGCGGGCCTATCGCGAAGGCGCAGTGTGTGTGGTGAACAGTTTCCGCACAGAGCTACTGCAGAAGAAAGCCATCTTTGGTCTGTTGACCGATGAAACCGTCACGGGAAAATTTCCCGCGGAGGAAAGAAAGGTGATTCGCGATCACATTCCCTGGACGCGGCTGGTTACTGCGTCTAAGACGACTTATAAGAACAAAGTGGTCGACCTGCCGGAGTTTATTCTGACCCATCGCGAAAAGCTGGTCTTGAAGCCGAACGATCTGGCCTCGGATATGCATGCCTACCAAGGTCCGGAGACGGAAGAGGCGGCCTGGGATAAGGCGGTGAGAACGGCGCTGCGCAACCCCTACGTGGTGCAGGAACGGGTGGAGGCCGGCCGCGCGGAGTTTCCCGTGCTTCAGTTTGGGCGCATGGACATGCGGCCGATGTCGGTGGATGTCTACTCGCACCTGTATCTGGGCAAAGTGGAAACCTGCTCGACGCAGGTGGCTGACCTGTCCAGTACATTCTCCACCTTGAGCGGGATGGCGCCGACGTTTATCCTGGAAGGCGGCCGGTAGGGTGTGGATTCAGCCTGCACGCTGAGGCAAATCTTTCTCGCCAGCCGATCCGGCAATTCCAAAGGATGTTGAGCCTCCACACCGCTGTCACGGCCTCCGCGGGCGCTGTTTAGCGGAGATGGATTGGATGATGAGCCCGCCGGATGCGGTTGGGTCGATGGCTTGTTTAGCACTTTGCAACGCCACGTTCATCAAGTCCTGAATCGCCGGTTGATCCAGATCGGCGGCCTTTTCGATCACGATGTGCCGGACCC
>JAENWC010000145.1 GCA_016650235.1 Terriglobia bacterium
ACCATCCTGGCCGCCCTGGTGTGCTCTGCGATCTTTTTGCCCACCGCCACCGGCCAACTGGCCAAGGCGAGCTGTTCCGGCGTCAGGCAGCGCGCCGCCATCTTGGATTGGCCCAGCAGTTTTCCAGCTCTTTCCATGTGCGGTTAACCCGCCATTGTAACATGGTGGTCATGCTCAATCGCCGCCAGTTCACCGCCTCTCTCATCGCTGCTTCATCAGCCTCGGCGCAAAAGGCGCCCCCCATCATCGACACACACATCCATCTGTTCGCCGCCGACCAGAAACGTTTCCCCTATCATCCCCAAGGCACCTACAAGCCGCCAGCCGCGCCTCTGGAACCCTATCTCGACTTCGTTCAAAAGGCCGGCATCCATCACGTCATCCTCGTCCACCCGGAACCCTATCAGGACGACCACTCCTACCTCGAACACTGCTTCGCAAACGAAAAGCCGCGCGGGCTCTTTAAAGGTACCTGCCTGTTTGATGCAACAGATCCGCGTACCCCGGATCGTATGCGTGCTCTGGTGAAACAACACCCCGGGCGCATCGTCGGCCTGCGCATACACGCCATGAACCCGCCTGGCCAGGCTTCGCTTGCCTCCGGACCCATCAAGAATCGCGACCTCGCCCATCCCCAGATGCGCAAAGCCTGGGCCGCTGCATCCGACCTCGGCCTTGCCATACAGATGCACTTTCTTCCCCACCACGCCCCGGCCATCGCGCGCCTCGCATCCCAGTTTCGCGACACCACCGTCATCCTGGACCACATGGGCCGCGCCGGGCAAGGCACGCCCGCCGATCTCGATCCTCTCCTCAAGCTCTCCGCGTATCCAAAGGTCTACTTCAAATTTTCCGGCGTCGGATACTCCTCCAAACAGAAGTTTCCCTTCACCGACGCCAAGCCCATCGTGCGCGCGGCATTCGATGAGTTCGGCGCGGCAAGGATTCTCTGGGGAGGGCTTGGGCACTCGATGCCCGAATTCCAACAAGCCTCAAAGTTGCTGGATCTGATGTTCGACTACGCCAGCCCGCGGGACCGCGAACACATCCGCGGCCGCAATGCGGCGCAATTGTTCCACTTCGATTAGGCGCTTAGCGGCAAACCTCGGCGAAAGTTTTGTCGAGGTGAACAAGGCTCGCCAGAGCAAAAGCTTGGAGTCGAGAGGCGGATCCCTGCCGGCGCTGTAACGCCTCTGGCGCCGGGAAGGTTGCAGGGGAATTTGATCTTGGCGCGAAAGCGGCGTCGGCCGGATATGCCGTTTCACTGGCCCTGGAGGGAAAGAATGGTTCCGTCACAGTTTTTTCGGCCACTTTTGCCGGCCATGAAACACAGCGATGAGCTCCAAGTATTCGCCGCGGGCGCGATACGGGATGATGTATGGAGTGCCAGGAACAACGAGTTCTCTCGTCCCCACCACGCGGCCAGGCCTGCCCATCTGTGGCTGCGCGGCGAGCAGGTCAACGCTCCTTAGAATTCGGGTTGCAACGGTGGTTGCGTTTTGCGGACTGTCCTTTGCGATGTAGTCGCGAACCGCAGTGAGATGCCGGATAGCTCGCCGGGACCAGACGATTTTCACCGAGGCGCTTTGCCTTCAGGAGACTTTCCCCACGATTTGAGCCATTTTACAACCTTCTCATGGCTCACTGTGCGGCCCTGGTCGAGATCCGCGAGCCCGGCCCGGATCTCCCCAAGTTGCCACTCTTCAGCTTCCACGTACTGGGCGATAGCTTCAGCGGCAAGAAAGGATTTGGAACGCTTTGAGCGCTGCGCAAGAGCGTCAAAACGCTTCTTCGTCTCAGTATCGAGCCGAATGGAGAGGGTCTCTGTCATAGATTGTGCCCGGTTGTATACCTATTACCACACTACCGGAAATCCGAGGAATTGCCAAGGCTAGAGGAACATCCTACTTTCCTGAAAGCTTCCGCAACCAAATATTGCGGAACTTCATCACCGTGTGGGGTGCGTTTGGAAACCCGCTGTGATCCTGCAGCCGCAACGGTCCCGGGCCGCACACGCTCGCCTTCGTGCATCCGGGCCCTTTCTTGTCCAGCTTGGTCCCGTCCTGAACCAGTACCCCGTTGTGCAGGATCGTCACACTTCCCGCCTGCGACATCCCACCGGTCCCGTCACACTGCGGCGCGCGAAAAATGATGTCGTAACTTTGCCATTCCCCAGGCCTCCGGCTTGCATTCACCAGTGGCGGCGCGAATCCGTACACGGCGCCGCAGGAGCCGTTCGCATAGGTCGGGTTCTCGTAGGAGTCCAGTATTTGCACCTCGTAGCAGGAGTGCAGATAAACGCCGCTATTGCCTCGCATCTGCCCTTTTTGCGCACTCATCAACGGTATGTTGAACTCCACATGGATTTGCGCGTCCGTGAACAGTTCCTTGCTCACGATATCGCCCACCCCCGATGCGCAAACCATCTCGCCCTTCTCCACTTTGCAGCCGGCCGGCGAGCCGTCCTCCTTTGCCCACCCGCTCATATCTTTCCCGTCAAATAACACCACTGCGTCCGAAGGCGCTTTCGTCCCCGGCGACGCCACATGAGGCGGCTGCGGTCCGTCACTCTGCCCCATCGCGGTCACGGCCACAAGCATCATGGTCATCGTCATTGTCTTCATAAAAGCGACCCCCTCACCGCAACCGGTCCAGGACCTTCTTCGACACATTCACGTTACCGTTGCGCCCGGTCCCCAACTCCACCCCGGGCTTTGCGTCCCCATGAAAATCCGATCCGCCTGTTGCTACCAGATCGTACCGCCGCGCCAGCCACTCGTACCGCTCCTGCTCTCTGGATGGATGATCGGAATGCCAGGCCTCCAGCGCCCGCAATCCCATCTTGCACATTTGCCGGATCACGTCCTCTTCCTGCGCCGGCACCCGCTTGCCGAGTCGAACCGGATGCGCGAGCGAAGGAAGGCCGCCTCCGTCCAAGATCCGCCGGATCCCCTCCCCCAGAGTTGGCTCCTGCCGCTCCACGTATGCCTGGGCGCTTTCATCGAGAAACTTGTCAAAGGCTTCCTGCAGAGTGCTCACATAGCCTTTTTGTACCATCAGTTTCGCAAAATGCGGACGCCCGGCCATGGAGCGTCCCAACGCATTCACCTCTTCAATCGTGATCGCCAGTCCCATCGACTGGAGCTTGAGCGCCAACGCCTCGTTGCGCTCCCGCCGCGACTGTTGCAGCCCGCCCAGCCATGCGAGAAACTCCGGCGACGGACCCTTCATGAAGTACCCCAGCAGGTGAACCGACTTACCACGCGGCCGGTCCGGCAGGATCAGCTTGGTGCTCAACTCAATCCCGCACACAAGCTCAATCCCAGCCTCGCGCGCCAGGCTCAACGCCTGGTCATAGCCGGAAAATGTGTCGTGATCGGTGATGGCGATTGCGTCCAACCCAAGCGCCTTGGCCGCGGCCACAAGCTGTGAAGGCGTGTATGTGCCGTCAGATTCTGTTGTATGTGTATGTAGGTCTATCAAGATATTAGAACAGGATCCGCAGGCCGAACTGCATCTGGCGCGAACCCGCATCAGCCGACGATCCGATGCCGGCGTTGGTGATTTGGCCGAAGGCCGCGTTACCGAATCCCCCATCCGGGTTCGGATATTGCGGCGTATTGGTGAAGTTGAAGCTTTCCGCGCGGATCTCCACGGTGTAGCGTTCGGTGACTTGGAATCGGCGGAAGGCGCTCAGGTCGAGGTTGAAAAACCCCGGGCCGGTAAACGCATTCCGGCCGACGTTCCCAAACGTATTCGGCGCAGCGGCCTGAAACACGCTGATGTCGAACCAGGTGGGTTGGTTGCGCCCCGTGGCGCGGAAATTCACAACCTTTGAAACCGGTAGCTGGCCGGAACCGGTGTAGTTCGGATTATTCGCATTCCCCGGAGCATTCAGCGTCGCATTGGGAGCGGAAATGTTGAGCGCCTGACCCGTCATTGCGGAGAGAATGCCGGTCACCTGCCAGCCGCCTGCTAATTTCGATCCGACTCCTGAGTTGACCAATCTCTTGCCCCTGCCGAAGGGCAGCTCCCAGACATAGCTTTGGGTGAACATGTGGCGCCGGTCAAAGTCTGACCGCGCCCGGGAACGGACCGAGTTGATCAGGTAAGCGTAACCGCCATTGTCCTGCGAGTAGTCGACGGACTTGGACCACGTGTATGCGGTGGTCAACTGGAATCCGCCCGAGAACCGCCGGTCCAGTTTCACCTGCAGCGAATTGTAGTTGGTGGAAACGCCGATGAAGCTGAGATTGGTTGCCGTATCGCGGCGGAATGCAGCCCATAGCGGCTGGCCTTCCCGCCCCGCCCCCAATGTAAATCCGCCGTTCATGTTGTACTGCTGGGAAACGCGCGTGCCTTTGTTGCCGACGTAGGCGGCGTCCAACGTCAAGCTGAAAGGCAAGGCACGCTGAACGGCAAAATTGTAACTCTGAATGTAGCCTTCGTGGTAGTCCAGCGGGACCACTTCGTAGTTCTGATTTGGCGCGTTGCGAATGATTCCGTCCTGGGGAATGGTGAAGGGAAGCGGGGCCGGCAGTCCATCCGCCATCCGGCCGGCCGCCACAAAACTGTTGGCAGGATTGAATGCGTTGTTCTGGCGCACCGGGAAATTGTAGGCGTAACGGTTGTCGGGGTACGGGATGTAGCTGATCCCATAACCCGATCGCACAACTGTCTTTTCACTCAAACGGTAGCTGATCCCGAGGCGCGGGGCGAAGTTGGCCAGATAATTCTTGCGGCCCAGGTTGGATGGGTTGGATCCTATCCCGGCAACAATAAGGCTATTGGTGGCCGGATCGTAATTGGAGAATCCGCCCTTCTGCTTCGGAGTGGCGGGAGGATACAGTTCATGACGCACGCCGATGTCGAGCGTGAGCTTCTTGGAAACCTGCCATTTATCCTGCACGTAGGTGAATAGCGGAAACTGCACGTATTCGGGGAATGCCGACACCAGATCACGCCCGAAATCGTTTGGCAGATCGAGCAGAAAGGCCGCGTATGCGTTGCCGAAGCCCTGGGACGGATCGCCGTTGCGGCCCGTCTGGCCGGTCCGGAAACGGTACTGGCCGCGCAGCGAGTAGACCTGTGTCTGCAGCAATCCGTCGCGGTTGAAGCGGTAGTCCCAACCGAACTTAACGCTGTGGTTGCCAAGGCTCTTCGTCCAGTTGTTCACGAAGTTCCAGTTGGTCTCAAAGCGGATCCACGGCAGCGACAGCGAGTAGCCGGCTGTGGGGTTGGAGAAACCGGAAATGTCAATGTTGGTGAGACCGGAAGTGAGATCGGAGATATTGACGCCGCGGATCCCCGCGGCGTCGGAGGCGCGTGAGCCGTAGTCGGTGGCATAGGCATCGTTGCGGTAGCGCGAGATGCCGACGCGGAGTTCCGTAATCAATGTGGGCGACAGAACGCCGGTATAGCTCAGCGCGCCGGAATGTGTGTCCACGGTACCGGTGCCCGCGAATCCGCCATTGGCCGGGCCGCCGGCGGTCCCGTAGCCACTGAGAGGCGGGTCGTTCACCACGCCGCGCTGGAAACTGTAACGCGCGCTCAACCGGTGGCTGCTGGAAAAGTTGTGGTCCCCTTTGGCATCAAACCCGTTGGTATCTTTCTGCCGCACGGTAGAACTTTCGTAATTGACACCCGTTGCGTTCTCGGTGGAAGGCGCCGGAATCAGGCCGTTGAGCCGCGCCGAGATAGACGAGATACGGGATGTTGGGATGATCTTCCCCGCAAAGGGCTGGCGGTTGGCTCCGTTCGGGTCCCCTGTGAGCGGGTCATAGATGGTGGTGGGCGCGGCGGAAAGGTCGCCCCGGCGGAAGGCTGTCGTGGGTATCGTCAGCCGGTGGCCCTTCCCCAGGCGGTCCCGAATGCCCAGATAATCGGCGAAATAAAACGTCTTGTTCTTGATGATGGATCCGCCGGCGGTACCACCGAAATAGTTGTAGGTGATCGGAGGCTTGGCGGTAAGGTCGGTACGGCGCGCCGCCAGACGGCTGACCCGGTTGAACTCGTAAAGGCTTCCATGAAAGTCGTTGGTCCCGGACTTCAGAGTAACGTTCATGACGGCACCCCCGGCTCGCCCTAACTCGGCTTCGTAATTGGACGTGGTGACGTCCACGGTTTGTATGGCCTCGGCGGGGGGGACATAAACCGTCAGCAGCCCGGTGCGGTGGTTGTTATCAACTCCCTCAAACTGGATATTATTCGCCAGTCGAGCCTGGCCGTTGACACGGGATTGCATCGAGTCGTTCCCGTTGAAAAATTCCGAGTGGTTGCGCTGCGCGCGCGCCGCCCCGGGGACAAGGTTCACCAAGCCCTGAAAATTGCGGTTTTGCGTCAGCGGCAGCTCGGCAACCTGCCGCGCGTTCATCTGGCGCCCAGTGTCGGTTCGATCCGTCTGCAGCACCGGCACGTCGGCTGTAATGGTAACCTGCTCGGACATCTGCCCAGGCTGTAACTGAATATCCACACGGACGGTCGAGTTAATTGTAACTTCAATGTCCTCGCGGGTTGCCTTTCGAAAGCCCGTGTGTTCCACCGTGACGCTGTAACGGCCTTGCGGGACGTTGGAGAATGAGTAGTTGCCCGACTCATTCGTCGACCCCGGGCGCGAGATGTTGGTGCCCGTTTCCAGTATCTGAATCTTCGCGTTGGGCACCACTGCGCCGCTTGAGTCGGTTACACTCCCCACGATGGTGCCATTGACTGCCTGCCCGTAGGCGGATACGGAAAATAAGGCGCACAGGAGCGCCCGCTTGATGAAATTCATTGTGACCAATCTCCCTCTATCAACCGGGATTCCCACTCTGGGTTCCCAGAGTATACACCAAACCCAAGGGACCGCAGGGAGCGGTTGCTCAATGGTCTATCAGGATCTCTTCCACCAAAACGTCCAACTGCCGCCGCATTTCGCCGGTGGGGGTTATATGCAGGCCGCACTCCTTGGAGCCGTCCTGTTCCCACCACCAACGTCCCGCCCGTTCACTCTCGCCCGGCTGCACCGCTCGCGTGCAAGGCGCGCATCCTATGCTCGGGTAGCCCTTCGCCTCCAGCGCATGCCGCGGAACCTGGTATCGCAACAGATGTTCCTCCACCTGCTGCCGTGTCCAATCGGCCAGCGGGCTCAGCTTCACGCGCCCGTCTAACTCTTCCACCTTCTTTACCTGCGCCCGCTCCGGGCTCTGTTCGCGCCGTAATCCCACCGCCCAGGCATCCATCCCTTCCAGCTTCCGCTCCAGCGGACGAACTTTACGCACATGGCAGCACAGCTTACGAAAAGCCACTTCCTGGTAAAAAAGATTCACCCCATGCCGGCTGGTCATCCGCTCCACTTCCCCATGGTCGGGAAACACAATCTCAACCGCGATCCCATACCGCGCCCGAACCTCATCAATGAGCGCGTAGGTTTCCTCCGGCAATCGTCCGGTATCAATAGTGAAAACCCGGACCTGGTTGTTGATGCGCGCCGCCATGTCCACCATCACCATGCCCTCGTTCTGGAAACTGGTGCTGATGGCGAAGCGGTTCCCATAGCGCCCTAGCGCCCATTCCAACAGCGCGGGAGCGGCAAGTTGTTCCAGTTCGGCAGGCAAAGACATCCATCCCCCCTCGTCTCTATCAGGATACAATGTCCTCAGCATGCTCACCCGACGCGCCACCCTCGCGACTCTCGCCGCCGCTCCGCTGGCTTTTTCTCAATCCCGCCGGAAACCCAACCTTGTCGTGATACTCGCCGACGACATGGGCTACGGCGACATCGGCACTTACGGCTCGCCCGACGTGCCCACGCCGCACCTGGATTCCCTCGCGCGCCAAGGCACAAAGTTCACCGACGGCTACGTATCCTGCGCCGTCTGCAGTCCCTCGCGCGTGGCGTTGCTGACGGGCCGCTACCAGCAGCGGTTTGGCCACGAATTCAACTCCGGCCCTCCGGCCCGCGAGGCGCAAGTCAATTTCGGAATTCCAAAAGAAGCCACCATCCTGCCCCAGATGCTCAAACCCGCCGGATACCGCAGCGCTGTTTTCGGCAAGTGGCATCTGGGTGTGCGCGCGGGCTATCATCCGTTTGATCGCGGCTTCGATGAATTTGTGGGTTTTCTGCCAGGCGGCAATGACTTCATCACCAGTCAAACCCCGGGCGGTCAAATCGCCACGGTCAGAGGCGAAGGTGAAGCGATTCCCAAACAACGCCAGCACAGTCTCATGCGGGGACGGGAGCCGTACTCGGATGATCGGTACCTGACAGACCTGCTCGCCAGGGAGGCCGTCGATTTCATCGGGCGCAATCGAATGCAGCCTTTCTTCCTCTACCTTGCCTTCAACGCGATCCACACGCCGCTCCAGGCCACCACGCGCTACCTGGATCGTTTCGCCGGTATCGCCAATCCCAAGCACCGCATGCTGGCCGCCATGACCGCCGCACTGGACGACGGTATTGGGGCAGTGCTCAGCAAGCTGAAGGAAACCAGCCTTGAGCGCGACACCATGGTCGTCTTCCTGAGTGACAACGGCTGCCCGGTAGTTACCGGAGCGGGCACTAATCATCCGTTGAACGGGGAAAAAGCAACTTACTATGAAGGCGGCATCCGCGTGCCTTACATCATGCGCTGGCCGGGACGCATTCCCGCCGGCAAACTTTACCGCCAGCCCGTGGTCTCGCGCGACATTGTCCCCACCTTCCTCGCCGCCGCCGCGGTGCAAGCCCCGTCGCGCATCCAGTTTGACGGGGCGAATCTTCTGCCATACCTCAACGGAGGAGCCGGCGCCCCACATGAAGCTCTGTTCTGGCGTGGCGGCCAGGGCCGCGCCGTTCGCAAGGGTAAGTGGAAACTGGTCGAGTTCGGCGACAACTATACCAAGCTGTTCGATCTGGACGCCGACATCGGGGAAAAGAAGGACCTCTCCTCCGCCAACCCGGCCGTAGTGCGCGATCTCAAATCCGCATGGACCGCCTGGAGTAACACCATGGCAAAACCGGCATGGCCCGCGCGGTACCGGGAAGTTACTGTCAACGGGGACAAGTTGAACTGGGAATTGTAGTGGCGGACGCCTGGCGCTGGGGTTCGTTTACTCAGACATGGGACGGCATGAGGAGGCTATCGCTGAGCAGAAAATCGCGGCCGGTGTCGCTCCTCGTTGGAGGTGGATGGGAGGCATAAGCTATGCCAAGGCAGGCCGAATCGAGGAGGTGCGAAAGTTATTGGTGGACCTGGAGCAGCAAAATAAGCCACCTCACATGTTTGTCCCAGCGGTGAGAGGCACAGACTGGTTCAAACCATTGTGCCGGGACCCGCGCTTCCATGCCCTGCGCAAGCGCATGAACCTTCCGCCCGTATGACCGGCCCTTCTGCTGGCTGTTGTGCTAGGATCAAGTTTATAGAATCTCGCATAATACAGTGACAAGTAGTTCAA
>JAENWC010000146.1 GCA_016650235.1 Terriglobia bacterium
CCATTGCCACGGTGGACGCCAAAGGAGTCGAGACGCCGGCGGAAGCTCTGGTGGATATGGGAACGGTAGCGGCGGGAGACTGGTCCGACACCCGCTTCCGGTTGCGAAACACCGGCGCGGCATCGGTCGCACTCTCCGCGCTGCGCGTTTCCGGCGCCGGATTCACCATCTTGGGGAATCCGCCTTTGCCGCATCAGATGCTGCCAGGAGCCAATGTCGATTTCCGCATACGATTCGGGCCCACTGCCTTTGGCAGCTTCAGCGCAGCGCTGTTGTTCAACGATAAAACTCTGTTGGTCCGCGGCGTCTCACCGCAGGGAGTGACCTTGCTGGTGGAGCGGGACGGGAAACTACAAGCCGTCGCCACAACCGCGCCCATCGTGCTGGGAAGAGTGGAGCGCGGCAGTTCTCTCACGCAGAGATTCCACCTGCGCAACGAAACCCCGTCCGCGCTAACGGTAAACAGAATCACCATGACCGGCGCCGGATTCTCCGGCCCATCGGAAATCGTTACACCCGTCCTGGTGGACGCCGGCAGGTCAATCCCTTTCGAGATTGGCTTCGCGCCTTCCCGCAACGGTATTCTGCAAGGGACACTCACCCTCGAGGACAGGCTCTTCCTCCTCGAGGGCGTAGGCTTCGACCCTCCGTTTCCAGACGCAATCATCACCGTGGAACCCGCTGTGCCCAGTGGCACGCAAGCCAAGGTTTCTCTCCGTCTGGCCGCCCTCTCGCGCGTGCCGGGCCTAGCCACATTGCGCCTTGAGTTTCGCACTGCCGTTCCAACCGCGCTGGACGACCCAGCCGTCGTGTTCCTTCCATCCGGTAGCCGCACTATTCCGGTCAACATCCGCGAAGGCGACACTAACATGGGAGAGTTCCAATTTCAAACCGGCACTACGGCCGGTGAAATTCGATTCCGGATCGAAATGCCGGGGCAAGTGGGAGTGGCGCAGACAACGGCCACGACGGTTTCACGAGCCATGGTATCCATGGACACCACGAGAATCACGCGAGGTTCCAACAGTCTTCAGGTGGAGATCATCGGATTCGACAACACGCGCACCGCATCCAGGCTCACCTTCCGCTTCTTTGATCGCGCCGGCAGCCCTCTGGCCGGCGATCCCATCCTTGCCGAAGTCGCGGAAGCATTCCAGCGGCATTTTCGCGACACCTCTGTTGGCGGCGTTTTCCTGCTGCGGGCCTCCTTCCCTGTGACCGGTGATTCCTCGCAACTCTCCGCCGTCGAAGTGGAGATGGAAAACAGCGCCGGCGCCTCGCGCTCGCGCACCAGTTTCTGATATCACCCCGCTGCTACAACGCGCCGGTATAACTGTTCGTACCGCGGGATGATCAATTCGGTGCAAAAACGCGTTCGGGCCGTTTCACGAGCGGCGTTCGAAATCCGCTGATGCAGCGCGGCATCGGTGAGCAGTTCCATCACGCGCGCAGCCTGTCCTTCCACATCACCCACTGGTTCCAGAAACCCATCCACGCCGTGCGTGACCAGTTCGGCAACCCCGCCCACGCGCGTTGCCACCGGAGGAACACCGCACGCCATCGCCTCCAGCGCCGCCAATCCGAACGCTTCATGCTCACTGGGCAGGAGCAGAACGTCGGCTTGCGGCAACAGCCGCTCCACATGATCCTGTTTGCCTAAAAACTTCACTCGCTCGTCAACTCCTAACTCGTGCGCCAGCCGCTCGGCATGCCCGCGCTCGGGCCCGTCCCCCACCATCCAGAGTTCCGCCCCCGTCTCTTTCACGACGCGCGCCAGTACGTGAATGCAGTCAAGCGGCCGTTTCACCGGGCGGAAGTTGGAAACATGAATCAGACGCTTGCCGCGGCGCGCACCATCCCCGGCAGGGGCATACTGTTCGCAATTGACAAAATTATGAATGGTCTCAATGGGGCAATTCACACCGAAGACTTCAACCGTGCGGTCCACCAGATACCGGCTCACGGCCGTCACTCCGTCGGACTGCTCTATGGAAAACCTGGTGATGTTGAAATAAGAAGGTTCCGCCCCGACCAGAGTGATGTCGGTGCCGTGCAGGGTGGTGACAAAAGGGAGCCTGCGTTTAGGGGCGGTCATCTGCTGTGCCAGTAGCGCGGAGACCGAATGAGGGATGGCGTAGTGTACGTGCAGCAGGTCCAGTTGATAGCTCTCGGCTACCTCCGCCATCCGCGCCGCCAGAGCCAGACAGTAAGGCGGGTAGGCAAACAACGGATAATTAGCCACCTCCACTTCGTGATAATGCACGCCCTCCAATTCCGGGTTCAGGCGTATCGGGTGCGCGTAACTGATGAAGTGCACCTGATGCCCGCGCGCGGCCAATTCCATCCCAAGCTCGGTGGCTACAATGCCGCTGCCGCCGTAGGTGGGGTAACAAGTGATGCCAATCTTCATTGCTTCTCCGCCGGTTTTTCCACCGGATCCAGGAATAAAGTGGCCCGTCCGATCTGCCCGTGGATGTTCTCGGCCGGATGAGCCACATCGCCGCCTCCGAACCAGACCCGGATCCGGCCGCCTTCCACCTCCACCGTTGGATCGCACACCACCTTCGCGTTCCAAGGCCGGTCCCCCGCCAGGACGGCATTCCCGCTCCATCGCTTCCACGTCACGCCATCAGCCGACCAAGCCAGTCCAAGCCGGCGGTTTTCGACGCGGTCGCGTCCCGTGTACAGCATCCAGTAACGGCCATGCGATGCCCATACGGCCGGCTCGCCCAAACCTTGCTCATCAAAAGCAGCCGCATCGCCCAACTCCAGCACCGGATTGCCGCGAAGTTTCCACCAGACAACTCCATCCTGGCTCCGAGCCACACCCAATCGTTGCCGCCGCGCACGGTCCTCTCCCAGATAATACATATACAGGTACTCTCCGTAGCGGACCACGTAAGGGTCGGCTGAGGCTCGTTCATCCCAACTGCCGCGCGGTCCCAACGGCAATACCGGCTGCGCATCTTTTCTCCACCGGCGTCCGTCCGTGGACCGGGCGAGCCCAACCCGCGGCGGTTCCCCGGCCTGATACCAGTAGAAAATCTCCTTGCCCACCTCGAGTGAGGAGCCGTTGGCTGCGATGTAGCGGCCCTCCCAACTGCCAGGGTCCGGTGACAGAACCTTTCCCAGTTTCTCCCACAACACTCCGTCAATGGATCGCGCCAGGCCCGTGTGCCACGCTGTTCCGTCAAAGCCTGAGTAAAGGTTCCACCAAATCCGCACCCCCGTTTGATTCCGGACAATCACGGAAGGATTCAATGCATCCACGCTGTCGAATGCGCCGGCCGGGCCGCGCCCAAGCACGGGTTCAGGATCCGTCTGCCACCGCGGAACCACCGCGGCCCGGGACGCCTGTGACAAAGCGGGCAGGCGGAAGTCCGCATAGTTCCCGCATCCGGACATCAGAAGAACCAGCCCGCAAACGGCAAAGCGCAGTCCCGCCGCGCAATCTTGTGGATTACGACGGACCTTGTCCAGCGGAATTTCGTTGCCTGTCACAGAATTGCCTTTTCCCGCTGGCTGCGATTACTATACAGAATCATTGCGGGATCCGGATCCTCAGTCCCGCGCCGCGGCCCGGCGTCGAATCGATGGTCATCTCTCCATTCAACGCCCGGACGCGCCGTTTGATGCTGCCCGGTCCCAGCCGCAACAGTTCCAACTCATCCAGCGTGAACTTGCCGCTGAACAGGAAACCTGAGCCATTGTCGTCCACTGTAATAGTAAGGTCTTCCTGATTGCTTTCCACTGCAACTGCCACGCAGGTCGCCTGAGAATGTTTGCGCACGTTGTGCAGCGCCTCCCGCACTATTTGCAAAATCTCGAGAGCGGTTCCCGGTGGCTGATCCTTGAGCGCCGCGGCCCCTGAAAAGATCACCGAGATGCCGGTGTCGTTCTGAAAGGAGTTGGCCAAACGGCTTAACGCGGCGATCAGTTCGGCTGATTCCACCTCCATAGGACGCATACTGCGCAGAAAAGCGCGTAACTCAGCCACTTGCGATTTCAGCAGATCCTGCAACTCCAGTAGTTCCTTGAGACCAGCTCCCTGATTCTTGAGCAGCAGTTGCCGCACTACCTCCAGCCTCATCTGCACGCTCATGAAAGCCTGCAGCGGACCGTCATGGAAATCGTTGGCGATACGGTCCCGCTCCTCCTGCCGCGCCTTCTCGGCATTGGACCGGTAGAGCACGCTTTGGCGCGACACGCTGTATAACCTTTCCGCGTACAGTTCTTTCAGCCACGCCGCCATTGTGCCCAGGGCAGTGAATCCAACGCAGGATGAGGCCAGAGCAATCCATCCGTCAGGCCGCAGCCAAGCAAGCAAGACGGCCGCGCCGGAGCCGAGCAGCAGCGCGTGCGGCCAGCGATGGGACAGCGCTGCCGACAACAGCAGGTAGAGGACCCAGGCTTGGCTCAACCAGAACACCGCCGGTGAGGAAACTAAGCCGAGAAACAGGCCAAGGAAACAGAAATCGAAAAAAAGCAGCATGGGCTGCAGCGGAGCCGCGCGCAGACTCTTTGCCAGTACCGCGGCGCACCCCATTAGAAAAAAGAAAGCCGCTGCTGTGGCGGGCGCCGCATGGCCGGTGGACAGGTATAAGAAGGCGCCTGCCAGCAAGATCCTTGCGGCCGCCAAACCCCAGCGCAGAACAGGCGGAACCAATGTGTGTTCTGAAACCAATACTGGCAAGCCCTCCCGGCTGCCTCCTGTGGTCGCGGCTAAGAAGCCGATGCTGAGCCGCGACCACAGGGAGCGGACCCGAACCGAGCGCCTTACCGCCGGTAAAGGTACAAGGTGTGGGAGCGGCCCTCCCCGTCATCGTCGACATTCTCGACTTTCTCGGCGGTCCACCCGGAAAATTCGAAGTCGTGCGATACAACACGGGTACCCTTCTTCAACTGCTTCTCCAGCATGGGACGGATCTTATCATTGGAGCTGGGCAGCAGGTAAACGGTGAGCAAGTCGGCCGAGCTCATGTCCTGCTGCATGATGTCGCCGTTGATGATCCTGGCCGTCTTTTCCAGGCCCAATTGCTTGATCTTGCCCGAACTCTGTTTGTAGAGATCCGGATCCAACTCGATGCCGGTCGCAATGGCTTTGAACTTTTCAGCAGCCATGATCACCACGCGTCCATCGCCGCTGCCCAGATCGAACGTCTTCTCGCCTGCCTTCAGACCGCCCAGTTTCAGCATCTTCTCCACCACCGCCTCCGGAGTTGGATAATAAGGTGCAAGTTTTTCCGGTTCCTTCTGCTGGCCGTAGGCCACTGTCAGGCTCAGGACAAACGCAATCGTGAACCGCTTGAATGTGCGCATGAATCGCTACCCCTTTCGTCTAGTTATAGCAAACAAGCGCAAAGGGCGCTCGCTACGCCACAATTACGTCATCAAAACGCTCTGCCTAGTTTACCTCACATTACCCTATCGCCGGTCGTGTGATAACCTATTGGTAACCTACTGCAAGAAGGATTAAATCCAAGGAGTTTGCTTCCATGTCAGGACATCGTCTACCCCGGTTTCTGCTTCTTTGTGCCGGCGCCATGCTGGCCGCCGGAACCGTTTTCGCCCAGGCTAAGGTCGGAATCATCAATACTCAGAAGTCTCTTCTGGACACTGCCGAAATGAAAAAAGCGCAGGCTGCCATGGAGGCCACCTTCAAACCGCGCCAGGATGCCCTGGAAAAGCTGCAGCGTGAAATTCAGGTGATCCAGCAGCAGTTGCAGACCATGGCCGGCAAGCTCACCCCGCAGGCCGAGCAGGAGCTGCAGTTCAACGGCCAGCGCAAGCAGAAGGATGTCCAGCGCATGACCGAGGATCTACAAGCCGATGTCGACTTCGCCCGCAGCGATATTCTGCGCAAGGCCGGCGCGGCGATGCAGGATGTTGTCACCAAGCTGGCCGAGGGAAAGGGCCTCGATGTTCTCATCGACGTCAGCAACACCGTCTATTTCAAGCCGGCGCTGGATATTACGGCCGAGGCCACCGCGGCCTACGACAAAGCCCATCCGCTGAAGTAATTTAAGGAGACCCTATGGCCGGCTACATGGACGGCTACGGAGTGGCCGACGCCAAACGCGAAAAGACCCGCAAGAGGATCTTCATCGCACTTGGTGTTCTGCTGGTTTCGGGCCTCGCCCTCTACTTCACCTTCCGCAATTACCGCGAAGAAAAACAAGTGGCCCTGTTCCTGGAGCACCTCCGGAACAAACAATACGCGCAGGCTTACCGGCTCTGGGGCTGCACCGAATCCACTCCATGCCGCGATTACCGGTTTGAGCGCTTCCTGGAGGACTGGGGCGAGAAAAGTCCCCACAAGCAACCCGGCCAGGCGAAGATAGTGAAGACACGTTCCTGCTCCGGCGGAATTATCCAGACCCTCAATTTCGGCAAGGACGCCGCCGAGGTGCTGCTCTTTGTCAACCGCAACGACCTGGCCATCGGATTTGCCCCCTGGCCCTCCTGCGATCCGCGCATTCCAGTCCCCTCCATCACTATGAAGTAGGCGCCGTGAGGGAATATCTTATACCCTTGCCGGTATCCATGCTATGTTTGGGGAACGTAAACCCATAGAGCGGGCCGTGTGGTCCGCACCCTCTGAAGACTCAACTGGGAAAAGGAGCAAATTCGATGACTCGCAGAAATTTCGCCGTAGCCGTTGGGGCCGCGGTTTCCGGAATCGCAGCCACCACCCGAGGCGCCAAAGCGGCTGATGATAAGGCTGCCAAGCACGTCTGCAAGGGCTACAACACCTGTAAGGGTCTGGGCGGCTGCAAGACCGGCGATAAAGGCTGCGCCGCCAAGAACTCCTGCAAGGGCAAAGGTGGCTGCGCGACTGTCGCCAAGCATGACTGCAAGGGCCTCAACACCTGTAAGGGCCTGGGCGGTTGCAAGAGCGGCGACAAGGGCTGTGCCGCCAAGAACACTTGCAAGGGCAAGGGTGGCTGCGCCGTTCCGGTGAAGACCTCGCTGCGGTTGCGCCGCACCGCAATCAGCGCCTAGGTTCATTAGAAAACGCAAAGGGTGCGGCGGCGCCCTTTGCGGGCCGTTCAATAGGGACGACGGGAGTAATTGACCTATGGCGAATCGCTGGCGCTACCCGGATCTGGGGTTTGGCATCGGGCTCAGGACCGTCCATTTTCCCCATATTCTCGCCAATCATCCACCGGTGGATTGGTTTGAGATCCTCTCGGAAAACTTCATGGACACCGGCGGCCGCCCGCTCTACGTGCTGGACCAGGTTGCGGAGCGCTACCCCGTGGTGCTGCACGGAGTGTCCATGTCGGTGGGCAGCACCGACCCCATCAACTTTGATTTCCTCCGCAAGCTGAAGCTCCTGGCCCAGCGCACAAAGGCTCACTGGGTCTCGGACCATCTGTGCTGGACCGGAGTGTCGGGTATCAATGTGCACGATCTGCTGCCTATGCCCTACACCGACGAGTCTCTCCAGCACACCATTGACCGCGTCAAAATCATTTCCGAGTTCCTCGAACGCCCGCTGGTGCTCGAGAACCCCTCCACCTACGTCGAATTCAGCGCCTCCAACTGGACCGAGTGGGACTTCATCACCACGCTCGCCGAACAGGCCGATTGCGGCCTCCTGCTGGACGTCAACAACATCTACGTCAGTTCCTTCAACCATGGCTTCGATCCGCACGACTACATTGACCGCATCCCGGCCGATCGCGTGGTGCAGATCCATCTGGCCGGCCATACCAATAAAGGAACCCATATCCTGGACACGCACAGCGACCATGTGATCGAGGCGGTTTGGGAGCTGTACCGGCGCGTCTACCAAACCATGGGCGGCATTGCCACATTGCTCGAATGGGATGAATCGATCCCCAGCTTTGAAGTGGTCCACTCCGAGGCCCTCAAGGCCCGCCAGTATAGGGAAAGCCCCGGGAAAAGCAATGAGGAAGCGCATGCGGCCTGATTCCTTGCCGCGCCTGCAACGCTGGATGCAGGCCGTCATCCTCACTCCTGGGGATTGTGAAGAGGCGCTTGCTTCCGAAGCTGCCACCCGCGAGATCGGGGTCCATGATGCTCGCGGTGTAATTCTTCCGTCAAAAACGCTCCAGCCAAACGAAAGGCTCGACATCTATCGCGATATGTACGAGGCCCGTCTGCTTGAGGCCTTGAGCGTGGACTATCCGGGGCTCGCCGATCTGCTGGGCGAGGAGCTTTTCGCAGAGCTCCTGCGGTTGTACATCCGCGCCCATCCATCCCGCAGCTACACGTTGAACGATTTGGGAGACAATCTTCCGGAATTCTTACGGCTTGTGGAAGGGTTGCCGCGCGCACAGTTCGCCTATGATCTGGCCCGGCTCGAACTGGCCTACAGCAAAATATTCGACGCCGCGGAGACGCCGCCGTTGAGCCACGAGGCGATCACCGCCGTGCCCGCCGGCGCCTGGGAGAAGGCGCGCCTGGTACCAGTGGCTGCATTCCAGTTGATTGCGATGCGCTATCCCGCGCAACTTTATCTGGAGGCGCTCCGCGAGGAAAAGCTCCCTCCGCCCATCCGCCGCAAGGACACTTGGCTTGCCATTTACCGCCGCGATTACGCCGTGATGGCGCTCTCGCTCACGCGCCCTGCTTTTGATGTGCTGTCGGCATTGGCAGCGGGCAACAGTCTGGGCGATGCCATCCTCGCCGGCAAAATGAACACGCCCACACGCCACCGCCTGCTCACAACAATGTTTCAGTCCTGGACCAGCGAAGGCTTGTTCCAAGCCATCCGGACCGAGCCGCGCCCAAAGGAAGCGGTTGGCAAATCCGCCACTACCGCAGGCTCCGCAGCAGCGCAATGGCCGACTGAATGACGCGCTCCGCGGCTTCCGGGCCGTACGGCGTCCGTTCCACTTCATATCCGCCGTGCGCATACTCCGAGGCGATCGGCATGTAGTCTCCGCCTTTGCCGCTCGAATAGCCGCAGAACATCGTGAACGCAAAAGGCGACTTCGCACGGACCGCCGCGCCGATCTCCGCGAATGGCTCCCCCGGCATCGCCACTAAAGCCATTTCGCCAATGCGCAACGCCTGTACCTCCACCAATCGTGGCGATGCGTCCACCGGGCTTTGCCATTGCTTCAGCAGATCCTCGAAGCGCCGCAGCCGCGCCTCGGCCTGATACCGTTCCCACGCCGCTCCGTTCGCCACCAAGGCCAGCCGCTTGCGCGCGTCCTCCACTTCCGCCGCCATGCGGGCAATTTCGCCGGTCGTGTAAGTGCGCCGCGGAACCTCCACAACGCTGCTCGCGAAGGCCAGCGATCCCGTGCGCGGCCCCTTCACGCGCCAGGGTTGGCGCGCGGCAAAGGCAGTGGATTCGGCAAATCCCTCCAACACCGGCTCGCGCCGCACCGTTTCGATCTGCAGCGCCAGTGCGGCTGCCTGATGCCCAAGAATGGTCCCTAGCCGGTGCGCTACCGTCAGGTCGCCCGTGCCTCCCTCAATTGGTCCCTGGTTCCCCGCCGCGCCTTGAAAGTACAAACACAGAGCCCCGGGCAGCGCGCGCTCCACCGTGGGCCGCACCATGCCGGTCCAGTCCGGCGAAATCATCTTATTCTCGAACGTGAGCGTCGTTCCGTGACATTGGAAATTGACGAGAACCGCCAGCGGGCCCCCTTTTTCATCATCAATCCGAAAAACGATCAGATCCCGGTCCACGAATCCATCCGGGTTCGTCCCGACGGCCGGAGGCGTCTTACTGGTGCCGCGCACCCGGCGGTTGATGTTGATCGTACCGGTGCCCTTCCCGCCATAGGCGTGCGCCGGGCGCAACTTCGCATTCGCCTCAATAATCGCGCCGGCAATCTTATCCCCCACGGCCCGCTCGTAGGCTTGAATGGCCGGCAGATACCGATTCGGATCCGTACCCACGGGACCCTTCTCGCGTTGGTAGGCCGGCCCGGAGTGTGTATGCGTCGCGCCGAGTCTTATGTGAGCTATCGGAATCCCCGCACGCTCGGAGGCCTGCTTTATAACCCAATCCATGTTGCGGATCGAGAGGGAGTCAATGTCCACCATCGCGAACTTGCTCTTTCCATCAGAGAGCACGAGCGCGGTTGCATACATTCCGGCCGGATCGATTCCCACTGCCTCCACGTGCGTCTGCGAACCCCAATTCAACTGGGCAATGCCGACCGGCGGCGAAATGTCGGCTCGCGCAACTCCTGCCAGCAAACCGGAATGCTTCGAATCTTTCGGGCCTTGCTCAACCACGTCGGCAAACCCGGCAGTTGCAGCCAAGAGCGACCCGGCGAGGACGAGAAACCGCGTGTGTATCATCAGGTTGAGTTTACTGCCGGGATCTCCATTGAGGCTCCCCGGCCACCAGCCAGTATACTTCCGATCGCCTCCGTTTCGCTTCAAACAGTTTGCAATCCGGCTTGGCTCTCAGCATCTGGTTGACCATCGCCGGATTGGCCTGCCTTCGCGGGCCTTCCCCACTTGCCCACAAGATAGCTCGATTACCTCTGCTTCAATCCCTTCCAACCCCTCCCGCTCGCTTGACACTCCGAGCTAATGGCTGCGGCTTTGGGGCTGGATGTTATACTGACCCAGACGCCACGACCTGGAATGGAAACTCAATCTCATCTGCAAGACGCAGCATTCATCCCTCTGACCGGCTTGATCTCGTCAAGCTCCTCCATACCGGAAAGTTTTCTGCGCCAGAGCGCGGAAAGAAACCGTTCTGTCGCACTGTTCTCGCCCGGTGTCTCCTACACATACGCAGAGCTCGATTTGGTTTCAAATCGTCTTGCCAACCATTTGCTGGCTCGCTTAGGGGGCGGCCCGGAAAACGTTGGCATCCTGAGCACGTCCGCAGATGCTGTCGCGGCGATGATGGGGATTTGGAAAGCGGGCAAGTGCGCCGTGGTGCTGACGCCGCGATTCTCCGTCGAAAAGAGCCGGTATTTGTTGCGCGAGTCGGGCGCGCGCCTATTGCTGGCAGGGCCGGAGGATGCCGGTCTGGCTACGGAAATCGCTACCGGGACCGCGGCGGAAGTGGCAGACATGTTGCCGGACGGGTCCTCGGTCTATCCAGGTATTGCCCTGACGCCGGATGCGCCGTCGGTGATCATTTATACCTCAGGCTCGACAGGTGATCCAAAGGGTGTGATCCTTTCCCATGCTTGCCTGCTGCACATGGCGCATATCAATGCCACGACACAGAGTCTGGGTCCTGCCGACCGGCATCTGCAGTGTTATTCCCTCCAGACGCTGGCCGGGCTGAACTCAGTTCTTGGAGCTCTCTTGACGGGAGGTTCTCTATACTGGCTCGACCTGGCACAGCGTGGTGTGGCGGCTCTGCCCGGCTTTTTGAGCCAACATCGCATCACCATCCTGTATTGCATGTCGACAACCTTCCGCAGTGTTGCGGCACTGGATCCCCCCAAAGAACAGTTCTTGACCATCCGGGTCTTGCGCCTTGCTGGAGAACCGGTTTTGAAAGGAGACGTCGAAGCATGTGCCAGGCTGATGCCGGCCGAGTGCCTTTTCATCAACAGCTTGGCCAGCAGCGAGGCCGGGATAATCTGCCGCGCCGTAATCGGCAATGACACGCCGTCGCATGGGGAGTTGATGCCGGTGGGATACCCAGTCGAGGGCGTAGAGATGACTCTTGTGGACGAACACGACAACCCGGTACTCAATGGCCTGGCCGGCGAGATTGTCGTGCGCAGCCGCTTTCTCAGTCTTGGCTATTGGGCCAGGCCCGATCTGGCCAGCGCCTCTTTCCGCGAAGATCCCGACGGCGCCGGCCACCGCATCTTCCGCACCGGCGACCTTGGGATGTTCCTGCCCAATGGAATGCTGGTATGTCTGGGGCGGAGAGACAGGCAGGTAAAAGTGCGCGGCAACCGCGTGGAAGTGCAGGAAGTGGAACAGGCCATGGGTAGGCTTGACGGGGTCAGTGCCGCGGCCGTAGTAGCGCGTCCAACACTCCAACAAGGCCATCAATTGATTGCCTATGTCGTGCCGGCGCCCGGCCGGAAGCCGACTGCGCCGCTCCTCAGGAATGCGCTGGCCAGAAGGCTGCAGACCTACATGATCCCCTCCATCTTCGTCTTTATGGAGCGGCTTCCGCTCACTCATACCGGCAAGGTGGACCGCCAGGCTTTGCCTGATCCCATTCAAGGCCGGCAGCCGATTGATTATGCCGAGCCGCGGACCCGGACAGAGAGGAGCTTGGCCGCATTCTTCGGAGAGGTACTTGCCTGGGACGGCATCGGCATAGACGACGATTTCTTCGCCTGCGGCGGCGACTCGTTGTTAGCTGCGCAGTTAATGGTCCTGATCCAAAAAGAATTTAGCCTGGAGATGGATCAGAGCACTTTGCTGCAAGCACCAACCATCCGGCAGCTTGCCGCCCTGATCGGAGGGGGGCGTCCAGGTTCAGGCGTGGCCGTCATCCAAGCCGGAGGCGCCGCCCGGCCCTTTTTCTGTGTTCACGCTGGACCGCTTTTTCGGGCTCTGGCGGCCCACCTGGGCCCGGAGCGTCCCTTTTACGGGCTGTTGGGTGACGCCATTCACCGTCTGAAGCCTCCCTACAGACTCGAGGATCTCGCCGCTCTTTACGCCGCCATGATTCAGGAGGTTGATCCGGCCGGTCCTTACATCATTGGAGGTTGGTGCCACGCCGGTCTGGTTGCCTACGCGGTGGCTTGCCAATTGCGCGCCAGCGGGCGCAAGGTAGAACTTCTAGTGCTGTTCGACGCCGAACCCTACACTGCATCCAACGCGTCGTCCCTGATGCGCCGGATCGCGGCGAAAACTTTGTTTCACGCCAGGGCATTGCATAGCCTGTCCGGAGCCCATCGCTTCGGCTACTCCGCCGAGTTGGCAAAAGGCTTGGCCACCCGCGTGAATAGCCGGCTTTGGCGTTGGCTCTTCCACCTCAGAACGCTGGGCGGGCGGCCGCCGTTGCCGGAAGATGAGAATCTGGAACGCATCCTATCGCTGATGGTGCGAGGCTACCGGCCCTCCCTGTACGACGGACCTGGACTGGTGGTGCGAAACGGAGTCCGCCCCGTGCAGCAGTTCCTCGACGACAAACTCGGTTGGCAAGGATTCGCCCCGAACCTTGAGGTTTTGGTGACGAATGGAGGTCACCGCTCGATGTTTGTCGAGCCCAACGTGTCCCTATTGGGGAAGAAACTCCAGAGCCGGCTTTCCACGTAGGGCTGCTAACCCAGTTTGGCCTTCAGCATCTCGTTGACCATGGCCGGGTTGGCCTGCCCTCGTGAGGCCTTCATCACCTGGCCCACCAGATAGCCCATGACCGCCGTTTTTCCGCCCCGGTACTGCTCCACCTGGTTCGGATTGCCGGCGATCACCTCAGCCACAATGGCATCCAGCGCCGAACTGTCACTGATCTGCTTTAGCCCCTCCCGCTCCATAATGGCTGCGGCGCTTTCGCCGGTCGAGTACATCTTTGGGAAAATGTCCTTGGCCAGTTTGCCGGACAGCTCCCCTTTTGC
>JAENWC010000147.1 GCA_016650235.1 Terriglobia bacterium
AGGTTTTTCTTGACGAAGCCGAACACTTCGGGCACAATCGAAGTGCCAGCGTCGCTACGCTCCGAGAACTGTTCGCCTTCGGCCCGGAATGCCGTTCGCGTTCCCTCTGGAATCAGTGTTCGCCTTCGCCGGAATCCCCACGAACTCCTATGCTGGACGATTTCCCTGTGTGTAGATTGGCTGACCAAGCCGGCCCGAAACCCATGGCTCGCGGCTCGCCGGAACCTCTCCTTTGTTCAGAATCCGCATGATCGAACCTAACATAGGAGTTCTGAGACTAGCTGGTTCAGGGCTTGGCGGCGGCGGGTGTCGCCGGTTTTGCGGCGGGCGGCGGAAACGTAAAATTGATCTTAATGAACATTTCGGACATGGTGGGCTGGGCCAAGACACGGGCCTCCATTTCCGGCCTCCAAAGCTTGTTGGGCGGATGGTAGGTGAAGATGAGGTTGGTCTTACTGCCGGACCCCAGCTTGTAGTTCTCGAGGCGGGCCTCCAGACCTGGTAACTCCGGAACGTGCAACTCGAGCGTGACCGGGCCGGCGAAATTGTTGGTGATGACCACTTCCTCGGTAGAAGGCTGTTGGCTGCTTAGTTCCACCTGGGCTCTGCTGGCGGAAACCGACTTCTTGATCTCCGCGAGTTTGGGGGCATTGTCCAAATTGGTCATGAGATCCGGCCGCGGGGTTCCAGCAACGTCCGGAGTTTCCTTCATCCTCCCGAAAGGACTTTCGCGGCCCACGTTGCGGTCATAGGGGATGACGTACCACCACCACTGGCCCTGATCGAGCTTCCAAAGCGAGGAGATGGGCCGGTTGACCTCCATCTTGCCGAAGCCGACAAAGTAGAAATCCATTTCGGCGTCCACTACTACCTTGGCTTTCGTGTAATTTTCATCGTAGGTGATGCCGGCGATCTTGTAGCCGCGGAACTTGGATTTTTCCGCTTCAAAGAAGACATCCTTGCTATCTTCATGGACAACCTGATCGGCGACGCGGAACTTGCCCTCCACGTGTGCCTGGTAAAAAGCGGAGATGCGTGCGCGGAGCGCCTCATCCACCTGGGGCGGGGCCTTGTCAAAAAGGCTGCCGAACCCTTGGCCGAATACCGTTAGCGAAAACAACAGGAGAATTGGTAGTGGCCGCATGCTTCTATTGTATAAGGACGGGGCCGCCGGGGAAAGGTGAGTCTCGGCGTCAGGGTTTGGTTTCGGCCGGTTTCGGTGTTTCCGCCTTCTTCTCTTCCGGCTTCTGTTGCTCGGGAGGACGGCGGAATCGACGGCGGACAACGGGCTTGGCGGTGGTGAGCTCGACGTACGTCTTGAGAATGCGCTCTTTCTGCGCGGGGTCCAGGATGAGGTAGCGGTGTTTGCCGTCCGCGGCCGGGGAAAAACTGGTGCGGCCGTCGTCGCCGACGGTAATGCGGCCTGGGTCGGAGAGTTTGAAGTAGCCTTCCTTGGGACGGACCGCATAGAGCACGGCGGTGAGGTCCCAGGTGGGCGTGTCGTAGGGCATGGTTTGATAGGCGCGATAGGCGTCCACCACCGGATGAGCTTGGGTCCAGGAAAAATCGTTCTCGATGCTCGCAGCCGGATATAGCAACTCGCTGCCGATCTCGACACCGGACGCGATGATGGGCGTGGGCCATTCCGCGAACAACTTTTTCGCGGCCGGGATATCGGCTTTGATGTTGTACTCGGCCTGGCCGTCCGGCCCCATGCCGCCGGGAAAGGCGCCGCCCATCAGGCAAAGATAGCGGACCTTGGCGGCGATGAGGTCCTTGACCCCGGGTAGGCGGAGAACTCCCGCGAGGTTGGTGGCCGGGCCGGTGAGCACGACCATGCAGTTCTGATCGTGTTGCGAGGAGAATGCGTTTCTGATGAGCGCGGACACTTCAGCGGTGTTGTTGAGATGCTCAATGCCATGCGCGTACACAGGCTTTCCGTTGTCGGCCTTGCGCGAAAGTGGAACGGTGAGCATCGGGGTGTCCTCGGGCGACCAGCCGGTGGTGGCCATGCCCACCGGGAGCGTACGCCCGACTGCGCCGAAGTCGCCGCTGACGGCGCCGGCATAGAAACGGCCGATCACTTCGGAAAAGGCGGCGGCCTTGAGGTTGGACTTGCTGACGCTCACCGAAATGACGCGCGCCTCGTTCTTGCCGTCAAGGCCGTATAGAAGCGCCAGAGCGAGCGCGTCGTCGATGCTGTTGCCCATGTCGGAGTCGAATACGACGCCGGCCGGAGGCTTGCCTTGTCCGGGGAACTGCATGAAACTATGATACCGTCTATTCTCAGGAACCAATGCCCATTCCAAACGCGACTCGGCTGGGACCCTACGAGATCGTTTCTCCCATCGGCGCGGGCGGAATGGGTGAGGTGTACCGCGCACGCGATACGCGGTTGAACCGCACCGTGGCGATCAAGGTGCTGCCCGAGGCGCTCGCGGCGCAGCCCGAATTCCAGCAGCGATTCCAGCGCGAAGCGCGCGCCATCTCGAGCTTGAACCATCCCCACATTTGCGCTCTCTTCGACGTGGGGTATCAGGATGGGATTCATTACCTCGTGATGGAGTATCTGGAAGGCGAGACGCTGTCGGACCGTCTGCGCAAGGGGCCGCTCCCATTCGAATCGTTGACGAAATACGCGGTCGAGATAGCCGGGGCGCTCGATCAGGCGCATCAAAAAGGATTCACGCACCGTGATTTGAAGCCCGGCAACATCATGCTCACCAAGTCCGGGGTCAAGCTGCTCGACTTTGGACTGGCAACTCTGCAGCGGCGGAAACCTACTGAAGGGGAGGCGACGCTCACCGATCCGCTGACTGCCAAGGGAGCCATCCTCGGAACGGTGCAGTACATGTCGCCGGAGCAGCTCCAAGGCAAGGACATCGATCGCCGGTCCGACATTTTTTCCTTTGGACTTGTGCTGTACGAGATGGCGACAGGGAAGAAGGCGTTCCCAGGAGACAGTCAGGCAAGCATCATTGCGAGCATCCTGGAAAAAGAGCCGGCCCCAATCACGACGTTGGCTCCGGCGCATCCGCAGGCCTTGGACTGGCTGGTGAAAGTCTGCCTGCGCAAGGAACCGGAAGAGCGGTGGCAATCCGCGCATGATGTGTGCCTGCAATTGCAAAGGCTGGGCGAGGCGAGCCAGCAGGAGGAGGCGCCGGTCCCGACGGCCCGTGCGCGGAAATGGACATGGCTCGCGTTGGCCGCTCTGTGCGTGGCGCTTCCATTTGCCGCGATTCACTGGCTGGAAACTCCGCGCGAGGAGGTTTCCTATCGATTCGAGATCTTCCCGCCGCCCAACACGACATTTTCACCCGGGACCTCAACCATTCCCATGAACCAGTTCGCCCTGTCGCCCGACGGGCGCACGCTGGCGTTTGCGGCAAAGACGAACAATGTTTCCTGGCTGTGGATTCGCCGCCTCGATGAGACCGATGCCCGGCAGGTCCCGGGAACCGACGGCGCGATCATGCCCTTCTGGTCGCCGGACAGCCAATGGCTGGGGTTTGTGGCGGGCAATGAGTTAAGGAAGGTGGATCTTCGCGGCGGGCCGGCTCAGAGATTGGCCGACGCATCTCCGGACCCTAGAGGGGCGAGTTGGGGGCGGCAAGACGTGATTGCGTTTGCGCCGAACAATCGGAGCGGTATCCATACGATTTCCACTTTCGAGGGCGATGCCAAGCCGGTGATCATTATTCCAGCCAAACCCGGCGTGCCGGTCTTTTGGCCCCGTTTCCTTCCCAATGGGCGCGACTTCCTTTTTTTTTCGCGTCATGCAAACCCGGCAGCAGGCGGGACCATGGTGTCCGGCATCACCGGCATGGCCCCGCGCCGGATTCGGGCATCGGATTGGGAGGCTGACTTCGCCGAGCCGGGCTTTCTCCTGTTTATAGAAGGTGGAAGCCTGATGGCGCAAACGTTCGATGCCGGCAAATTGGAGGTGAAGGGAGAGCCGTTTGTAGTTGCCAGGCACGTGGCCGGGGCCAGCAGCGGTCAGAGCAACTTTTCCATTTCCCGGAATGGCGTACTTGCCTATGCGAGCAGCATCACGCAGAACGGCCGGCCGGCCCTGCTCGATCGAACAGGCGTTGTGAAGGGTTTTCTGGGCTCCCCCGGTGATTATGTGGATCTTCGATTTTCTCCGGATGGCAATCGTATCGCATTCGGCAAAGTGGACCCCATCTATAACACCCCGGATATCTGGGTGCACGAGATTGGGCGCGGCACATTGAGCCGCTTGACCGCGGACAGGTTTATTGAAGCCTCCCCCCTATGGTCGCCCGACGGGTCGCAGCTTATCTTTCGCGGCAATGCAAGAGGCCTGATACAAGTTCTTCGAAAGCCAGCGTCCATGATGGGAGGAGAAGTGGAGGCTCTTAGCCCCAGCCAGGTGGCAGCGCATGCCGGTGGCTTTAACTACATCCCCACTAATTGGGCCTCGGACGGGAACTACTTGATTGTAGGCCTGTCGGGAGTGACAGGATTTGATATCTGGGCCTTTTCCATCAAGGATCAGAAAACGGCGTTCCCTGTGGCAAACGGCCGGTTCAATGAACTCAATGGCAATCTCTCACCCGATCGGCGCTGGCTTGCCTACTCTTCCGATGAGACAGGCCGGCATGAGATTTACGTGCAGGATTTCCCTAGGGCCAATGAGAAGATGCAGATCTCGAACAGTGGCGGAGTGGAACCGCGCTGGAGGGGAGATGGCAAGGACCTGTACTATCTTTCTCCAGACGGCAAGCTGATGGTGGTGAGTGTAAAGTCAGGCGATCGCTTTTCGGCGGAAGCCCCGGCGGCGCTGTTTCCAGTCCGTGTTTCCCGCGATATCAATCCTTTCCGGACCAACTATGCGGTATCCCCGGACGGGCAATCGTTCGTGGTAAACACCTTGACGGAGGAGCCCCGCCCGACGCCCATCGTCGTGGTCACCAACTGGCTGAAGGCAGTCAGGAGATAGGGTGCGCAAACCGCTGGTGGCAGTCGCGCTGCTCGCGCTGCTATTCCTCTTTGTTGTCGCCAATCGCGGGGCCTATGAAGGCTACTTCTCCGATGACGATCTGGACAACATCGGCTGGACGCGGCAGACCTCTTCCGGCGACTTCGCCTGGGGATTGATCACCCCGCGTTACTATCCGCAGAACTTCCGGCCTATCGGGCACTTCACCTTTCATGTTCTCGGCCGTACCGCCGGGCTCGACTTCCGCTGGTACGTCCTGCTCATACAGTGCCTCCATCTGGTGAACACACTCCTCGTGTGGTTGCTGCTGCGCCGATTGAGCCTTCCACCGCTTGCCTCCGCCGCCGGCGCCTTATTTTTCGTCTTTCACATGGCGTTGTTCGACGCCATGTGGAAACCGATGTTCCTGTTCGACGTCTATTGCGGGCTGTTCTGTCTACTCAGCATGCTGAGTTATCTCAATCGCCGGTGGGTGCTCAGCTTTCTTTTCTTCTGGCTCGCCTACAAGTCGAAGGAGCACGCGGTGATGCTGCCGGCTGTGTTGTTTGCCTTCGAGCACTGGTTGGGCGAACGAAACTGGAGACGGCTGATTCCGTTCCTTGC
>JAENWC010000148.1 GCA_016650235.1 Terriglobia bacterium
GTAGTTGGTTGGCGGCCGCTGTGGAATCACGGCCATCGAGTCGCCGAACCGCGTTGAGTGCATTTCCAGCGGAGCAAACACCTCGCGCTCCAGAAACTCGGCGTAGCGCATGCCCGCAACAGTCTCCACAATCAGAGTGAAGAGACTGTAGGCCGTTCGATGATAGGAGAAGCGCTCGCCAGGGACGAACAGCCGCGGCATTTGCGCCGAAAGGTTCACGGCCCGGCGTGCGGAGAGATCCGCCTTATCCTCCTCTGATATCTCCGCGGCTCGCGGATTGGAACGCCATTCCGCAATCCCCGAGGTGTGCGAGAGAAGGTGCCGTACACGAATGCCGGCCCAGGAGTCCGGCAGCCCGGAAACCAGATCCGTCGCCGGCGTTTCCGTGGTCAGCTTCCCCTTCTCAGCCAACTTCATCGCCGCCACTCCGGCCCACAGTTTTGTCACGGAGAACAACTGGAACACCGTATCGTTAGTGACGGGGACGTTCAAGGCCACGCTCGACAAACCGTAGGCCTTGCGCATCACCGGTTCCCCATTGCGCACCACGGCAACGGCCATTCCGGGAATTCCGCGGTCCGCCATCTGCCGCACGATGTAGGCATGCGCCTGCTGCTCTCGCTCCGCTGAGAACCCCGCGGCGCAAAATGCCGCTCCACCAATCCAGAAAAGAGCGCCGGCAACATGCTTGCACATCAGAAACACCTTCCCTTCTGTCCAAGCGTTAGACGGCATCTCCACCCTGCGGTTAGCCACAGGACTCGATCATACGCCCGCATTTCACCGCATTGCGCTCCGGTGGGTGATCGCCCACGCGAAGCGCGTTCGCCATGATCGTGAGAGCTGGATTCACCGCTGTGCTGCTGATGAAGATGCTCGCATCCACAACGTCCGTCCGTACCGGACAGATCTTCGGATCAGGGGCTGTGGGCGTATCAACTGGGAGCACGCTTCAGCTTTTAGCCTGCTCGATGGCAGGCGGCTTAATCTGCCGAGAACGTTGTGTCTGAGCCGGCAAGCACGCTCTCGCGCGACATCAGCAAACGAAAGGACATCAGAAAGTCCTGGGTGGACTCAACCAACTGGGCACAGCGGGGGCATGCAAGATAGTGAGCCTCGAAGGCGACGGCCGCCTCTGCATCAAGCCGGCCAAGACAATAGTCTTCCGCCACTTCCTCGGTTTTTGACAAGCAGTCAGCCAAAAGAGACATTCCAGTACACACTTCGCCCCCATATGTGGCACACCTACTAGATTTTTTCGCTACTGTTATAGTGGCCGCTGCGCGACTTTATCCAACTATTTATTTGCTTTGACGGGCACCATGCCGAAAGGCCACTTCTGCTGATCACAAAAATGGGTAATGAGAAGGAGCCCGTGGAATACAGCCGGCGCAATCAGCTTACTTGGTGTGATGCCGCGAATCTTCCAGCACACGTATGGCGCGCGCCGGATTGAACACGCCGCAGGAGCAGAAGCGGGACATATAGGTAACCGCCTCCTCCGGAGTGCGGCGCCCTTCTTTCACCCAGTCAATCATCTTCTTAGCCAGCGATGAGGCCACCATCCCGTGACCGCACATAGTCATCAGGGTGAGGACTTGACTGTTGGGAAGCCTTTCGGTCTTCCCTTCAAAACCAAGCGAGTAGCCCACGCTGTGGCGGTTAATACCCGCTGCATGGCAACACTGCTCGGCCCCGTCCACCGAAGTGGAGATGTTGATGGACAGCCCCATGTCGGCTTCCTTCACCTTCTTGACAAACTCCTCGGCCTTGACGCGGCTGTCAAATACCGCGGCCACCGTGGTGATGTGATCCAACCCCTTCACAACCTCCTGGAAATCAGGCGTCATGTCGCGGTTCCAGTGCGCCGATGGGTTGAGCTCCTTGCAGGGCCGCAGTGCGCCGCCATGCCGCGCGTCACCCAGATTGACCGGGCCGAACGGAATGGCCATTTCCAGGAACCGGCGCAGCTTGGGAAGGGCCTCTTCCTCGTTCTTGCCGCGGCTGGCGATGGCAAACACGATGAAGTCATCGCGAAAACTCTCCGCGGAGCCGAACCGGTGCAAAGTATTGGTCATGTCAATGTCTCCTTCTCGCCCGAAAAGGGCCGTCCCGGCTATCATTACGCCCGGTCAACAGTCGCCAGCCCCGTTTTGCGGGCTGTTTCTTAAGAGCCCGCCGCTACGGGTTCAGGCTGTTTGCTCGTTTCCACCGGCTTGTTGGTGATGCGGCCCAGGCCGATATTGGTCTTGGCCCGATCCAGGTGATAACCCAGCTTCTCCAGAATCGGCGCTACTACATGGTCCTCGCCATTTTCATCGCACCGCGTGCCCACGCCGAGGCAGACCACCGTATCCACCTGCTTTTCCACTTCCCAAACCATCCGGATGACCTCTTCGGTGCGCGCCACAGGCACCTTGATTTCCACAATCGCCGACATGATCTTCTCGTCGAGAATATCTTCGCGAATCTCGCCTGTGGCGACATCCTTAAGCAGCGTCGTAACGGGGTTCTTTTTCTCGAAAGTAACGCCCGCCTGCGCCATGCGCATGGTCATTTTCTGAATCTCATGAAAACGCACGCCAACGCCCGGCCGTCCGAACTCGATGGTGAAGCCTACCTCGCCCACAACCACACGCCCGCTGACGTCGTTGGTCTTTACCTCTTCTGTGCCGCGCCCTTCCACCCCTGTGGATTCATGCGGCACACGCGGGTCCGAAAATGCCCGCCGCACTACACGCGGCCACACCAGATCCTCCGGCGAGAATGCCGCGGTAGGGCAAACGTCCGGCTCCGGCTCAAACCGAATGCGCAGGAACTGAAACACTTTGCGCATCGTCCGCACGATGGTGGGGTTCAAATGCTCCTGACTCAAACCGTTATAGCAGGCGTAGCACTCCACGCACTCGTCGCGATCCACCGTCGCGCGCTTGATCACCGGATCCACATAGATTGCCCCCATCGGGCAGACGTAGGTACAGTTGCCGCAGGCAACGCATTTTTGAGGATCAATTCGCATAGGTCATTCTCCGTCAAACAAAGATCTTCCTGGTGGCGTCAATCTGTGTGAACAGCAACGCGGCCGTCAGGCAAAGACCGGATGCGATCAGAAACGGAACATCCCAGCCATAGCCCTGCACCAGATAGGCTAAGAGCGCGGGCGAAATCGCCCCCCCTATGTTACCAAACATATTCATTACGGCTGAAACCGAACCGGCGTAGTCCCCGCCAATGTCCAACGGTATGGCCCAGGAGACTCCCACCGTCACCTCGATCCCGAAAACCGCCAGGCAACTGAACATCACGCACAACTCAGGGTCTTGTGTCAGCGTGGCCGGAAGGATGCTCGCGGCGGCCAGCAGGAAGCCGCCCACGCCCACATTGCGCCGGGCCATTTTCAGGTTGCCGGTGCGGTGCGCCAGCCGGTCTGAGTACCATCCGCCCAGCAGATCGCCCAACGTGCCGGCCAGCAGTGGAAAGGCGGCATAAAATCCCATCTGTTTCAGGTTATAACCGCGATGGTCGTTCAGATACTTGGGAAACCAGTCCAGATAAACCGCCAGACAGTAGCCGTAGCAGAAGTACATCGAGGAAAGGATCCACATTCTCGAGTTCTGAAAAATCTTGGCCCAGGGAACCGACTGCGATCTGCCGCTGCGCGGCCCGCCGAGCGAGGAGTGTATCAGATCGAGTTCGGCCTTGTTCACGCTGGCGTGTTGCTCCGGCGTATCGCGATAGTAAAAGTACCAGAGAGCCGCCCAGAACAACCCGACCAACCCGAATACCCAAAACGGAGTCCGCCACCCGAAACTGGTCATTAGCCAGACCACCAGTGGCGGCGTCATGGCCGCGCCCAGTCGCGACCCGGCGTGCGTGATGCCCTGCGCATAGCCGCGCTCGGTGGGCAGCATCCACCGCGATAAGGATCGCGTGGCAATGGGGAACGCCCCGGCCTCGCCCATGCCAAACAAAAACCGGGAAATCGCCATCGAGTTGGCGCTCCAACTCAACGCCGTGAGGGAGGTGAACACGCTCCACCAAGTCACGATCGCGGTCAGCGCCCGCCGAGGGCCGAAACGGTCTCCCATCCAGCCGCCAGGAATCTGAAATAACGCGTACCCCCAGCGGAACGAACTGAGAATCCAACCCATCGTGACCAACGAAAAGCCGAACTCTTTCTGGATGAGCGGAACGGCGGAGGAGATCACCACACGATCCATGTAGGTGATCATGTAGGCGGCTACCGTAAGCCAAAGAACGATATGCCGCACGCGGGTGGGTCGCATAGAAGCCGATTGGGAATCGTATCACAGGCCCACGCCGGCAAGACGGCCCTACTTCAACTCTTTGCTGGATGCGTTGGCAGGCTCCTGGCCCCAGTTCTCCCGCACCACCAGATTCTGGTCGGAGTAGAACGTCCGCCGCCCGGTGCTGCCGAACGTGACCGGGTTGGCCGTCACCGCATACCCGGTCGGGGTCCCCTGTATCAGAAAGACGTAGCCAATCTTTGTCCCCAGCGCCAGATCGCCCGGAATCAGATCCGATCCGCTCGGTCCCGCCTGACCGCTGGCCGGAGGTCCCAACTCAGCTAGTGAAACCGCAAACCGCCCGAACTGGGAGAAATATTGCGTTTGCGCCGTGTGTATGGTGCCGATATGGCGAATCGCCGCCATCTCCTGCGTATGCATCCGGGCCGTATTGAGCTTGGGCACGGCAATGGTGGCAATGATCAATAGGATCGCCACCACGATCAGCAGCTCCATCAGGGAAAATCCATTCCGGCGGCGGTTCTTCAAACGCATGCGCGAGTTCATACACATCCTCATGGCCATTCTAATACTTATGACGCTGAAGGGTACATGTGCGTTTAGTCGCAGCTCTGTTTGGGGGGTACCTCTTGCCGGGCACGCCTTCGAGCGTATCGGTGGTAATCACCTTTTTGGACCAACCCTCCACCTGGCCAGATGTGGCCGCTTCCAGCCGCTCGTCCACCCACTTCGGCAGCCTGCCGAATTTCGTCGCCAATTGTCCCCGAAGCATGTTCGCGCGAGCATCGCGCCTCTCAGCTCGCCCGCTCGTTTCGCGATCTCCAACACCTGATCCGGCCCACCACCCGCAAGCATCGCGAGCGCGAGATCGCCCGGCTGGCCGCTTGAGTCTATTTGGCCTTAAGCCGCTTCTCAAAAAAACCTTGCCAGGCGGGGTCCATCGAAGGGCCGTTTGGCTTGTGACCATCCGCGGTGGAGGCAAACTGGATACGCTCCGGGATGCCCAGCAGTTGATAGACCTCACGGGCGCGATTGTAGTAGCCCCAGCTTTGCAGGTCGTCGGAGTCGCCGCCCGAAGCTTCCGACTGGCTCCCGCCAATCAGCAGAAAAGATCGAGGCGCAGTCAGAGCCATCAATTCGTGATGATCGTGTTCAAAACCCGGACGCCCCGGGTCGGGGTTCAACAGGCTCAACACAGTTTTGTCCGCCGTCGGGATTCCTGGGAAAGGACGCGTCCAATCCAGGTACCAGGGCGCATACCAGTTGGTGCCGCCGTTGACGGCGATGTGCGGATCCACCGCCACCGTAGCCTTGATCTCCGGCGCAAAGGCGGCAACGTAGACTGCTGCTTTCGCCCCCAGTGAGAAGCCGATGAACCCGATGCGCTTTCCATCCACCTGTCGCAGCGAGCGCAAATATTCAGCCTCGCGCCGCGCATCGTGCACCATCTTGGCCATCGGCTGCCAATTGCCGAATCGCTCATAGAGCAGCTTGGCCGCTCCGCCTTCGCGGTAGGAAGTTCCGTCGCGATAGTTGCGGATGAAACTCCAACTGGTCAGGACCACAAACCCGCGCGAAGCCAGCCATTCCCCCCACCATTGCTCAGGCGCTGTGTAGTCCGGCGTCGACGATGTCCAGGCGATCACGGCCGGGAATGGGCCCCGGCCCTGGCCTTTTGGCAGCAGGAGCAGATGCTGCTGATAGAAATCTTTCTCGATGGGGATTTCAATATGGATGCGCGTGTAATGCTCCAGTTCTTTGCGATCGAGCTCGCGCACCTTTCGAATATCCCCGAACCAGCGCCGGTCCTCGGGAGCGGGATTCAGTTTGCCCAAGATCCGGGTCCAGAGTTTGAGCAGCTCCGGCCGGCGGCGGCGGTACCAGTCCTGCGGGGACCGAAGCCCTTCCACCAGCGAAGGAATCGGAAGATTTTCCGCGCCCGGTTCCGGAGCTGGACTGTTCCTCGACGCAACTTTGTGCTGGTTCAAGCGCTGCTCAGGGGCGGCCTGCAACAACAGAAGTCCAAATAATGCAATCCCCATAGACATTACATTAGTATGAGCCTTGTTGAGTTCCCGATGCGGGGGCCGGCTTCGCCTGCTTCACCACCCCGTCAATAGCCCGCTGGTCCAGCCGCAGCGCGTTGGTCCCATCCGATAACGCTCTCTCCGGGGCCTCATGCACCTCGACAAACACGCCTTCCACCCCCACCGCCACCGCCGCTTTTGCCAGCGGCTCGATAA
>JAENWC010000149.1 GCA_016650235.1 Terriglobia bacterium
GAAGTCACTCATTCGCTCACCCTGCCGGTTGACGATGCTGTACGTCAATCGAACGTGAGATTTGCCGGCGTAGGCGGTGATCCGCATGACGTAGTCCAGCGCTTTATCCTTCCCGTTGACCCAACCGTGCGAGCCGGTCCGTTTCAACACGACTTTCACCGGCGTTTGTTCTTCCACAACGAGTTCGGAGTCAAGCACGATAATCTCCACAGATACAGGAAGCATGCGTTGTGGGTCGACTCTGGTCTAACTTTTTCCCTCGGCCGCCAGTTGCTACCCTGACGGGATGGATCGTAGCAGTCTGCTCCGTGAACTGGAAACCTATCAAGCCGCCACACCACAAGAAGAGACAATGCGTCTGCAATTGATCCGCTTTGTCACCACCCATGAACAATGCTTCAGCCGCAATTTGCAACTGGGCCACATTACCGCATCGGCCTGGGTGCTCGACCTCGACGGGAACCACGTTCTACTCACACATCACCGCAAACTGAACCGTTGGCTGCAACTGGGCGGACACACCGAAGGAGAGGCCCGCCTGGTGGACTCGGCACTGCGCGAGACCAGGGAGGAGTCCGGACTGCTTGAGGTGAAAGCGGTGCGCGAGGAGATCTTCGATCTCGACATACACACCATCCCGGCTCGCGGCCCGGAGCCGGAACACCTGCACTACGATGTGAGGTTCCTGCTCCAGGCCAGCCGTCAGGCGCCACTGCTGGTGAGTTCCGAATCGAAAAACCTGGCCTGGGTAAAGCTCGATGAGGTCCAGCGGCTGAATCCAGCCGAATCGATGATGCGGATGGTTCGCAAAGCCCGCGAACGGCCGTCCGGGCCCTCGGGTACTCCCAAGTAGCAGCCGGCAACCGCTCCGGGGCGAGCTCCGTTTTGCCGGCTCTGACTCAGGAATGCGTGATACCTTAAGCGGTGATGCTAGCCGTTTTCTCCGCCCCCAGCCGTTACACCCAGGGTAAGTCCGCCACGCAATCTCTGGGGCAGGAGATGCGCACGCTCGGGCTCACCGGACCGGCTCTCGTGCTGGCCGGAGCAAGCGCGCGCAAACTGCTGCAACCTGTCTGGCAGCGGACCTTCACGGACGCGGGCATCGCCTACGCCGTGCAAGCCTTTGGCGGTGAGTGCTCCGTGGCTGAGATAGACCGTGTCAAACTGGCTGCCGCGAATCTGGGCGCGCGAGTGATTGTGGGGGCGGGCGGCGGCAAGGTGCTCGATACTGCCCGGGCGGTTGCATCCGGCCTCGCTCTCCCGGTTGTGAACTGTCCCACCGTGGCATCCAGCGATGCTCCCTGCAGCGCGCTGTCGGTGGTCTATACCGAGGCGGGGGAATTTCAGGAGTATCGCATCTACGCGCGCAACCCGGACCTCGTATTGGTAGACACGCAGGTGATTGCGCAAAGTCCGCCCCGGCTGTTGGTGGCCGGCATGGGCGATGCGCTGGCCACCATGTTTGAAGCCCGAACCTGCATTGCCGGTAACGTAAAGAACATGCGCGGCGGTGCTTCCACGCAAAGCGCGCTGGCGTTGGCCGAACTCTGCTACCGCACACTCCTCAACGATGGTGTCGATGCGCTCGGTGCGCTCCGGGAACAAACCGTAACGCCTGCCCTGGAAAGGCTGGTCGAGGCCAACACTTTACTCTCGGGACTTGGGTTTGAATCCTCGGGCCTGGCGGCGGCGCATGCCGTTCACAACGGCCTCACAGCCGCGCCCGCCACTCACCACTACCTGCATGGCGAGAAGGTTGCCTTCGGAGTTTTGGTTCAGTTGGTATTGGAAAACAAGCCGCGGGACTTGATGGATGAAGTACTCAGGTTTTCAACCAGCGTCGCCCTGCCTGTAACTCTGGCCGAGGTTGGACTGGAAGGCGCTTCCAACGAGACGTTGCAGCAGGTGGCCCGGCGCGCCACCTCGCTCGGCGAAACCATTCACAACGAGCCCTTCCCCGTGACCGCTGCCATGGTGGTTGACGCCATCCAAACGGCCGATGCGACGGGACGAAAGTGGAAGCGCAAAGGGCGCTCGGCGCGCCACCATTCAGGGGAGAAACGCGGGACTTAAGTTCGCGGCGAGCAGCTCCGTTTTGCGCGTGTTACATGAAAGAAGGCGATGGCATGAACCGTAGAGACTTTCTAAAAACGACCGCGGCGGCCCCGGCGGCTTTCGCAAAGGCGCAAACCGGACGCCGCCCGAATTTCCTGTTCATTTTTTGCGATGACATGGGTTGGGGAGATCTTCCCTCCTATGGCCACACCAACACGGTGGCGCACGGTGGCTGGACCGTTCGCGGTGAATTGAACATGCCGCACACAGACCGTCTGGCAAGGGAAGGGACGCGGTTCACACAGTTCTACGTGGCCGCCCCGGTATGCTCGCCAAGCCGCGCCGGAATCATGACCGGGCAGTTTCCCTCGCGGTTGGGGATTCACGACTACTTGGCCACCCCGGAACAGAACCGCCGGCACGGTGTTGTGGATTATCTGGATCCGAAGACCCCCACCGTGACGCGCCTGCTCCAGCAGTCCGGCTATGCCACAGGTCATTTTGGGAAATGGCACCTGGGAAGCGGCAACAGTGCGCCTGATCCGGAAACCTATGGGATCAACCGGTATGACCCTTGCATGAAAGGCCCTGGCGCACGCGTGCGGTCCAGTGAAACGATTGCCGGCGAGGCCATTTCTTTCATCGAGCAGCACCGCGATAAGCCATTCTTCATCAACGCCTGGATGTACGATCCACACTCGCCCCTCCAACCCACCGATGAAATGATGGAACCCTACAAGAGTCTCGGTACGGGTTGGGCGGGCCATCGCGGTTCGATGGAGATCTACTATGGCGTGCTCACCAATTTGGACCGGCAGATCGGCCGTATGCTGGACAAGCTCGACCAGTTGGGACTGGCGGAAAACACCGTGGTCATGCTGTCCAGCGACAATGGGCCGGAGTCCGGCCTCATTCCGTTTGTCTCGCACTATGGCGTAGCTGCAAGCGCGGGCCCGTTCCGCGGCATCAAGCGGAGCTTGTATGAAGGCGGCATCAGGACGCCGTTTACCCTCCGGTGGCCGGGCCACACGCCCGCCGGCAATGTGGACGGCGCTTCGGTGATCGCCGGCGTGGATTTTCTTCCCACCGTGTGCAATCTGGCGGGCGTGAACCATCCGGCTGTGGACGGAGAGAATTGTTCGGACGCCTTCCGCGGCAAGCCGCGGACGCGTCGCAAGCCGTTGTTCTGGGAGAATCGCTTTCCCGTTTACGGGCACGTGCTCGATCAGAGTCCAATGCTCGCGGCGCGCGATAGCAACTGGAAGCTGTTGATGAATCCCGATAAGTCCCGCCTGGAGCTATACGATATTCCGCGAGATCCCACGGAAATGAATAATCTGGCAGCCGCGCATCTGTCACAAGTGGTGAAACTTCTATCTGCCCGGCTGCTGGCCTGGCAAAAAGAGCTGCCCAAAGGCTACATCCATCCCGATGCAGGCCGCGGCGGATATCCTTGGCCGAAAGCCATGAAGAGCCAATGAACCCGGCTTTTGCGCTTTTTCCAACCGCTTCCGATTCTAAGCCGTGACCAAAGGGAGCGGATCTGCTCAAGCCGAGACCGGGCCTTCGCCTTGGGAGAGCGCGGTTAGAAACTTTTCCTTTCTCTCCTCGGCCGCCTGTACGGAGGACTCCATCGCGATTGTATAAATCACCAGACCGAGCGCGGCGGCAAACAGCAGCACACCATAGAAGGCCCAGTTGGAGTAGAAGGCATAGCGAGCCAGGTAGGCCAGCATGATCGGGATGGAGAGGATGGGGTAGATCAAAAGGAGCATGCCCTGGAAGCGGCCCGCCGAGGCGGAGCGCCAGGAATGGGACGGATTGACGGGCCGCGGATAGTGCGTCGAGCCGAGGTTGCCGATGGCCATGAGAAAGATGGAGAGGACAAAGGAAACCGAGTAAGCTTCCAGGAGCTTAGGACCGGAGACGGGCATTCTCAAAATGAAGCAGATCAGCGCCACAAGGGTGACCTCGAGAAAGACAAAGATGGCGGCGGCGATATTCTTGGCCAACAGCACTGTGGAGAAACGGACGGGCAGCAGGTAGTAGATTTGGGAGGCGCTGCGGTCAAAGCCGAAGGTATTCCAGAAAGAGACTTCGCCCAGGAGCAGCAGGGCATACAGGGAAACGGCGGCGAGGTAGTTGGAGGCGAAGACGGAGGCTTGCGTGTTCGCCGTGCGCAAGGCGATCGGGAGCCAGATGAGGAGACCGAAGCTGAAGCCCATGAGGAAGACCAGGCGGAAGCGGGGCGCGCGGCTCAGGAAACGGATCTCTTTTTCGATGATTGCCCCTAGAGGGTCGGCGAACAGCCGGCTGGGCAAACGGTAGAAAAACTCGACCAGACTGCCGCTGTTACTGAGGAGGCCGGCGGGCTTGGTGGAAGTGGCGCGGGCTTCCTCGCTATCAAACCGGAACCCGCGCTCAAACTGCGAGCGGCCAAACAGGTACGCGGCCGCGGTCCAGGCCAACAATACTGACCACGCCGTGACGGAGGATTTGCCGAATGCGATTCGCCCGGCTGCCATCCAAGGCCACCAATCAAACCGGAACTCCTTGGCGAACTGGCGGATCGGTGAGGGAATACCGGACATGAGAAGCACTTGGGGCAGCGCGACCAGCAGGACGAGACCGAAGATGGCGGCTTCCCGGATGCGCCGGTTGGCCAGCAGGCGGCCCACCAGATCGCGCAGTCCGGCGGCAAGGCAAAGGTTCATGAATATGAAGGGCAGGAAGCCAGTGCAGGCCCACCAGGGGATGGAGGGATTCAGCAGCAGGCCGATGGTTGCGCCGGTGAGAACCAAAATCATCTCGATCCCTGTGCTGAGGCGGAGAAGAACTTCCAGCCCGAACAGTTGCGTGTGTGTGATGGGGTAAACGGCCAGGCGCTTGAGGTCGAGCGATGCGCCCGTGGAGACCAGCAGAATAGGAACGATTTGCCAGTAGAGGAAGGCGAACATGAGCCCGGTGGGCAGGAAGCGCTCAATGAGCTGCATGTGGCCTGGGTCCCTAAAGAGGATGGCAACGCCCACCGCTCCGGTGGCGGCCATTCCATACCAGACCAGGGACATGGTAACGGTGAAGACAAGGCTGCCCATGTTGCCGCGCGGGTAGAAATTGAGCAGCGTGCGCCACTGCGCCCAGAGAATGGCTCGGATCTGTGGCAGCATCGGTTAAAGCCAATCCAGCGTGTCGCCGTTGCGGTCCGCGCCAACTACGCGTACGAAGGTGTCCTCGAGGGTTTCCGAGGCGCTCCGAAGCTCAGCCATGTCGGACTCCATCACGAGACGCCCGTTGGAGATGATGGCAACGCGGCTGCACAGGCGCTCCACCACCTCCAGCACATGTGAGGTGAGGAAAATCGTTGCGCCTTGGCGTACCTGATCGAGCAGAATGTCTTTCATCAGCCGGGCGCCAACGGCGTCGACCCCCTCAAAAGGTTCGTCCATGAGAAAGAGTTGCGGGCGGTGTATGAGGGCAGCGGCCATGGCGGCGCGCTTCCGCATGCCTTTGGAGTATTCGGCGATTAGCTTGCGCGGGCTGCCGTCCAGCTCAAATAGTTCCAGCAGTTCGCGCGCCCGGCCGGCTGCGACCGCGCGGTCCAGCTTGTACATGCGGCCCACGAACTCCACGAACTCGAGGCCGGTCAGGTGGTCGAACAGCAGCGATTCATCGGGGACCAGACCGATGCGGCCCTTGATATCGACAGCGCGTTCCGGCATGGGGAGGCCAAGCAGCTCTATGCCGCCGCTGGTGGGCGGGGCCAAACCCATCAGCATTTTGATGGTAGTGGTCTTCCCCGCTCCGTTCGGTCCAAGAAATCCAAAAAAGCAGCCCTGCGGGACGGTGAGATTGAGACCGTCAACCGCAGCCTTCTCGCCGTAAACCTTGCGCAATTCCCTGGTGAGAATGGCGGGGGTGGATTCGATCATTGCAACCATTATCCTACGGAAGCGGCGGGTGAGGCCCGGGGGCCGCTAGGCAGGAGAGGCCTCGACAACATATAATCGGTGGGTTCATGCAACCCGCATGAGGCGCTTGGCTGCTAACCAGCCTACGCACCGGAGGAGTTGCCTTGCCAAATGATCCTAGCACGCAAAGGGCTGTCCCGGCCCTTGGTACATCCGAGCAACAGCCAGCCACCGCGTCGGGACGAGCTCAGTTTTGCGGGCTGTTGCCTAAAAGCGTCGACGTCGTTATCCCCTTGCTCAATGAAAGTCTTGGGCTGGAGCAATTTCACCAGGAATTGTCCAGCGTGATGGAGTCGCTCAAGTATCCCTACCGCATCATATACGTTGAGGACGGCTCCACTGATTGCACGCTTGAGATGCTCATCCGTCTGGCGGAAAAGGACCCGCGCGTCACGGTTGTCGAATTGAGCCGCAATTTCGGCCACCAGGCGGCTCTTTCCGCCGGGATGGACATCGCCGGCGCCGATTACCTGATCACGATGGACGGTGACGGCCAACATCCCCCCAGCCTCATTCCGGACCTGGTGTCAGCTGTGCAACGCGGTTACGACATGGTCCTCACCAGGCGCATGGACCAGCAAGAAGTCCCCCAAGCGAAACAATGGACTTCCAGGATGTTCTACCGCCTACTCAACCTGATCGGGTCCACGCAATTGGAGCCGGGCGGGGCGGATTTCCGTCTTGTGAGTGCACAGGTAGCCGTTGCGTTGCGAAGTCTGCCGGAGCATCATCGCTTCCTTCGCGGCATGGTAGCCTGGGTAGGCTTCCGCACCACCGTAGTTGAATTCACACCGAACAAACGGATCTCTGGCTCAGCCAAGTACTCCATCCGGAAAATGCTGGGCCTTGCAATGGACGCAGTGTCCTCGTTCTCATTAGTGCCGTTGCAAATGGCGATGGTGTTGGGCGCCCTTTTTCTAGTAGTGGCGCTAACGGAAGTGTTGTACGTATCCAGCATCTGGTTGCGAGGAAGAGGGGGTGAACTCGCCCTGGGCTGGGTTTCGCTGATGTTTGTTCTGTTGTTTCTGGGTGGTGCAGTGTTGATTACTTTGGGGATAATAGGCCTTTATGTGGGCTACATCTTTCAGGAGGTCAAGCGCCGTCCCGTGTTCATCATACGAGCTATACACCAGTTCCCAACAGCGACATCTACAGGTAGGCCTCACAGCGGGTAACGATGGGGTGGGAGCAGATAAACGACTGATAAAAAGAAAGACGCCGGTTCAAACCCAGAACCCTTGCGCTTACGTTTGCAAAAAAATACCGCAGCACTTGTTCCACCTCGGCTGCGGTGTTAACGTGCTCGTGACGCAGCAAAACTCCATAATTCGTGCCGTGTCTCAGCCAAAACTCAAGCCCGGTAGTCAGCATCCATCCCAGCCTCCACAGTGGCGCTCCTTCGCTGGGTATGGAGACGCGAAGCGTTCCGCCAGTAGTCAGCAGCAAGCCTGATCGGGCCACTACTTGGGGCAGGTCGCAAACGTGCTCAAAAGTCGCAATGGCGGTGATCCTGCCATACACCGGTGATAATGGTATCTGGTGGATGGTGTCGTAAATATTCCGAATTCTGGGCAGATGGGGAGAGCATTCGTATAGATCACGGAACGGCTCAACGATGTCATACGGTCCCTCCCGCCGTTCATATTCCAGTTGATTGAGGGTTCCAGCCCCGATCTCCAGTGTGGCCGCGCCGCAATCCAGGCCGCACCCCTCCCCGGCCACCTGCTTGTGGAGCCACCCCTCCATTTTTTTCGAAAGCCATGAGGCAGGGGATTTTCCTTCACGGTTCGTTTTGTAATGGGCCAGGTAGATCCGGGCAAACTCCGCCGGCAGAGGCGGACGGCGTTTAGGAAATCTGTCGAAAGACATCGGTGGTAATTCCATCTGACGGCTCGCGTTCAATGTGGAGCGGTTGGAGGCAAAATGCGGACGTAGGTGATCCAGTTGGGGTGATCGGGGTCGTCTACGAAGTCCTGCCCCACCAAGGCCAAGGGCATGCCGGCCGCAGTCATCTTTTGGTTGGCGTCATCGAATACGTCTTTACTGGGAGTGATCAAGACCAATTCGCTGCCCGGTTTGTAAACACGCCCTTTCTCTACGTTGGGGTAGGTGTACATGGAGAAACCATGGGCGGAAAAGGCGCACATGACAGCACGATATTCGGATGTATTTGCATGGTCGTAATTGTTGATCCAGAATTTAGGGTAGCGAGCATCGGCCGAGTGGGATCTGCTCGTGAAGTGCTCGTCCACAACCTGCACCTGTTGAGCAACGCGCGAATAGGCGCCCAACCCGTTGAACTGGGCACGATAGGCCATCACCGTGAATCCGGGCACAAGACCAAAACCGGACGCGGCAAGCAAGAGGCAAACCAGAGTCCATGAAAAACGTCGCCCCGGCCAGACCAACCATACTGCAATCCCCGCCAATCCCAGCAGGTAGGGATACAGCATGCCCTGACCCAGGCTCTTCTCGTACAGATACGGCCCCCACAACGCACCCGATGTGATGACCGTCGAGGCCAACAATACCGCGAGCCAATGGAGCAGTCTTACCTTTGGAGGAACCTTCAGCGCAAGCAAAGCCAGACTACCGTAAAGAGTTGGCATCAGGATCGCGGCAAAGTATTCAAACTCCAAAAGCCGGCTCTGCCGAATGGTCATCAGAATCATGATGGAAGCGGAGTAGATGTAGGATGCCACCATGAGCAGAACAGGGAATGGCAACCAATCCATCAGCCGCCTGTATTGAAACACGGCGGCCAGAGAAACGCTCAAAGCGAGGACTGGAAAGACGACCCAAGCCCCTGAAGATATCCACTGGAAGTTGCCAGTGCTATAAGGGTTTTCAACAAAGGTGGCGACCTGACGCGCTGCAGCCACATTTTTTTCAAAAAAGAATCCCGGCACTCCCACAATTGCCCGGTACAAAAGCGCCATAAGGGCGGTCATCATGCCGAAGCCGATTCCTAGCCAGCCGGCTGCCCGGACAACCTGGGCCAGTCCAGCCCTACTCAATACCTTTTGTGAGGGGTCACGCCCTGCCAGATACATAAGAAGGCAGACGGGAGTGAATATGAGCCAGGCGATGTACATATAAATCAAGCCGCCCCATACGAACCCAGCCAAAACCATCATGAGCCGCGGATAGGAAGAGCTGTGGCTTCTCACAATCAGGAGATAGGCCAGCAGCATATATGCGATTGAGCCACCGCTGAAATAATTCCATCCGTTCGCTCCGATGAAACAGGGGTGCCCTCCCATCAGGAATGCAGCCAGAAGCGCCGTCCGGGCATCGCTAAATCTCTTCACAAGAAGGTAAAGGCAGACTAAAGCAAGCGAGGTCGTTAGGAGTGTGAGTGCCAGGCCTCCGTAAGGTGGGGACAGCAGCCAGGTTAGGAAACGCCCCGGCAATAGCCAGGGGAGGCGCTCCCCCTGGTAATTCTGGACCAGGTGCTGATACCGGGGAAAATGGATAAAATGGCCGAAATAGTACCAATTGTCCATATGGCCGAGCCCTTGAAACGGCCAATTCGGATTGATCCAAAACAGAACGCCGGGAAAGAAAACCAGGATTGTGAGATGTATTTGCTGTTCGCGCGATCCGAAATGACCGCCCAACTCTGATTCACCAACCGGGGGCCGACTTACGGCAAGCATAGCGGGGATTATACCAAATGGCCGGGCTCTGCCCTCTGCGTAGGCCCGTGACGGGGGTGTGCGACATGAAAGTTCGATCTGATCGAGTTTCCTTTTTTGTGGCATGATACCTAGCGTAGTAGTACGCTAGGTTTAAAAAGGAAACCCCAATGCCTGACTCCCTCGCTGATCTGGAACTCCGCCGTGCCGCCGTCCAATCTCAGTTGGCTCAATTAGGTGATCTGCGGCCTGGCTCTATCACAGACACAGGTGGTCGTTGTGGAAATCCCAACTGCCACTGCCGCCAGTCCAACGATTCTGGACACGGTCCCTACAGTCGATTGACGCGTAAGGTAGACGGTAAGACGGTTACCGAGACGTTCTCCTCGCCAGCCGCATTGACCAAGGCCCAGCGGGA
>JAENWC010000150.1 GCA_016650235.1 Terriglobia bacterium
AGGCCGAAGCCGGCTCTAATAGTTCCCCAATCCTCGCGTGTTCTCAAAAGAACGTCGGCGTGCCAAAATACAATGCAGTGAAACTCATCTCTTCCCGCGAGTATTATCGTAATGACTTTTTTCGCGTCACCGTGGATCGTGCCGTGGATCCGGACGGGTTCGAGATCCAACGCGCCATCGTGCACCATCGCGGCTCTGCCGTGATGATGGCCGTGGACGCCCGCAAGCGAGTGCTGCTGGTGCGTCAGTACCGTTTGCCTGCGCAACAATTCATGTGGGAGTTGCCCGCCGGCAAAGTCGATGAAGGTGAAGCTCCCTTGCAGGCCGCGCGCCGCGAGTTGAGGGAGGAGACCGGCCTCACCGCCGGCAAATGGCGCAAGCTGGTTTCCTACTATGCCAGCCCCGGCTTTCTTTCCGAGAAGATGAATCTCTTTCTGGCGACGGAGTTGAAGTCGGGTGCTGCCTCTCCAATGGAGGATGAACGGATTGAGTGCCGCTGGTTCAGCGAGAAGGAGCTGGAGGACTGGATCCGCCGCGGGAAAATCATCGACGGGAAGACGCTGGCCGGGTTGCTCGCTTGGAAGCTTCATCGCTAGCCAAAAACCGGAACAGCGCCAACAGCGCCCGTCCCCGATGGCTCACACCCAGCTTGCGGTCCCCGTCCAACTCCGCCAGCGTGCAACCAAGATCCGGATAGTGGAACAGCGGATCGTAACCAAAACCGAGCGCCCCGCGCGGCTCTGTCAGCAGGAGTCCCTCCACGACGCCGGAAAAGACGCCGATTATCTCACCTTGCCGCGCCAGTGCGACTACGCACACAAAGCGCGCGGCCCGATTCGGCTTGCCCCGCATTCGATCCAGTACAAGCCTGTTGTTGTCCGCATCGGTGGCGCCGGGGCCGGCGTAACGCGCCGAATAAATTCCGGGTGCCCCGTCCAGCGCATCCACCACCAGCCCGGAGTCGTCCGCGAACAGGAGCTCCTGGGTGTGCCGCGAATAGTACAGAGCCTTCTCAATAGCATTGGCCTCAAAGCTGGAACCGGTCTCCTCGCATGGTGCCACCCTCCCCATTTCCGGCATGGCTTCCACAATGCACCAATCGGCCCCAAAGTATCGGGCCGCCTGCCGGAACTCAGCCAGTTTTCCCGCATTGGTGGTGGCGCAGTGCAACAACATCCGAAGCTAACCCGCCAGCGCTTGCTTTTGGATCTCGATGAGTTGACCCACGCCGCGCCGGGCAAGCGCGATCAACTCAGCCAGATGCGCATCGGAAAAGGACGTCTTTTCTCCCGTGGCCTGCAATTCGACAAACTCGCCTGCTCCGGTCATCACCACATTCATATCCACGCTGGCGCCCGAGTCCTCTTCGTAACAGAGATCGAGAATCGGCTTCTCCTTGAGAATGCCCACGCTGGTGGCGGCGACAAAGTCCCGCACCGGGTTTTTCTGAATTGCCCTATAAACCAGTAATGGGCGGATGGCAAGCACCATCGCGACGTAGGCCCCGGTGATGGAAGCCGTCCGGGTGCCGCCATCAGCTTGTAGAACGTCACAATCGACAATCACGCTGCGCTCGCCCAGCGCATCCATATCCATTACCGAGCGCAGCGACCGGCCAATGAGCCGCTGTATCTCCATCGTGCGCCCGGACTGCTTTCCCTTGGATACCTCGCGCACCGTGCGCGTGCTGGTGGCGCGCGGCAGCATGGAGTACTCGGCCGTCACCCAGCCCTTGCCGGATCCGCGCATGAATCCCGGCACCGAGTCCTCCACCGTGGCCGCGCAGAGCACGCGCGTGTTGCCCACCTCGATCAACGCCGACCCTTCAGCGGTGAGTAAATAGCCGGTTTGTATCCGGACTGCGCGCATTTGATCCGGTTCTCTTTGGTCGGGTCGCATGGAAATTGTGAATTACTGACTAGCCCCCCAAGGGCCGTCCCTCAATTAGACGTCTTCAGCATCCCATAGAAGAACAGGCTCATGAGAACGACGCCGCTCACAATCAGTAGCGCGCATGGGATCAGCCCTCGCGTTTGCGAGATCTTGGGCTTGCCTTTGGATGCTTTGAACTTCGCCATGAAGAATGCCTTTACTTATTTCAGATGCGCCGCCACCTGGCGGAAAAACTCATCCAGGTGGCGCAGCGTGTTTTCTTCCAGGTCCTTCACCAGGATGGCCGCAACGGCGCGGCCCCGTTCGGCCAATGCCATTTGTGTGGCCAGGAATTGAGCGCGGTGATAGGCGGCTGTATATCCCGCGGCAGGCAACTGCTCCGGCCTTTCCGAGAGTAGGACGGTGGAAAAGCAGCCTCCGTGCCCGATGATCATCTCGTGATAGGAGTGATTCATCGCCGGACCTTCGTATACATCCACCGGCGCCTTGAGGCGAGAACGGAAGACGCTCTCGGCCGCGCGGTCCAGACACTTGCGCATGGCCCGGCCGCGCGCGCAGTAACGCAGATCGCCAAAATAGCTCAGCTCGCCGTAATCGAATGCGCCTTGGCCGGCCAAACTCCGCAACAGCGCGGCATAGCAGGCGGCGGCATCGCTCTTGAGTGCCAGCCCGCAAAACGGAACTCGTTCCGGCGGCGTGGCCGGCTGCTGTTCGGGCGTATCGGGAGCCTGGACGGCCCTTTGCGGGCTGGCTAGCGCGTCCGGCAGGTTCTTCAAGTGGTGGAGGTGGATGCTGATACAGCCGCGATACCTGAGCGTGGTGGCGGGATCCTTCATGCGCTGCCACTCCTTGGTGTTCTCGATCCCGCCCTGCTTCTGCGCGGCGGCGTGAATGCGCCCCGTGATGGCCTTGTATAGTTCCACCGACGGCTGAGTGACAAAGTTCATCCCGCGCAAATACCCAATGCCGAACACGGCGTAATGTATGAACTGCATATAGCCGGAAAGCGGCGTCCCGGGCGGGATAGTGACGATCGCGAGAGGGTAGCCGGCGCGGCGCAGAATGCTCAGTTTGGTCTTATCCGGACCATCCAGCCCTTTTTGTTGAAAGGCAAGAAAGACGCGGTCCTGCCGCGGCTCCTTCGGGGATCGATAGTTGGCCAGCTTTACCTTTTCCCCGATGACAATCTTGATCCCGATGGACTCGCTCTTTCCCAAACTCTCCTCGAAGTTCTGCTTGGTCCACAGACCGGCTCCTTCCCATGGTTTCGGCAGGAGCAGCGTCACTTTATCGCGGCCCGCCACTCCATGCGAATGCAGAAATGAAGAGAGTTGCCAGGCTGTGTCGATCTGCTCTTTGTCGAGGTATGTAGCCTCGATCCACTCTCTGAGATCCACACCGGCGAGCCCCAGCGGATAGAGGCTGCCGCGTGTGAGCGGGCCGCTATGCCGGCCGGAGGTCGAGTTTCCTCCATCCATCTGCAGCTCGACTCGGGCATAGCCGCGCGGCTTAGCGAACTGGTCCAGCAGCGAGCCCGGCATGGTCATGTAGAGAAAGTTCGGCCTGCTGTCCAGTTTGTGCTTTTCATACAGCGCGTTGATCTTCTCGAGGTTCACCACAGGCTCATAGGAGGTCATGCCGAGCGCCATGCCCACCACCAGTGTGGATTGCAGCACCTGCTTCAGGCTTAACTTCGAGCGCCGCTGCATGTCTTCGAGAATGTATTTGAGCTTGGCCGGGTCGGTGGAGTCCAGCACGTAACAGCGCGGGCCGCGCGATAGCAGTCCCGCGGCATTGTACATGGATTTGTCTTCCGCCGATCCGCCCATACCGGCCCAAATGAGAAATCGCAGGCGCGTGCCGTGTACCTTCTTGATGTGTTCCCGGATGCCGGCCAGTTCCGCTTCAATCCGCTCTGCCCAGTCCCCGTCCCTTTCCGCGCGCCAGCTTAAATGAAATACCCC
>JAENWC010000151.1 GCA_016650235.1 Terriglobia bacterium
CCGGCACCAAGGGTCTCTCCACTTATCTGATCACCACCAGCCAGGGCAATATCCTGATCAACTCCAGCTTCGAGCGCACGGTTCCCAAGATCAAGGCCGCCATCGAACAACTGGGCTTCCAATACCGGGACATCAAGATCCTGCTTGGTTCCCATGCGCACGGCGATCATATGGACGGCAACTTCCTCGTCAAGGAACAGACCGCAGCCAAGGTCTACGTCATGAAGGGCGATGACGACCTGATCCGGAACGGAATGCGTGGCTCCAAACCATGTGTCGTCGACAAAGTCCTCAAGGATGGGGAAAAGATAACCCTCGGCGGAGCTACCCTCACCGCCCTGCTTACGCCGGGGCACACCAAGGGCTGCACCACCTGGACCATGCAAGTCAACGACGAAGGCAAATCCCGCCTGGCTGTGATCGTGGGAAGCCCGAACGTCAATCCGGGCTACATCCTGGTCAACAACCGCCAGTATCCGGAGATCGCCGAAGACTTCGCCAAGTCCTTCCGAGTCTGGAAGTCGCTCCCTTGCGAAATCTTCCTCGGAGCCCACGGCGAATACTACGGCATGGCCGCCAAGCATAAACGCTGGAAGGCCGACCCGTCCCTCAAAGTCTGGGTCGATCCCGAGGGCTACAAAGCCTACATCGCCGACCGCGAGCAAGCTTATCTGGCCGAGTTGGCCCGCCAGCGCAAGCAGTAGCGCCATTGAGGCCCCGATCCAGGCAACGGCGGCCGGATATTCATGCGTTACCCGAGGCTCAGTTGAGAAACCACCAGCCCTAAATGCCTCTGGTCGGGCGGATCCGCCAGTAGCGCCTTATCGAGTTCAAATTCTACCGTTACGCCGGTCTCGGAGCGTGTCTGGGCGGGTAGGGGCGCCGAATACAGGTGCGCGCCGGCCTGCGCATACGTCTGCGCGGCTAACGGCACGCCATTCACAACAGCGGAAAGACGCAGCGGGCCCAGGCGATCGAGCAACGAGGCATCCAAGGTGAATTGCAGCGCGAGGCGGAGCCCGGAGGGATCGGAGCAGTTGCGGAAGATAGCGCTGAAACGCCGCGCGGTCCAACGCCAGCGCTGGTTTTCCAGTTCATGCCAACCTGAAAGAAGATCGGCGGTGGAGACCGGCTCCGCCACAAGACTGCGCGCGATGCAAAAGGCGCGCTGGTCGCCGTCCGGATTGACCGGATCGGAGTCTTCGCTGCCAACGGTGATGAAGTCGAGCACCTGCCAGTTGGTTCTTTCCAGCAGACGGCGCAGGCCGGACTCGGAGAAGATCCAATAGTTGCTCTCGTCGTCGTTGAGCTCGTCCGGCGCCAGCAGGTAGGCCATGGGCTTCTGCTTGAAATCGATGGAGCGATCCGGCGTGAAGCGGGCTACGCGCGTGGAGAGCAGAAGGTAGCGGGCTTTGGCGGCCACCGACTCCAGTACATGGAAGGGGTTCTTCAGATGATAGAGGATACCGAGGAGGCAGGCGAGCGAGTAGACAGGTTCGGTAAGCCGGACGCCTGCATCGAGGTCCGCCTTATGAATCTGAATGGAAGAGGCAAGGGTTTGTTGGAGAAGCTGGACGCCGCGCATGCCGTTGTGGTTTGTAGGCGGCTGATCGTAGCAGTGTACCTGGCAGCCGAGGGATTCGAGGAAAAACGCAAGGTCCCCGTCGGCGCAGCCAAAATCCAGAACCGGATCGGATCCAATGAGATCGAGAAGATAGCGCCGGGGTCCCTGGAGGAGGGAATCGAGGATGTGCAGGTTGCCGAAGGAGTCGTAAGGATACCAGGGAAAGTCCGGAGTCAGCGACGCTTTCGTATTGCGGAGGCGTTCTTCAAAGACAACGGATTGGGCGAGGAGGTGAGTGAAGTCTTCGGGCATTTACCGGGATAGACTTTTCAGTTTAACTCCAAAGCTCATTGATAGGGCCGTAGATGTCCTCCTTGGCATAGGGGACATATTCGAAACCGCGTTTGAAGGGATCATCGTAGCGGATCTTGGTCCAATCGATGCCCATGGCGGAGTAGATGGTGGCTTCGCAATCCTCGGGGCGGATATCGCGGTCGCGGGACCAGCCAAACTCGATGGATGCGCCGCCGGTAGGATCCGTGGCTCCGATGGCACGTCCACCGCGGATGCCTGCGCCGGCGAAGGCGATGAACTGTTGGAGGTAGTGGTCGCGGCCATTCTGCGCGGTGAGGCGGCCCGTGGTGCGCCCGAATTCTCCCATCACCACGACAAGGGTCTCGTTGAGGAGGCCGGAAGATTTCAGATCGGACAAAAGAACGGAGAGGCCGTCATCGAGCTGCTTAGCCAGCGGCGGGAGATCCTCATAGATGTCCTGATGATGATCCCATCCACCGAGGTTGATCTGAATGTAGCGTGTACCGCCGCGCGCGGCGAGCACCTGTTTGGCCACCAGGCAGGCGTTGCCGAAACCGGAGGGCCCATAGCGCTGGCTGTCCGCGGCGGTGAAGCGAAAGGCTTGGTCGACGGTGGGGTTAAACATCATGTTGCGGCCGGCGGTATAGAACTTGCCGTAGTCTTCCGGTTCCCTGCCATAGGGTGAGCCCGTGCGCAGAGGCGCGTCGAGTGCATTCATCAGAGCGTATTTGAGATCAAGACGCGGCTGGCCATCGGGGTTGGTAGTATCCGGCATTCCGCTGGTGGCGGGATTGATCTTGAGCGGAGCGTAGGCGGAAGAGAGATAGCCGGAGCCGATTGCGCCGCCGGCATTGAGCGCCAGAAATGTGGGGAAGACCTGGCCGGGTTGGCGCTCGGCATCCTTCTCGACGGCGACGATGGCGCCGATGTTGGGCGCGATGTCGCCCAAAGCAGCGGCGGGGGAGCGGCCAATCTGCGTCCAGGTTTGCGAAAGCGTATGCTGCAAAGCCCAGGACCGGACGCTGCGCGCAATGCAAATGTCGGGAAGGCTGCCGGCGAGCTTGGGCATGATGCCGGTGGGCCATGCGAGGCCGTTGATGGTTTCCGGCTTCATGAGAGCGGCCGGGGTGTCCGGGCTCATCTTGAAGTCGAAGGTATCGGTGTGGCTGATGGCCCCGGCGAGAAGAATGAAGATGGTGTTTTTGGCCTTGTTGATGGGCGTAGCGTTGAGTTTTCCGGTGATCTCCCCAACGGCCGGCGGGCCCGCCAACACGGAGCCGGTAACGCCGGCCCCGAGCAATTTGAAGAAGTCGCGGCGGTTCCAGTGAGGCCGCTCAAAGAAGAACTTATGCGAATGTGGATGGCGATTCTGGAAACGGTCAAAAGTATGTTGGCCCTTCATGATAGGTCTCTCTTACTTATTTCTCGTAGATAAAGTCGACCTTGTTGTAGAGGGACCACAAAAGGTCTTCGGTGCGTTGCTGGCGCAAGGCGGTGTTGGTTCCAGTGGCCAGCGAGGAGCGGGCCACGGAAAGTTCCGCCTCGGTCGGGTTGCGCGACAGGACGGTGAGAAACATTTCTGCGATCAGAGCCGAGTCATTGGCCGCGGTGGTGTATTTGTTGAGCAGTTGGCGGGCAAGGCTGGTGGCGGATCCTGTGCCGGAAGCACGCGTACGGTTATGAACAAAAGCGTCGTTCATGAGGTTGAGCACCTGCGGGACGGAGCCATCCGAGCGGCGGTCTTCCTCAATGCGGTTACCGCGCAGGAAGCTGTCGAGGAATGAGAGCATGTTGCCGCCCGGAACGTTCTTGGTGTCCGGCAGCTGCATGGCGAAGTTGATGCCGGTGAGGCCGGCAACCACATACGGCTGCGGCAGATTGCTGATCTGCACGATGGAGTCGGCAATCTCCTCGGCCCAGAGACGCCGCACAAACTTGCGGGCGAACAGAGTTTCCCATTCCGGATTCCAGGCGCCCTCGTAGGCGGAGGAAAGCTGGTAGGCCTGGGAATTGGTGATCTGCCGCATCAGGGCCTTGAGATCAAAGCCGGCCTCGATGAAATCCCGGGCAAGGGCGTTGAGCAGTCTTGGATTGGTGGGCTGGATTGTCCAGGGTTCCGGCGGTGGGTTGTCGGCATCGAGGCGGTCCAGATCAAACTGGTTGGCCGGCTCCACCAAACCGCGGCCGAAGAATTCGCGCCAGATGTAGTTGACGGCGGCGCGGGAGAACTGAATGTCGGAGGTAAGCAGGCGTGCCAGTGCGTTGCGATAGGGTTCACCGGGATTGGGAGTGCCGCCGTTGTAGAAGGGATATTCCGGCGCGACGTTCGAGATGGCTCCGATCGGGGCGCGCGGCGGGCGGTTGCCGGTGGTGGTGTTGAGCGGGTAGTTGGCGGCGTTGTTGTTGACGGCGCGATAGTAGGCGCGATTGCCGGGGCCCGCGACGGGAACGCGCTGTATGGCGGTTTTCGAGAAGAAAGAGGCCAGTTGATAGGATTCGAGGCGGGTTTCCTGCTTGCCCCAAAGGCTGAGCGTGTCCAGATGGCGGCGCCCGTCGTGGCAGAGGATGCAGTTTTCATGCGAGATGCCGAGGAAGGACTCGGCTACATTGGCGGCCTGTTGATCAAAGATGTCCTGGCCGGTACGGGGGCCGCCGGTGACAATGCCGCCGACGTTCCAGTTCACTTCGCCTTGCTCCCAGCTATTGGTTCCAGTGGACGAGATCATCTCGGTGGCCATGACATTGTAGGGCTTGCCCGCGGCCAGCGAGTTCTTAATGTAGAGGTGGAACGCGTTGCGCCCTTCGTTGTACTTGCGCACCTGCGTATTGTTCTCGGTGTTCTTGAAGAGGTCGCCGAAGAACATGGTCCACTTGTCCACCCACTCGGAGGTATTCAGGAGTTCATCTATATAGCGAGCGCGCTTGCCGGGAGCCGGGTCGTTTATGAGCTGCACTAAGCGGGCATACGTGGGGACGCGGCCGGTCAGGTCGAGTGAGACGCGCCGCGCGAAGGTGTAGTCGTCAGCGGTGGCGGCCGGTGTTGCACCGGCATCCTGCATGGCGCGGAACAAATGGCCATCGATGGCGCCCATCTGGTCCAATTGTTGAAACAGGTCCGTCCGGCTGGCTCCGGGCACCACGTCGCGGCGTCCACTGGTTTTCGATGAAGCGGACATGGCGAGGACTTGTTCGGTGATTTCGGTGAGCCTGTGCCGGCGGCGCGACTCTGCATCGAGCCCCGAGGCGCGGTACTGCTCGCCCTTGGGTCCGAACAGGGCACACTCGGCGTGGACGACGCCAAGCGGTTTGCCGTCGGCGTTTTCTTCCTGCGCCTGGCTCCAGACAATGCTGGAGCCCATCCATCCGGACGCGGCTAGAGTAGAGACAACAACAGCCTTCCGTGCGCTTGTATTCATGATCCTCATCATTTTCGACCCACCCTCTATGATTCGATTATGCCTGAATGAACCCAAACCGGCCTGGAGAGTTTCTCCGGTAATTCACCTTAGTAAAAAGACACGAGAAACTTCGTAGGTTGCTCTAGTGTTTGGTCGAGGAGGAAAGGGTACGATAACAACATCTATGAGACTAAGTGTGATGATGGGTCTCGTTTGGATAGGAATGCTGTGGGCGACCACCGGCGCGCTGTATGCACAAGGGCTGAGCAACGCCTCGTTAACAGGCAAGTACTTGCTAAGACAGGTATTTACAGTTAGCAACGGGAGCGGCGTGATCGGCGAGGCAAGATCGTTGTCGGCCACAGCCACATTCGATGGCCTGGGTGGATTTAGCCTCATCGGACAGCAGGCGGCGGGGACCAGCGCACTTACTCCACTTTCTGGAAGCGGCACATATTCGCTGGGGGCAAGTGGTATTTTGACTTTGACTAACCCACTGCGCACCGGTACGACGATGAATGGGCGATTTGCCGATGCGGCGCTGCTGGCTTCTTCCACCGAGACAGGGGCAGGCGTGTTTGACATGTTGGTTGCGGTGCCCGCTCACACCAGCGCCTTGGCGGCCACGTTGAACGGCAACTGGCGGGTGGCCGGGGTGGATTTCAGGAATGGGAATCCGGCACTGACGCGCGCGGCATTCTTCTCTCTAACGGCCACCGATGGCAACTTCGCCACCGCACAGATAACCGGGCAGGCGGCCAACCTTGGGACGCGACCTGTAACGCAGCAGGTGAGCGGGGCCACTTATACAATGACGGCGGATGGAAGCGGGACAGCGAATTTTCCGCTGGCCGGCGGTTTCACCGCGAACCAACAGTTGGTGAGCGGGGGCAAGACGCTGTACTTGTCCAGGGACGGCAACTTTTTTCTGATGGGATCGACGGAGGCTGGCGGTCATGATTTTCTGATCGGGATGATGCCGGTGGCAGGAACGGCGAGCAACGCGAGTTGGAAGGACCTGTACTGGTCCGCGGGGATCAAACTGGATAGCGGGCGGATGAATGCCCACGCCGGATCGGGCAACGCGACCGGAAGCGGGGCCCTGTTCATGAGCCGCCGCGTGAGGGGGCTGGACGGAGTGACCGATTTTACGGGCATCAACCGCTACACGGTGCAGGCTGACGGTACGGGCCGCGTGGAGTTGAACTCGCTGGCGATTGGGGCGGGCGGAAACTCGTTTCTTTCTTCTGGTGTGGCACTGGCCGATAGCAACAACTATGAGTTGGTTTTTGGAGTGCGTGCGCCGCCGGTGGCAACAGGGACGGGAGTGTTTCTACATCCTTACGGCGCCGTAAATGCGGCCAGCTTTGCCCCGGCGGGAAATCCAGTTTCGCCGGGCGCGTTCATCACGCTTTTCGGGAGCAACCTGGCCGCATCGACGGTGACGGCCTCGAGCCTGCCGTTTCCCACGGTACTGGCCGGGGTGCAAGTGCTGGTCAACAACCGGCCAGCGCCGGTCTATCTGGTTGCGGCGGGACAGATCAGTTTTCTTATTCCGAATGCCACGGAAACCACTGGCAACGCGACGATCGTGGTGGTCGGCAATGGGACACGGTCCAATGAGATTCAAGCGCCGGTGTCGAGGACGTCGCCCGGGGTTTTCTCAGTTCCGCCGGCCGGCTTCGGTCCTGGCGCAATACTGAAAACCAATTTCACGCTGGTGAGCGCCGCAAATCCGGCGCGGCGGGGAGAAACGGTACAGGTGTTCCTGACCGGTCTGGGCGCGGCAGCACCGGCTGTGCCGGATGGCGCCGCGGCTGGCGCGAATCCGTTGAGCCTGGTGACGGCGGCGGTGAACGTGTATGTCGGCGGAGAATCGGCGCAGGTAACCTTCAAGGGGTTGTCGCCGGGATTGGCCGGGCTGTATCAGTTGAACATCGTCATCCCGCCAACTGCGCCAAGCGGGGCCAACGTGCCGCTGGGCATTGAGACACCGGACGCATTCCACGATCAGGTGGATATCGCCATCACGCCGTAGCTTCCAGGTAAATCGCCCTCGTTCGTCATTCATGTTTGTTGCAGTGGCTCACCACATCACGTCGCTCATTTCATGCGTACTTACCAGGATGAGGTTGACTGAACGCCTGAATCGTTAGGTCCCCGCCCCCGGTAGTATGCTAATACCCATGCTGAGAATCCTTCGCGCGTGCGTTGCGGTGCTGGCTTGTCTGCCCGCCTGGGCGCAGACCAGCCAGGAAATCGATGCGCTGGCGCACTCCGTCCTCAAAGATTGGCAAGTGCCCGGTCTTGCCCTGGCGGTAGTGCGCGACGGCAGTCTGGTGCATGAGCAGGGCTACGGACTGCGCAACGTCGCCGCCAAGCTTCCGGTCACCAAAGAGACTTTATTCGGAATCGGATCGATTTCAAAATCCTTCACCGTCCTTGGCCTGTGGAGCCTGCAGGCCGAGGGGAAGCTCGATTGGGATAAACCCGTCCGGGACCAGATGGCCGGATTCCGGTTGAAAGATCCGGTGGCAACGGATCGTGCCACTCCCAGAGATCTGGTCACGCACCGTACCGGACTTCCCAGGCATGACGCCATGTGGGGTGGTGGCTCAACCGTGCCTCCTGCGCGCCAGCAGATCTTTCAGCGGCTCCGTTACCTCGAACCAAGCCGCGACTTCCGCGTCGAGTTTCAATACAACAACCTGATGTTTCTCACCGCCGGGCTACTCGGCGAAGCCGTCTCCGGAGAGAAGTGGGAAGCCATGATGCAACAGCGGCTGTTCGCCCCGCTCGGAATGCGTTCCTCCAAAGCTCTCATGTCGGAGGCCGCCAAGGAGGTAAACTACGCGCAACACTATGACCGGAGCAAGGCAGACTGGTCTCTGCTGCCGGTCGAAAACCTGGCGCCATCTCTCGATACGATAGGCCCGGCTGGATCCATTCAATCGAACCTCCGCGACATGGCCCGCTATCTGCAAGCGCACATCGCGCGCGGAAAATTGGATGGCAAGCCCGTGCTGGAGGAGCGCTTCATTTCTGCGATGCAGACCCCGCAGATGGTGATCGCTTCCACTGCCACACCCGGTCCTTATCCAGGCGACCTGAGCTATGGAATGGGGCTTTTTCTCGGGCACCACCGCGGCAGGAAAGCTGTTTGGCATACAGGAACCTATGGCGGGCATCACGCCCTGTTGTGGTACTTGCCGGAGGAGCAATTTGGCGTTATGGTGCTGCTCAACCGTGTGGCCCGTGAAGTGCCTGCGATTCTCGCCTTGACGCTCGCGGACCGTTTCCTGGGCCTGCCGGCAACCGATTGGGGGAAAGTAAATCGCGAAGCCTCCGACAGGGCGCGCGCTGCCCTGGACAAGACCCGTCGGGAGTTTGAATCCACTCGCAGGCCTGCCGCCAAACCGGGCCATGCCCTGAGCGAGTACAGCGGCTCATTTCAACATGCGGCCTACGGAACCGTGGAGGTAGCCCTTGAAGCGGGAGCGCTAACCCTCAAGCGCAATCAAAGAATCCACACGCTCACCCACCGCCACTACGATGTCTTCACCATTGGCGATGGGCAGGATACGGTGCGATTTGTGACAGGGATCAATGGAGAGGTGGAAGCGCTGCTCTGGAAGCTGGAACCGGCCCTCGAGGCCATGGTCTTCCGCCGATATGGTGACTAGCCAAACCGAGTGGGATTACGCATTGCATTGTAGTACTGGTACTGATATAACTAACACATGACTCCGAAAACTACCGTTACCTCCCCCAATGGTAAGGTTTCTTTTCCAGCCGACTTAAGGTCTTTGTACCGCCGCAAGTCTGTGGTGGATACCTTAATTCGCTCTTTAGAGCAATACGACCGTTTGGGGTCACCAGACAAGGGTTGCTGCCAAGCCCCGTCCGCACAGAACCAACTAGTCCGCAGGGTCCTGCCGTTTGGAAAAGGACCTTTTGTTTCATTGCCGGACCTCTGAGCAACAGCGCAAACGGAGCGCGTGGCGGCGCGGCGCGCGACCGTTACTCCGGGTGTTATCGGGGGCCATGACGGCCCTTTGCGGTCAAGCCCGCTTTTGCTTATTCCGCCAATGCCTTGTAACCTAACAATTTACCGGTGCGCCATTTCAACTGAGGGCCTGAAGGTCTAGGCGTGGTGGCCCGGCATTGCCGCCATGCTGGTTGATTTCCAACTGATTGAAAGGGCCCGGGAAGGCGATGACGCCGCATTCAATCAGGTTGTGACGGCTTACCGCAAGCGGATTCTCGGTACCATTGCCCGCTTGATCGGCCGGCCGGAGGATGTCGAAGATGTTGGGCAGGAGGTTTTTTTACGGCTATACTTCTCCCTGGATCAGTTGAGAGCCGCCGAGGTTTTCGAACCTTGGCTGTACCGGCTCACCGTCAACGCCGCCTACGATTATTTGCGCAAGCAGAAGCGGAGGCAGGAGTCCAGGATGGCCGATCTCAGCGAGATCCAGGTGATGATGGCGGACGCGGTGGCCGGCGCCAAACAAGACAGCGACCGGCAACAGGCCGATTCCATTCGCGAGTTTGTCCATTCCCTGCTCAGCACGGTGTCCGAGGAAGATCGGATTTTGCTAACGTTGAAGGAGGTCGAGGGCCGTTCTCTCAAAGAGCTGGAAGAGATTTACGGGGTCAAGGAGAATGCCCTCAAGGTCCGGCTGTTCCGGGCCAGGCAAAGAGTGTTGAAAGCGTACGAGGAGTCGGTGCAGTCTGCCGGTTCCGGGCCGGTGCCCGGGAAGGGCAGCCCAACCAACGACTTCTGATATATTATGGACGGTGGTTTTATGAGCGATTCTAATCACGGTTTGGATCATTTGCTGGCGCGTTATCGCGAAATCACCCCGGATCTCGATCCAGGGGCTGGCTTCATGCCCATGCTCTGGGAGAGAATCGAGGCTCGCCGCAGTTTCGCCTGGAAGCTGCGCCTCTATGCCCGCAGCCTGGTCAGCGTTGTTGCCGCCGTATGCCTCGCCGTTACCGTGTTCCAGTTTAGCCCCTTGGGTGCAGTCTCCAATCCTATTTACCAACAGACCTATCTGGAAACTTTGACAAATGACAACGCGCCCGAAACCTTGGCCTATGCCGGTGTGGTTTTGGCCGAGCCCGAACAGTAGTAAGGACTGAAGTAAGGACAATGAAGTAATGAGCCCCGTTGGAATAAAACGCTCTGGTTTTGTCGTCGTCCTTTATCTGCTGCTCACCTTCGCCTCCGGTGTGGCGGTGGGTGGCTTGGGCTTCTGGATGTACACCACTCGTTCGGTGAGCGCCAACAATGGCCGCACTTCCCCCGATGAGTACCGGCGCAAATACATGGCGGAGATGGAATCCAGGCTCAAACTCAGTCCGGAGCAGATTACTAAACTCAGCACCATTCTCGATGCTTCACGCGCCCTCTTCAGGGAAGTCGCGGATAAGCACAAACCCGAATTCGACGCGATTCAGCATCACCAGACCGCTCAGGTCAACGGAATCCTCAACGAAACCCAACGCGCCGAATACACAAAGATTCAGCAAGAGCGCGAACAGCGCCGTAAAAATTTCTCACGAGGTCGCTAAATGTCAGATAGACGCGGATTTCTCCAATCACTCTCAACCATACCTGTCCTGGGAGGGCTGCTGCCGGCTTCGCTCGCGGCCGCCCGCACGCCGGCGCGCGACTACTTCAAAGAGCTCGGCATTGGAACATTCATCAACGCCGCCGGCACCTACACAACTCTCACCGCCTCGCTCATGATGCCGGAAGTGGTCCAGGCCTACGAATACGCCTCGCATTCCTTTGTGCGGCTCAATGAACTTCACGACGCTGCCGGCAAGCGCATCGCCGAATTGATCGGCTGTGAAGCCGCCATGATCTCCTCGGGCGCGGCCGGCGCGCTCACCTGCGGCACGGCCGCCTGCGTGGCCGGTTCCAACCAGGAATTCATTCGCCGCCTCCCGGACACCACCGGAATGAAGACCGAGG
>JAENWC010000152.1 GCA_016650235.1 Terriglobia bacterium
CCCTGATCCTGGCCCTGCAGTTCGGAGCCATCGCAAACCTGGCCAACGCCGAGATCCCGTTCCCCCAGTGCTGGCCCTGCCCCGATGATCCGCCGTCAGCACGCTAGTTGGACCACTTACTTTAACACGCGGATCAACAACAAAAAACGGAGCCGCGATCCGTCTCGTCTGGTTAGTTCAGTTAGCTTAGCTGGTTGAGTCGGAGGGCGATCAATGACCGTCGAAATCAGCGGCGCACTACGTTAGTAACGTTGGGCGAATGGGTGAAATCCGGCCGCTTCCAGTTGCCCTTTGACGCGTGACGTCTCGGCTCCGTCAGACAACGGCCCTACCAGGACGCGAAAAATGCCCTCCGTTCGCGAGGGAGCCATTCTTGCCGCAAAGCCCTTGCGGAGAAGGAATTCAACGGACACTTCAGCCATCCCTTGGTCAACCGCGGCCACCTGGAAGAAGAGCGACCCGGGTGCAGGCGTCCGTGACAGTGCCGGTGGGTGAACTGTCTGCTGTGTGGCCGGCGCGGGAGCGGCGTTGACCTGCCGCGGCAATGCCGCCGGCGCCGCACGGACGACATGAACGGCCACGGGAGATTGCGGAATGTTGGATTTCACGATGCGCCCAGCCGAATACGAGATCGATGTCACCAGCGCCAGCATTGTGACAATCACAAACCCTACCAGCGCTACTTGCCGTATCCCGAGGGTCAACGGTTGCGCCGGCTCGGGCGTTGCCAAGCCGGCTTCCTGGGTTGGTATCGTGTCTGCTATGACGGTAGTGGAAGCCATCATTTCACTCCACTCATTCATCGGCAGAGGGAGCAAGTTCCGTTACGCTTAACGCGCCACTTGGCTCCAGTCGTTTTCGTAATACCGCACCAGAACCTGATCGTTGAGCCGGTTCGGCTCCACTTCCACTGCCTCCATATCCCGGGGAAACAGGAACAAGTGTCCGACATTGGCCATTGTCAGAAAACGAAGATCATCAGGAAGCTGTCCCCCCACCTCGAAACTCGATCCCGCATGAGAGGCGAGCACAAACCCCCATTCCCCGAACGAGGGGACATAGACATGGTAGGGGTAGGTGCGCCATCCGGACTGCTTCATCGTCTCCACCACGCACCAGTAGGATTGCCTGGCAAATAAGGGTGAAGTGGATTGCACCGACACAAGCCCCCCGGCTGTGACGTGGCGGGAAAGCGCCCTGTAAAAAGCCGTGGTGTACAGCTTCCCCAAAGAGAAATTCGTCGGGTCCGGAAAATCAATCACCACAAAGTCGAATTGTTCCCGCGTCTGATCCAGCCACACAAAGGCATCCTCGTTCACCACTTTCACCCGCGGATCCCGCAACGCCAGCCCGTTCAGCTTGGATAACAACGGATGCGTGGTGAAAAGTCCGGTCATCTCAGGATCCAAATCCACCAGCGTTACCGACGCCACGCCAGGGTAGCGCAGAATTTCCCGTACAGCCAGTCCATCGCCGCCACCCAGGACCAGCACTCGCCGCGCCGATGGCCGCGCCGCCAGCCCCGGATGCACCAGCGCCTCGTGATATCGATACTCATCCCTCGAACTAAACTGCAGGTGTGAATTCAGAAAGAGACGCAAGTCATCTTTGAAACGCGTCACAATGATCCGCTGGTAGCGGGTGGTTCGCGCCAGGATAATCTCGTCGGCGTATAGATTATGCTCGGCCATCGCTGTAATCCGATCGGCGGCCAGCATCCCGCCAGCCAGACCCAGCAAGCCCAATACACACGCCACGCGCAAGCCCGCGGTGCGCGCGAGGTGTTCGCGGAAAACCCACGTCGACCACAACGCCACGGCGGCATTCAACATCCCAAACAGCAGTGCCGACCGCACCAGGCCCAGGCGTGGAACCAGCAACAGCGGAAACAGAATGGATGCCCCCAGCGCTCCCAGATAATCAAAGGTCAGAATGTTGGCAACCAGATCATGAAACTGGAAGCGCTCTTTCAATATCCGCATCAGCAGTGGAATCTCCAACCCGACCAAGGTTCCAATCACCACGACCAATGCGTAGAGAATAAAACGGAAGCTCTCCGTATAGGCAAAAGCAAGAAACAGCAGGGAGGAGGAGAACCCGCCTACCAAGCCGACCATCAATTCGATCATTACAAACCGCGCCACCAGGACCTTGTGTAAGAACCGCGACCAGTAGCTCCCGATCCCCATTGCAAAAAGGTAGGTCCCTATCACAGTGGAAAACTGCAGCACGCTGTCGCCCAGCAGATAGCTGGCCAGCGTCCCGGCAATCAGCTCATAGATGAGCCCGCAGGCGGCAATCAGGAAGACGGAAAGAAATAGGACAGCGGTCATGAAGGCGCGTGCCCTAGGGCAGCTTGGTGGTCTGGTGTGCCGCCAGTTGCCAGCGCCCTTCCCGTTTCACCCACACATGCAGCAACATGAGGCGGTCGTCAAAAGGCTTGCCGTTGCTCACTCCGGTCATACGCATGTGACAATGCGCCACCGCGGTATCGCCGTGCAGGCGAATGGTCATCTTCTGATGATCCACCACGGCATACTTCTGCGCACCGCCCCGGAGCCGGTCCATGTACTCTTTCTTGCTCTCCACGTTCCCGGTCGAGTGCGCATAGATTAACTTCGGGCTGTAGATCTTCTCCAAAGCAGCAAAATCCTGACGCACGACAGCGCCGGCCCAAGCCTTCTCCGCCGCTTGGATCTCCGCATCCGTTGCCGGCATAAGCCCGGCGGACGCCAGCGTCAACAGACAAACCAGAGCGCTTCTTCTCATCATGTTTGATCTCCTACGTCAAATTCATCCAAGATCCGCCATTGCCTGGAAGCTCGCGCGCAGGGCCGGATACAGCCCTTGATATACGCTGTAGCCGGCTTGATACTTTCTTGCGCGAGCCGAGTCCGGCTGTAAAGATTCGGTTTCATGAATCACCGCCTTGCATGCCTCAGGCACCGATCCAAACGCTCCTGTCCCGACCATCGCGAGCAGCCCCGCGCCATAGGCGGAACCTTCCTGCGTGGATAGCGTCGATACGCGGCGATCAAAAACATCCGCCAGCATCTGCCTCCAGAACGGGCTCCTGGCCCCGCCACCGGACAACCGCACGGATGAAATCGTTACGCCCATCGCTTCAATAATGGTCAGGCAATCCTTTTGAGAATACGACACTCCCTCGAGCAGAGACCGTATCATGTCCGCGCGGGTATGCCTCGCCGTCAGTCCGATCCAGCCTCCCCGGCACGTCGCGTCCAGGTGCGGGGTCCTCTCACCCATCAGGTAGGGCAGCCAAAACAATCCTTCCGCGCCGGCCGGTGATTGCTCCGCCTCCGCCGTCAGCGCCGGATACCCGGATCCTGGGGCCAACTGGTTCCGGAACCACTGGTAGCTCAGTCCGGCGCCCTGCGTGACCCCCATCACGTGCCACTTGCCCGGAACCGCATGGCAAAACGTGTGCACACGGCCCGCTGCGTCATAGGCCGCCTGGTCCAAATGCGCGAACACGACGCCGGAGGTGCCCAACGTGCAGGAGGCAATTCCTGCTTCCACAATCCCGTTGCCCACCGCGCTGGCGGCCTGGTCTCCCCCGCCGCCCACTACCGGA
>JAENWC010000153.1 GCA_016650235.1 Terriglobia bacterium
CGCAAGGCCGGCCTGCCGGAGTAGGCCGCTGGCCCAGAGGAGTCGAGGGGCGGGAGGCGAAAGCCGCCCCTCCAGGTTGGTTACTCGGTGCGGCCGAGGCCGAGGCCGAGGCCCGATACGAAGGGCGGATTGCGGCCATTCACGGCGAGCGCGAACCGAATGGGCGCCCTTTGCTGAGGCAGGATTCAGTTGCCGCTGCCCCCTCCTCACGGCGAAGCAGATCGCCACCGTTGATCAATTCAACGCCGCGAGACTGCGGTGGCGGTTGGGTGAAACAGCGAGTGTCGCGCGATAAGCTTCCGCCGCCTTATCCGGCTGCCCTACTTCGCTGAGCATGTCGCCCAGAAGCTCGCGTGCGGGCAGGACATGGCCGGGAGTCACCGGGTTCTTACCGATCTCGTCTTCAAGATCGGCCGCAGAGGTTTCGAGCTCGATCGCGAGCTCCTCATTTCCCAGTGATAATTCGACCCAAGCCTCGATCGTGAGGATCTGACCCTCGGTCAGGCTCACCCAATAGGTTTGGCCACTGTCCTCCATAGCCATTTTCAGCGCTTTCAGCTCTTCTATCGCCGCCCGCGCTGTTTCGACGCCTTCGCTTCGCGCGGCCCCCAACCCTATGGCGAACCAGCGCATCGCCACGGTCTGTGGAAATTTTTCCCACGGGATGGCGGAATGCATGATGGGCGAAAGCGCGGCGGCCTCGGCCCACATATCCTTTTCCAGAAGCAGTCTTACCGGCGATGCCGCAAGGCCGTAGGCACCGCCGAAGCTGACTTGGTGATTTTCTATGGCCAGCATCTGATCGACCAGTTCTGCCGCCTTTTCCGGCTCTCCGATCTGGAGGTAGCCGTAGACCATGTAGTCGATGGCGTGAACGTAGTCGGTCGGGATGATGTCGTCGGAATGTTTCAGAGCCTCCTCGGCCGATCGGCGATTGAGGTCGATCGACTTGGCCCAGTCGCCCGTCCGCGTGAAGATGTGGGCCGGCATATGCAACGCATGAGCCGCCTCGGGGGCTGCCGCGTCGTAGATCGCCGCATAAGGGACGCCGCGATCTTTGAGCGCCGGGTTGTCGTAGGCGTGTATAGCGTAATGAATGACGCCCGGATGGTGGGGGGCGCTCTCGTGCAGGCCGTCGAGCAGGTCGCCCACGGCGGCGTTCGCCTCGATGCTCGCGGCACCGGGTGGTGCGCTGGCAAGTCGCCCCAGCGCGGCGAGTGCCGCGGCATCGATGTTATCCGGATTCCGTTTGTAGGCGACGTCTTGCGCTTTGGCCCAGGCTGCGATCCGGGCGGGATAACCTTCATGGCCGGGGTCATAGAATGCCGCCACCGCATCGGCGAAGGAACTTTCGATCTCGTTTCCAGGCGTCATAGACGCCAGACGCTCCGCGGCCGTCGTTCCGCGCGCCGCCTCTTCCTCCGTCGGTCCGCCCGGCCACAGCGGATGGAAATTCGTCATGGCGATGCCCCACTGCGCCATCGCGCAGTCGGGGTCCATATCGGCGGCGCGTTCAAATGCCGCCTCGGCCTGAATGTACATCATGTTGTGCAGAAGCGTCAGACCCTCGTCGAATGCGGCGTCGGCGTCCTGTGAACATGTGGTCGGCAGGTCTACCCCGTGGGCGGAAACCGCTGCCGGGACGGCAAGAAAGGCCAAGAATGTGACCACGGTGGCTGTGGGTTGGATTACTGGACGAGGCATTCGCAAGCTCCCTTCGCTATTCATCACGTGTTGATTGTAGGCGGAATATCGGACTAGAAGACCGTTTTTGCTCGCCAACTCTGGCGTGCAGCGTCGCTTCGTCCATCGTGTTGGCTCCTCCCAATTGCGAGAATGCAGGGGGTATCCGGACATCGACTACACGGACTTCCTGGGTCATCCGGGACGTCTTCAGATTGAGGTGCGGGACGCGCCCGCAGCCGAGCGCGGCACCACCTTCAATCGTGCCACGTTCTCGCCCTTCGTGCTTTGAGAAGCGCATTGCAATTCCTTTAGTTTTCTTTATATTTCTTTGCTCTTCTCCACCGCCTACAAATCAATCGCGCCAACGTGCCGATTTGGACCTTCTGAATGCGAAGGGGCGGGAAGACAGAAACAGCCGTTGCCGGTGTGGAGGGAGATTGCTCTACCGCTTTGCTACCTACGTTCTAGATACCAATCGGTGCGAGCTTCGGCGCGACGACGATGTCATTGCGATGGAGGCCCAAGTTTATGCAATCTTGGCCGCGCTGATAGAAAACAGCGAAAGAGTATTAAGCAAAGAAGACCTGATTGAAATTGTGTGGTCCGGACGCGCTGTAAGCGATTCAGCAATTGCCTCGCGTATTCATGCGGCCCGGGCTGCGGTTGGCGACGACGGCCAGAAACAGACGGTGATAAAAACATTCTCCGGTCAGGGCTATCGGTTCGTCGCGCAGACAACGGGCCATCCGAGAAAACCGAACCGCGCGGCCGAGTCTGAAGGAACGCCGCTGTCGGTGGATGTTTCGCGTCCGGTGCCGGGGTTCCAGGGGCGGCCGGCCATCGTGGTTCTGCCTTTTGACGTCGTGTCAGACGATGAGAATGACAAATACGTCGCCGCCGGATTGGCCGAAGAAGTTTCGACACGCATCGCTCTTTGGCGCACTTTCCCGGTGATCGCTCGTCAGTCCGCGCTCGCCCTGAAACTCCGTCATTTGAGCGCCACGGAAATAGGCCGGCAACTCGGCGTGCGCTATTTGGTGGAAGGAAGTTTTCGCCGGTCAGGGTCGCGCTTGCGTGTCGGGATCCGGTTGATCGGCGCGGACACGGGTCATCAGCTCTGGGCGGACCGCTTTGAGTTCGGGCTGGAGGAAGTCTTCGCACTCCAGGACGAGCTCGCCGATAAGATAGCTGCGGCGCTGGAACCCGAATTGACCTCTATCGAAATTGCTCCGTACCTGGGAGCACCGCCCGGAAGCCTAAATGCCTGGCAGGCTTATTTGCGCGGGTTATGGCATATGTACAGAAGCAATCAGGCCGACAATACCTCTGCCATCCGATGGTTTCAGTCGGCCATCGATCGCGATCCACAATACGGCGAGGCCCTCGGCGGGCTGTCCATGGCCTATGTTTTCCGGCACGGGGCGGGATGGGCAAAGGATCCGGGTGCGGCGCTCGATGCCATGTCAACGGCAGGCGAGAAGTCGACCGTTTTGGCGCCATCCGATCCGCGTGGCCACGTCGGATACGGTTGGTCGAAGCTGTGCGAGGGTGATTTCGATGCGGCCCTCCGATCGATGGAAGCCGGGGTGGCATGCAATCCAAGCTCAGCCTTTGCATGGTATTATTCTGCCTGCGCTCTTTGTTTCGCGGGCGAACCTGAAGATGCGCTAACTAAGGTCGAGAAAGCGCAACGCTTGAGTCCGCACGATCCACTTCTGGTTCGAATGTGGGGGATAAAGGGACGCTGCTACTACGGACTTGGCGACTACGAGAAGGCCGTCGAGATCTGCCGTGCCGTGACGACGGACTCGACCACCGTTAATCCGCTGGCTAACCGGGATCTGGCTGCGTCACTCGTTGCCCTTGGACGCGTCTCCGAGGCGCGTAAGGAGGTTGAACGCCTGATCGAAGTGTCGCCGGGTTACTCGATGAAACGCGCCGAATCCGCCTTTCCCTGGAGGAGCAGCGCGCAACTGAGCCTTTATCTCGAGCGCCTGCGGGACGCGGGCCTGGAATAGTCCTCTTCGACACGCGTCGCACGTTTGGCGGGGATCGTAGCGTCAGATGACATATCGGTTTGATGGTTTGATTGCCTATTGACCCCGCTTCCGCCAGTCGCCAACAGCCTGTGTCCGGAATGGGTCAGCAGCGGCAAGTCTAGCCCCGGGGGGCTGCTCGCCGCCCTAATGCTGCTGGCCGGAGGCCGGCAGCTGTCACTCGTGATCTCCGGGTGCATCGCGCCGGTGTAGAAGCCGCGAGAGATGGAGCCTAACCTGATTCCCAATTTGAATCCCTGTCAGCATTTCCCAGCAGCTGGACACCATGTGATAGTCGTCGTGCCACAAAGAGGATGAGCGGGTGATAGGGGTGTTGGAAACTGACAAGGTGTTTGCCGGCTCTGTTCCGGAAAACTACGACCGCTACATGGTGCCCCTGATCTTCGAGCCATATGCCTCGGATATTGCGCAACGCGCAGCATCCTTGTCGCCAGCCGCCGTCTTGGAAACAGCCGCGGGCAGCGGGGTCGTCACCCGCGCCTTAGCGCCAATGCTGGCCCAAGGCACAAGCTACGTCGTCACCGACCTCAACCAGCCGATGCTCGACTACGCAGCATCAAGGCAACCGCTCAATACTCGGATCACCTGGCGCCTGACTGCCGGCGCCCTCTTTGCCGCCGGCCGCGCCCCGCTCCCAGAATACGGGCCAACCGGCTAGAAAGCCTCAAGATCGGGGATTTCACGGGGAGTGTCCGGGGCTTGCACCGCATTGCCAGCTTCTTCCGCAGAATACGCCGGTATTCTGCTCGAACCCCAGAACTCCGGGCCTTTGCGGGGTTCGAAGGCCGGCATGTATTCTGCAACTGCGCGAGTGCCGGTGCGGCTTTTAGCCAGTCCTGCGGCGAGGTGCTGCGACTGCCGGGGCACCTTGCCGCAGGATATTGGAAAATTTGGGCCGTGGCTGCTCCCAAGGCGCGGTGGGGGCCAGCCCCGTATGGCACCAGGTCCGGCAAGGACCCTTAGGCTTTGATTACACGCAACTATTTGGTACCAGCACTACTCGCGGCACCGACGTCTTCATCTCCCCGACACATGCACCGTTCCGACCATGGCCGTTCGGGTGCGGCGACTTGGTCGCTCAAGTCTGAGGTCAGGTATCGGCGATCAGGTTCGATGCCGTTGTCCCCAACTCGTTCGCAAGGCGAGCCACAATGGCAATCGTTGGATTTCTGATGCCGCGTTCAATCCCCGACACATAAGTCCGATCCACTCCGGCCCGGTCAGCCAGTTCCTCCTGAGAGACGCGGGCTCGCACCCTGGCGAGACGGAGGTTCTTCGCGAGATTGGCGCGCACGTCTTCCATGGCCAGACG
>JAENWC010000154.1 GCA_016650235.1 Terriglobia bacterium
ACCGGATCATCGGACGACCAGGGACGATACAATTTTCCGCAGGTCCAGCCGGGCATGTATCAGATTCTCGGAAAGGCGCAAGGGTTCACCGATGTGCTGGTCAATGATGTCAAGCTATTAATCAACTCGCCGCTGAAAGTAAATGTGGTTTTTGAGAAAGTGGGAGCGGTGGCCGAGGTCATTTCGGTGAGCGCCGAAGCGGTGCAATTGAACACAACCGATGCCTCGATCGGGAATGCGATTGGGGGCCACCAGATCCTGCAACTGCCTTCCTTCGCAAGGAACGTTGTCGGGATTCTGATGCTGCAACCCGGCGTGAATGTCTTTGGGAACGTGAATGGCGGCAAGAGCGACCAGGCCAATGTGACGCTGGACGGCATCGATGTCAACGACCAAATGGAGCGTGACGCGTTTACCAGCGTGCTGCGGGTGACGCTGGATTCAGTGCAGGAATTCCGGACGACGACGGCAAACGCGAACGCGGACCAAGGCCGGTCCTCCGGAGCGCAGGTATCTTTAGTTACCAAGAGCGGAACCAACGACTGGCACGGATCTTTGTACTGGTATCACCGGAACACCGCGCAGGCGGCGAACACTTTCTTCAACAACCTTTCCGGCGTGAAGAGACCCAAGCTGCTGATCAATATCCCCGGCGCCTCCGTGGGAGGACCCATCAAGAAGAACAAGCTGTTCTTTTTCGCCAATTGGGAGCAACAAAACAACCGTAGCGAAGCCAATGTGAGCCGAACCGTTCCATCCAACGAACTGCGCCAGGGCATCATCCAATACAGGACCACCGCGGGGGCGTCGAGCCAATTGAGCCCGGCTCAGATTCGCGCGCGCGACCCTCTCGGGATCGGGGTTAACCAGCAGGTGTTGCAGTTATTCAATACCTACCCGCAGGCGAATGATTTTACGCTGGGAGATGGATTGAACTTTCAGGGCTTCCGGTTTACCGCTCCGCTGCTGCTGAGGAACACCACCTACACCACTCGTTTTGATTACAACGTGACGCCGAAACACAATCTGTATTTTCGGGGGCAGTTGCAAAACGACCGGTCGACTGGAGCGCCTCAGTTTCCCGGCGAGCAGCCGAATGACGTCTTCCTGACCAACGCCAAGGGCCTTGCCATCGGCTACAACAGCATTATTACCAGCAACCTCGTGAACACATTCCGATACGGAATCACGCGCGTTTCGCGGGAAACCACTGGAATCCAGACCGCATCGGCGGTCAGTTTCCGAAACTTGTCAGACCGCTTTGGACTGACGACCGGAATTTCGCGCCAGATTCCTCTACATTATTTCAGTGATGACGTGAGCTGGACCAAGGGAACGCATGCGGTGCAGTTCGGGTTTGTCATGCGGCTGATTTCCAACCAGTCCAACAATTTCGGCCGGTCTTTCCATTCGGCTTCCACCAACGTGAGCTGGCTGAGAGGCACGGGAGCCGATCTCCAGCCGCCAGACCTCGCCGCCGCCGACCGCACAGCGTACAACGATTCGATTATGGCGCTGCTCGGGATCGTCTCGCAGGGCAACGCCCGTTACAATTACAAAATCGACGGTTCCCTACTGTCCGTCGGCGTGCCGATTCAACGCAACTTCAAGAATGAGGAATACGAATTCTATGGACAGGATACCTGGCGTCTGAAACGCAATTTGACACTCACTTACGGGTTGCGCTGGTCCTTGATGCCGCCGATTCATGAGGCGAATGGCGTTCAGGTTTCCACAAACATTCCTCTGGGTGATTGGTTCAACACCCGGGGCAATCTGGCGGATCAGGGGAAGAGCCAGGAAGGGGCCGGCCGGATCATTTTCCTCGGCCGCGACGATCCCAAGGCGCGCCCCATCTACCCGTACCATAAGAAAAACTTCGCGCCGCGCTTGGCCATTGCCTATTCCCCCAATGCGGACTCGGGCATCGGGAAATTTCTCTTTGGCGGCCAAGGACGCACCTCCATCCGCGCCGGTTGGGGTATGTTCTATGACCTGATCGGGCAGCCGTTGGCGAGGACCTTTGATGTGTCCGCATTTGGCTTTGCCACCAACCTGACCAACCCTTCCGGCCAACTCACCCCCTCCACCGCCCCCAGGTTCACCGGCGTATACACTGTTCCGAGCCAACTGCTCCGTGCCGCGCCTCCCGGTGGGTTCCCCGTTCAGTTTCCTGCCAGCGGAATCGGCAGTTTCGCGATCACCAATTCCATCGACGACACGCTCAAAATTCCCTATACCATGAACATGAACTTTTCCATTGGCCGCGAATTCAGGAACGTGTGGTTCCTGCAAGGAAGCTACGTCGGACGACAGTCGAGACGATCATTGATGAATCGCGACCTGGCGATGCCCACCAACATGACCGACCCCACCAGCGGCCAGACCTACTTCGAGGCCGCGTCTCAGATGGCGCGCCTGGTCAACGACCGGGTCGCCATAGGGGCGGTGCCGCGCATTCCGTTCTTTGAGAACCTGTTCAGCAATTTGCGGACCGCCACCGAGACGGCCTCCCAGCAGGTTTTCCGCGTGGGCCGCTTCTATCCGAACGATTTTACTTCCGCCCTTTCCGATCTGGACCAGTTCTGCGACCCGGATTGCGGCCGGCTCGGATCCAACATAATGATGAATCCCCAGTTTTCGGCGCTTTCGGCATGGAGTTCGATCGGCGGAGGCAACTACCACGCCATGCAGTGGTCCCTCCGCAAGCGGTTCTCCGGGGGGCTGACTCTCGATTTCAACTACACCTACTCCAAGTCGCAAGACCTGGCCTCGGTGGAAGAAAATAGCGGGTCGTTTGCGGGATTCCTGGTCAATTCCTGGAACCCGTCACAGAGACGCGGGCTATCGGACTATGATCAACGGCACATCTACAACCTGAGCTGGATCTACGAATTGCCGTTTGGCAACGGCAAACGGCTGGCCACCACCGCAAAGTGGCTGGATCCTTTCGTTGGGGGATGGCAATTCTCCGGCATCTGGACGCAGTCCACGGAATTGCCTTGGAGCGTGGGCAATGGACGCAACTGGCCGACTAACTGGAACGTTACCGGCCTCGGTACGCCGCTGGGCTCAATCACCCAAACCACGATCACGAAGAATGCGCCCGCGGTTTCCGGACGCGGAGGGCCGAATATGTGGTCCAACCCCACCGCTACCTTGGCGGAATGGGCCTTTACTCTGCCCGGAGAAAGCGGCAGCAGGAATACAGTTTATGTACCAGGTCGATCGAATTGGGCTTTTGCATTGGCCAAGAGGTTCACGATGCCATATTCGGAATCCCATTCGGTGCAGTTCCGTTGGGAGACGTTCAACGTGTTCAACCAGGTCCGGTTCGGATCTCCCGACCTTACACGGGTGGGCACGGCGAATTGGGGTAAATTCTCTTTGCAGGCCAATAGCCCGCGGCAAATGCAGTTCGCGCTTCGTTACGAGTTCTAAAACGCCACAGGCGCCACTCACTCAATTCGAGCGGTAGTTTGTAAACTGCAGGTCGATGCCGAAATCGGTCCCGCGCAGCAGCCGGATCGCTTCCTGCAATGAGTCGCGATCCTTGCCCGAGATGCGCACCAGGTCCCCGTTGATGGACGCCTGCACCTTCATCTTGCTGTCCTTGATGCACTTCACAATCTCGCGCGCCTTCTCGATTGCGATCCCCTGCTGGAGCTTCACCTCCTGCCGCACGCTCGAGTTCGCCGCTGGTAGAACCGCCCCGTACTCCAGCGCCTTCAACGAGACCTTCCGCTTCACCAGCTTCTGCTCCAGTACCTCGGTCACCGCCTTCAGCTTGTACTCGTCGGCGCTGGCCAGCACCAGCAGCTTGTCTTTCTCCTTCAACTCAATGCTGGAATGCGAATCCTTCAAGTCATAGCGCTGATGGATCTCTTTCAAGGCCTGCTGCACCGCGTTCACCACCTCAGGCATTTCCACTTCCGATACGATGTCAAAACTGTTGTCTGGCATTTCTTACATTACTCCGCCGTGCCGCTGCAGGATCTGCACGATGCTCTGTGAAAATGCGCTTCGCGCCAGCACCATGTTGCAGCCGGCCACGTGCGCCGCCTGCTTCAACTCGCCCTGCACGTGCGACAGGAAACCGATGAGGTAGATCCCCTTCAATTCCGGATCCGCCTTCATTTTCAGGATCAATCCCACGGCGTCCACGCTGCCGCAGTTCAGGTCCAGGATGATCAGACGCGGTTGCTCCCTCGCCTTTTCCAGCACATCCACGTCGGACTTGACAAAGTCCACCGTCAGGCCGGCGCGTTTGGCCGCTTCATGAATCTTCACGGTAAACATCAGGTCGGTCATGGCGGCCACAATTTTCTTATTTCCGTTGGTTTGCATCTGGGGGGGTCATCTCGATCATACCTGAACTGATCCCCGCCCGTCGGAACCATTCCAGGCGCAGCTCAACTCTTTCCTTTGCAACTTCATTCGCGTGCTATTTTGTTTAGCATATGGCAACCGCCAACCCCTTTCAGGATCCAGCCCGCTTCCGGCGCCGCGTCCGGCCCTGTGCCCTCGTAATCTTCGGCGCCAACGGCGACCTTACGCACCGCAAGTTGATGCCGGCCCTCTATCAGCTTGCGCTCGAACGCCGCCTGCCCGCGGGCTTTGCCGTCATCGGCAACTCGCGCACCGAAATGTCCGATGAGCAGTTCCGCGAAAAAATGCGCGAGGGCGTCATCAAGTTTCTGGAAGACTCCAAATTTGAAGAACAGGTTTGGCGCGACTTTGCCACCGGTATCTCCTACATCGCAGGCGACCTTCGCGACCCGGCCTGCTATGGCGCGCTGGCCAATCGCATTGAGGAGAATAGCCGCACGCGCCAGACCGGCGGCGACGTCCTCTTCTATCTCTCGACACAGCCCAGCCACTATGGCGCCGCCATTGAAGGCCTTGGAGCCTCCGGCCTCGCCCGTGGCAGCGGTTGGCGCCGCCTGGTGGTGGAAAAACCTTTCGGCCGCGATACCGTCACCGCCCACGAACTCAATCAGACCTTGCACAAAGTCTTTCCCGAAGAAGAGGTCTACCGCATCGATCACTACCTGGGCAAAGAGACCGTCCAGAACATCCTTGCCTTCCGTTTCGGCAACGGCATCTTTGAACCCCTTTGGAACCGCCGCTACATTAGCCACGTCCAGATCACCGCCGCCGAATCCATAGGCGTGGAAGGCCGCGGCGCCTACTATCAGGAAGCCGGCGCACTCCGTGACATGATCCAGAACCACCTCCTGCAGATCATGGCCACCATCGCCATGGAGCCGCCCGCCGTCTTTGAACCCAATGCCGTCCGCGATGAGCGCGCCAAACTCCTGCGCTCCATTCGCATCATGTCCCATGACGAGGTGGCTACACACGCCGTCGCCGGCCAGTACGGCCCTGCCAGCGTCGGCGGGAATGAACTGCCGGGCTTCCGCCAGGAGACCGGCGTCAGCCCGGATGCCCGGATCGATACATATGCCGCCGTCAATTTCCAGGTGGATAACTGGCGTTGGGCCGGTGTCCCTTTCTACATACGCAGCGGTAAGCGCCTGCCCAAACGCGTCACCGACATCGCCATTCGGTTCAATTCCGCCCCGCACACCCTGTTCGCCAACGAGAGCCCCGACAGCGCCATCTGGTCGCGCCCCAACCTGCTCATCCTGCGCGTCCAGCCGGAGGAAGGCATCTCGCTCCGCTTCCTCTCCAAACACCCTGGCTCCGGCATGCGCCTGCGCCCCGTGTCCATGGACTTCAAGTACGGCTCCAGCTTCGGTGTACGGTCGCCCTCGGCCTACGAAACTCTCCTCGTCGACGCTCTCACAGGCGACCTCACTCTCTACACGCGCCAGGACATGGTGGAGGCGAGTTGGAGGGCTGTACAACCCATCCTTGACGTCTGGGCCTCCCGCAAATTCGAATTCCCCAACTATCCGGCCGGCTCCTGGGGCCCGCAAGAGTCCGACGATATGCTCGCCCGCCACGGCCATGCCTGGAGGACGCCGTAAAATCCATGGCCGCCTCCACCATACGCCCGGATAAGATCCTCCGCGAACTCGACCAACTCTGGGTCTCCCTCGCCAAACAAGAGGAAGGCGAATCCTCCAACAATGTTCTCCGCGCCTGCTCCATGACCCTCATCGTTGCCACCGAAGGCAATGAAGACGAGGCCGCTGTCGGCGAAACCCTGGCCGCACTCATGCGCGATCATCCCTCCCGCGCCATCGTGCTGCGCCTCATGCCTGGCGACGTCCCGGCCCTCCAGTCCCGCGTTCTAGCCCAATGTTGGATGCCCTTTGGCAGCCGCCAGCAGATCTGCTGCGAGCAGATTGAGATCATCATGAGCCAGTCCAGCCTGGCCGACGTCCCGCCTGTCCTCACGAGCCTCACCGCGCCAGACCTCCCCGTCGTCCTCTGGTGCCGCAGCCGCCGCCTGCTCGCCCTCGAGCCGTTCGAGCCCGTCATCCGCCTCGCGCAAAAAGTCATCATCGACTCGGCCGGCGTCGCCGGCCTCTCCGGACAAGTCCGGATGATTCGCAACGCCGGCGGCTCCCAGCGCGTCGGCGATCTTGCCTGGACCCGCCTCACGCGCTGGCGCGAATCCATTGCCCAAATCTTCGACAACCCCGCGCACCTGGCCCGCTTGGCTGACATCGACAAAGTCACCATCTCTTATGAAGGCGAGCACATCCCCATGTCCGCCCTCTACCTCACTGCCTGGCTTCGCAATTGCCTTGGCCGCCCCGTTGCGTCCGAATTTCACCGCTGCGGAGATGCTCCACGCGCCCGCGTTCAATCGGTCGCTCTCACCGGCAATAACCTCGATCTCTCCATCACCGTCAGCCAGGACCGCGCCGTCGAACTCCACGCCGGCTTCCGCGACTCCCATACCGTCTTTCCGTCCCTTACCGACTATGACCTCCTGCGCGAAGAGCTTACTCTTCCCGGCCGGGATGCCGCCTATGATGCCGTTCTCCAACAACTGCCGGAACTCACCGGCGGCTAACTCCCTATGAGCGCCCATCGCTACACTTACCCCGATGCACAAAAGGCCGCCCAAGCCTGCGCCCGTAACATCATGGTCCGCCTCGAAGAGGCCCTCAGCGGCCAGCAATACGCCACGCTCGCCATCTCCGGCGGTAACTCCCCGAAGCCCATCTTCCATGCCATGGTGGAGGCCCGCCTGGACTGGTCCCGTGTACACCTGTTCTGGGTGGATGAGCGCTGCGTGCCGCCCACCGATCCACAAAGTAACTTCCGCATGGCCGAGGAAGCCCTCATTCATCCGGCTCACATCCCCCACCGCAACATACACCGCATTCAGGGCGAACTCCGCCCCGACGATTCCGCCGCACACTACGCCGCCGGCATCCGCTCCTTCTTTGGACTGGCCGCTGGGGAACTGCCTCACTTCGACATCATCCATTTCGGCATCGGAGCCGACGGCCACACCGCCAGCCTGTTCCCCGGAGAGCCGCTCATCGAAGACCGCACGGGCATTGCCGCCGCCGTCTATGTCGAGAAGATGACCCAATACCGCGTCACGCTCCTGCCTGGCGTCCTGCTCGCGGCCAAGCACAACATAGTATTTGTCACTGGCGCGGAAAAGGCCGAAACCATACGCGCCATCCTCGAAGACGCCTACAACCCGCAACTCTACCCTGCTCAAATCACTTCCCATCACGGCCGCGCTGTCACATGGTTCATGGACGATGCCGCGGCATCGCTGTTGAGCTAACCCGGGCGCGCTGGCGCGCCGGAAAACACTCCTGCGTGCGCCACATCGGCTCGCCAACCGAACGCCAAGGAAGTTTCTTAGCGGTAGCCGCGGAGCATCATGATCCCGGCGTTGATACGGTCGGCTTTGGTGAACCAGAGGGTGTTGCCGTCGAAGGAGGCGGCAAAGCCGCTAGTGGCCAACTTCAAGCCGGGTATGAGGCGTGGGTGGCCGGCCGGCAGAGGAGTGTTCGGCGTAGTAGATTCCTTTATCGCTCAGGGACCAGAACAAGGTTCGGGCTTGCGGGATCAGGAGACGCTCCTCGCCGCCCGCAAGGGGCATTGTCCAGAGACCGGGCTGTGCAAGCGAACGAATCGAGCTGCGACACCTTCTTATTTCAGAGCAGCTTCTTCCGCAATACCCATGTCGTCATCGAGCGTAGATTTTGGACAACCGTGGTCTTCAACGGGTCGGCCAGTTCGCCGCCCAACCGTTCGGCGATTGAGACGAGCATCGCTGCGTCCACCAGATACCGCTCCGAACCATCCGGCGACCTGTAGCGGCGTCCCTGGATACGTTCCACCTGGCTCTCCATGCCGATCGTGGATCCGAGGCGGCAGAAGAAGAGCCCGCCGGGCTTAAGAACGCGCCAGGATCCCAGCAGCATGGACTCGAACTGCGCGTCGTCGCCGGCGAGATGGAGGACGGTGTTGCTGATGACCACATCCGCGCAGGCATCGTCGAAAGACATATGTTCGACGGGTTCGACTCGAAAGTTTGACGCCGGAAGCGCGGGCGCGAACATCCGGGCGAGGGAGCGGACGCTTTCCACGGACTCCGCGTCCGAGTCCGCGCCGTAAACTTCGTACCCTTCCCGCAGCAGGTAGGCGATGTTTCGACCGGAACCGCATCCAGCGTCCAGTATTCGCATTCCGGGTGAGATGCGGCCTTTCAGAAGCTGGTCGAAAAGATAGATGTCGATCTGGCCGAATTGCTCCTGGAGCGTGGGCATGGGCATTCTTACGACCCTAGCTTAGCGGCGCGGTTGCGTCAAGTGTTTTGTGCAAACTGTGTCCCAAAAATCTCTATCCTGCCCTCGTTCCCGCCGGAGCCGCCCGCGCCGATGGGCGCGAGGATTTCGTAGGGTCCGAGTTTGTCTTTCCCGCACACCGTAGTGTTCGCCGGCGTCCGCCCACTTGACCCGAAAGTGGCTTCCATTGGGCCGCCGATGGCGGACCCGGGCCGGTCCACTCGACGGCGTGGAGACCTGGACCTCTTGCGGACTCTCCGCACTGCTAACTGAACGGCTGGCCAAACATGTCCAGCCTCAGGCCGGACGATCCGAACCCGCGCTGCGAGTAGTTTAACCCACTCCTGGTTTCCGGCCGGAGACGGGGAGAAACGGCCTGCGGTGACCGCTGCCGGCCCGCACCATCTGGCCCGCCAAGGCGAACGCGGAGACAAACGGAGAGACGGAGAACGCGAAACCACCGTCGTGGCAACTTCCACTTGGCCCGTCATTCACGGGAGCGCATGATGGCGTGTCCAGAACTCCGCTTTTCAATGCGTCCGGTCACTTTGGCGCGTCACAGTTGACCATCCACCTGACGCCAAACTTGTCGGTCACCATCCCGAATGCTTCCGCCCAGTAGGTCTTTTCGAGCGGCATGATCACCGAACCGTTCTTGGCGAGGTTCCCAAAGATTTGTTTGGCCCGCTCCGGATCGTTCAGTCCGATTGCCAAGCTGATGTTACCACTGCCTGCGGCGGCATCAGGCCTCGGGTCGTCGCACATCATGATCGTCGAATCTCCTACTTTGATCGTGCAGTGCATGATGTTTTCCGCCGGACCCATATCGGACATGGGCGACTCACCCACGGTCTGAGTGAACAGCTCTTCGGCGCCAAGCGCGCTCTTGTAGAATTCGATCGCTTCCCGGCAATTCCCTTTGAATGCGATGTACGGATTGACTCCCAACATCTTTTGTCTCCTTTGAACCAAGTGCTTGCGGACCGCGTTGGCGGCCGTTCAGAATTACAATCATAGTTCCCTCAAGCGCACGGCGGTAAGCGACTTCAAGATTTCAGGGCAATTCGCCTTGGCAGGAACCTCCGTTGTGTGTAAGGCCTAACCACCGCGTGTCACGGAGCCACCCGATTTTGCTCAACGCAAGGGTGGTCGCCGATCCGGAAGCTATCCACATGAGTGGGAAAGCGCCGTTGCGCGGATCTGGCCCGATGCCTCGGGTATCTTCCCCGTCACCATACCGAAGCGTTCTCCCATGGCTTGCACGTCTGGCTTCCCCGTTGCTTGCTTCAGGCTTATTGTTGAAAGCGGTCGCGCAAAATTTTCGCACTCGCCAACCGCTACAATGGGTAGCAGATAAAATGCGCACCCTTCTCTATCCTCTGATCGCAGTCGGTCTATTCGGCGCCGACTGGCCTCAGTTGCGAGGCCCGAACGGCTCTGGACTGTGCCCTTCCTGCGGGCAACTGCCTACCGAGTTTGGGCCTCAAAAGAACGTTCTGTGGAAGACAGAGCTGCCGGCAGGGAAGTCCTCCCCCGTCCTGGTGGGAGATCGCATTTTTCTCACCGCTTCCGAGGGCGATGATTTGATTACGATGTGCCTGAGCCGCACCACCGGGAAGGTTCAGTGGCGGCGGTCAATCCCCGCTGCCAGGCGCGAAGCCCAGAATTCCCTCAATCACCGTGCCGCGCCCACCGCGGTGACCGATGGAAAGAGCGTCTTTGTCTTCTTCGCTGATTTTGGCCTGGCCGCTTATGATTTCGAGGGTAAACAGCGATGGCAGTTGCCGCTCGGACCATTTAACAGTCAACACGGCGTGGTTGCATCGCCCGTCTATGCCGACGGAAAAGTGATCCTCGTCTTTGATACGGACACCGACGCATACATTATCGCGGTGGACTCGGATAGCGGCAAGATCGCCTGGAAAACACCACGCCAAGTCATCAACGGGTACTCCACCCCGATCATTTACCGTCCGGCCCGCGGCCCCGCACAAGTCATCGCACCCGGCTCCTACCAGCTCACCGCGTATTCCATCGTGGACGGCGAGCCGCTCTGGTTCGTTCGAGGTCTTACCTGCCAGCCAAAATCGGCGCCAACCATTGCCGGCGATATTCTCTACTTCAACGGTTGGACTACCGGGAACGACGCGGGGCAGCAGGTCGATCTGCCCGCCTTCGCCGAGGTGATCGCGGCTGATGCCAATCACGACGGGAAGCTCTCTCAGCCGGAACTTCCACAGCCCTGGCAGCCCACAGGAACCTGGCGTGCGATCGACTTGGACCGGGATGGCTTTCTGAACGAGAGGGAATGGACATTCTTCCGCACCCGCCGTTCCTCGCGCAACGGTTTATTGGCGGTGAAGCTCGGAGGCAGCGGCGACGTGACAGACACGCACGTGCTCTGGCGATATGAAAAGTCGCTGCCCGACGTACCGGCGCCCCTCGTTTACAAGGACGTGGTGTTCCTCTTCCGAAGCGGCGGAATCGCGACCACTCTGGACGCTCAGACCGGCAAGGTACTCAAGCAGGCGCGTTTGACGGGCGCGCTCGATGACTACTACGCCTCACCCATCGGCGTCGACGGCAAGGTTTACATCGCCAGCGAGCATGGCAAGGTTGTCGTGCTGCGTGCTGCTGGCGATTGGGAAATTCTGGCGATCAATGAATTCGACTCCGACATTTACGCAACTCCGGCGATCAGCGAAGGCAAAATGTACATTCGAACCCGCAACGCCCTCTATGCCATTCGGTCGTTGAATTAGATCTGGCAGGTTGCGCAGAGAGTTTTCGGCCATCTACGTTTACACGCGACGCTATCAAGGTGATTAACGCAAAGCGAAACCGCTCAACTGGACACGAATGTAGCGATTTGGTCAACCTCCTCTGGCGAGTTCAGATGACTGTGGTTCCACGAATGCGGCCTGATGAAGCTATTCGGATGGTCAAGGTGGAATTAAAGCTGGTGCGCTTTTTCGTTGTCATCAACGCTATTTCCAGCGGCACGGTCGATGCCGATAAGGTGCCATTATAATGCTGTTAATATACCGATAACTGCCGTTAAGTCCAGACCCATTTCGGTCCTGCAGATAAATGGCTTGACAGGGCCATCTTGAAGTCGGCGGAAGTGGGTTGATCCAGGCCTCGGTGGGCAGCGCGGGCGGCTGCGGAGGTTTCCGGACCAAACGTTCCGGGTGTGCCGCGAAGGCGGCATCCAGGGTGAGTCGGAGATCGCGGACCTGATGGGCACGTTGGGTGTGCACGACCTCCGGGGGTCAGCAGGCCGAGACCGGAGTGATCGTGCTCGGTGTTGTACCAGGGGAAGAACTGCTGGCAGAAGCTCCGGGCGTGTTCCTTGGAACCAAAGCAGTCCGGGCACTCAGGCCGGTATTTCAAGGTTTTGAATTAGCTTTCCGAAAACGGGTTGTCGTCGGAGACGTGTGGGCGGCTGTGCGTCTTGGTCACGCCGAGGTCGGCTAACATAATCGACGAGCCGCGATCGGCGACCATCCATCCGGCCACATAGCGGCGGAAGACGTCGAGAACGACATAGAGATAGAAGTAGATGCAGGATCAATCTCGAACTGGTGAGTTTACGGCAGTCCTGCGCAGCAGCGCTGGCAACGCGCCGGCGGCTGAGATTCAGCGCACACCGATTGTGACTTCATTGCTCGGACGGCCGATATAGGTCAGGCGGACAGGGACGGCAGATCCCGGCATGACGCCGCTCGGCATGCGGACGTTCACTTGGTTCAACCCCTCGTACCCGGTAGTCTTGCCGAACCACATGATTTCAGCCATGCGGCCGCCGATGGCGATCTGCGGCGGAATCACACTCCCGTCGGCAAGTCCTGTGCAATAGATGACCAGGATCTCTCCAGCAACGGCGGGATTGTCCGGAGAAACCACCTGATATGTACTGCCGTGCTGAATTGCGCCCTGCCCCTGTCTGTTCCCAACGAGGGATAACAGTATGGGCGCGGGTATCCGTGCGTCCGGATGGTAGAGTTCGGCGCTGACAAGTCGGTTCGAACCGGTGGAGCCGCCGCTGATCAGGACCGTGCCATCACTAAGGAGAGTGGCCGTGTGGCCTCCCCGAGGCGTCACCATTTCCCCGGTAGCCAGGAATGCCCCACTCGCTGGATCATAAACCTCCGCGCTGCCACTCCCTTGCGCGTATCCAGTGAGCAGGACCTTGCCGGTTGCGAGCAGAACGCCAGCAGAAACGGCCCGGGCTGCGCGCATGTTCCCGGTATCGGCGAACGTTGCAGTAGCGGGGTCATACAGTTTTGCGCCGTTTGTAGGAACGTTATACGGGTTCGTGAGGCCAACCAATACCCGTCCGCTGGTCAGTAAGCTCACAGTCTGCGGCCCGACCGTGTCGGAGCTTCCCACTTCGCCCCCGGGGTGGAAGGCGCCCGTGCCGGGGTCATAGAGTTCCACCCAGGGAATAGCGCCATCGTGCTGGCCTTCACCACTGGTGATGAGTACCTTTCCGTCAGCGAGCAGGGTTGCGGTGTGCGCGAGACGCTCTGCTCTCATCTCTCCAGTCGAGCTGAAGGCGCCCGTTGCAGGATCGTACAATTCCGCGCTAGCCCAACGCGAGTAACCTGGAATCTGGGGGCCGAGGCGGCCCCATCCGCCAGAGATCAACACCTTGCCATTTCTGAGCAGGGTCGCCGTGTGATGCCTCCGCGCGGCCATCATACTGGCCGTAGCCGTAAAGACGCCGGTTGCCGGATCGTAAACCTCCGAGCTGGCGGGTGCAGTGTGCTCTGCGGCGTACCCGCCGCCGGCAATCAAGACTATACCATCGGGGAGCAGCGTGGCGGTGTGGTTCCAGCGGTCCATAGTCATTTCGCCAGTGGTGGTGAACGTCCCACTTGCTGGATCGTAAAGCTCCGCGCTCCGCCCACTAGTAGAGCCGCCGCAAATCAGGACTTTGCCGTTGAGAAGGAGAGTCGCCGTGTGATCCGTCCGAGGCATGCCCATGCTACCGGTAGTTGTGAACGTGCCTGGAGATTGTGCCAGTGCCACTGGAGCCAGCCCGGGCGCACTCAATAAAAGCAGCGGAGCGGCCAGTAATCGCTTCGCTCCCATTCCCGTTCCTTTGCCGATTCGTTGCATTTCATTGCCTCCCAGGCTTCCGCATTTCACTGCACGCCGATGGTAA
>JAENWC010000155.1 GCA_016650235.1 Terriglobia bacterium
ACGCCGGGCACGGGAATGCATTGGGCCGCGGAGGAAGCGGGCTGGAGTTGGGAGCGCTTTGTCCATGCCCAACTCGAATGGGCGCTAGACCGGCAATGATCCTCCGTTCGGCGACGATTGACGACCGGGCCGCGGTGGAGGAAATCCTGGTCTCCAGCGCAGGCTTCAGCGAGGAGGAGGTCCGGGTCGGGCTTGAAGTCTTCAACTCAGCGATATTGGGCGATTACTCGGCGTTCGCCGCCGATGTGGATGGCAGGGCTCGGGGCTACCTGTGTGTTGCTCCCATTGCAATGACCGCCTCGACCTGGCATCTCTACTGGATCGGGGTGCACGGCGGGTTCCAGCGGCTTGGATTGGGACGGGCACTGCTGGCGCATGTTGAAGATTTCATCCGGTTCTCGGGCGGAGAGCGCATAACGCTCGAGACCAGCGGACGGAAAGAATACGAAGGCGCCCGGTTGTTCTATGAAGCAGCCGGGTATCAAGCTGCCGGACGAATCCGGGATTTCTACAAGCCCGGCGACGACTGTGTCATCTACTGCAAGGAACTCCCATGATCGCCATCGGGAACAGTCCGGGAAAAGGACGCGGGATCTTTGCGCGGCGAATGATCCGGGCCGGCGAGACGATCGAGGAGGCGCCGGTGCTCGTGTTTCCGGGTAGCCAGCTCGAATGGATCGATAAAACCATCTTTGGCGACTACTATTTTCATTGGGGATATGACGAAGAGGACGGCGCGCTCCTGCTCGGGCTTTGCTCGCTGTGCAATCATTCTTACTCACCCAACGCCCGTTTCTATCGCAAGTTCGATGCGGGCACGATTCAGTTCACCGCTCTGCGGGATATCGAGTTCGGCGAAGAGATCACGGTTAATTACAATGAGGAACCGGACGATTGGAAGCCCATGTGGTTCGAGGTTCTTGGCTAGTCGTTCTGGAATAGTTTGCTCAATAGTCGTTGCGGCGGCAATCAGTAGTATAATTGCTCCCATGATGGACGACCTGCGGCGGTTGACGTGTGGAAAGATAGTCCCAGCCGAGATGCTGGAGGTGGTTAACCGGATTCAGGAACTTTACGGTGACAAGCTGAAAGTCGTATCGGTAGATCCGAATTGCATTACCGTTCAGCCCCGAAGCATAACCGATAACCATCTGCTTAAAACGATGATGGATGACCAGAAGAAGATCTTCCTTAAGGATCAGTTGAACCGGTTTCAGATCCTGTGCCCCTGGGATAACCGAGGCGGCACTGGAATCATGATTCATTATCTGGGCCACAAGAAAAGCAGACACTTGCCGGGTTATTGGTGGATTTAGTCCAGGGACCCTCCGTCCCATTCATGCCTGGTGTCCGGATAGAAGGCGATGGAAGCGCTGGCGCCCTTCCCCGAAGCCACCAGCCAACCTCCAGGAACCTTGGCTCGCGCCACGGGGCAGGACGGCGAGTTGACCATCGCCCACACAAGCCGTGGACCGTCAAGCCGCTGCTCCTTTACCTTTTCGGCTGGCTCGGCCGCGGAACCCTCCGCTTCAGGGGCAACGCTAACGGCATCCTCCTCCCCGGTCGAACCCATCGCTCCGGCAAACACCGAATACGAACATTGATACAACTCACCCAGGTGCGTGAATGCGACATTATCGCGATCCCGAACGACATCGTCGACAATGGCCGCATATGGAATCGTGGACGGGGGACCGTTCAAAGGCAGACGGCTGCGCTTGTTCAACTTCCGGGCTTCGATCGTTTTGATCAGTTCAAACTTAGGCATGGTTACTCCGGCCAGGGGATCAGCAACAGTATACGCGAATCAGGCCGGCTACTTAGTGGTAAAGCTAAAGTTGCTCAACCCGATTTGCGTGTTGTCCGCAATCAATAATCCGAATCTCCCATTCACAAGATCGGTGTCGGGGAAGCTAGCGCTATCCAGCCCCGACCAGTTTCCGTTCCGGTAGAGTTTGTGAACGAGCACATGCTGGCTGATGTCCACGGTCAGAATAAAGAAGTCCGGATCCTTGATTCCATGTTTCGTCTTGGACAACTCGCTCGTCTTGCCGCCCCGCACCCGCTTTCTGGTGAAGCGATCCTTATCGAGTTCGAACAGATCGTAATTATTGTCATCTGAATAGTTCACTACCCACTGGAGCGTTTTGCCCTTTAGGATCGCCGCGGTCAGGACAAAAACTCCCGGGGCTGGAAGCTTGCGAAAGAGAACAAAACGCCCCCCCTTGCGAGCGAGCCACTGCCCGTCCTTCACCCAGGCGGATGGCTGCTCCCACCCTTCCATGCCGATGCGAACAACCGTAGTGAGCTTTTCCTTGGATAGCCGCAAATCCACATCGATTGATTCCCCCGCCAGCACTTCCACATTGGCTCCGCTGGGAAGGTAACCTGGGGCGGTCGCCATAAACTGGTAAGAGCCTTCCGGCAGGGTGAGCGTGGTTTCCGTGACCGGGCGGGACTGCTTGTCATCGGCCCCCCGGATGGTTACGGTGCTTTCCGGAGGAGAAATCTGCAAACGAATGGCCCCCGCGACCGAGGCCAACACCAGGTCCTTGTCCTTGCCGGACAGGTGCACGGTCTCTCCCGCGGTGAACTGAACCCGTAAAGTTTTCGGACGGCGCTTGTCCTTGCGAAGGTCGATCCGGTGTTCGCCGGGGGCAATGCCGGAGGCTGAGAAGGTCCCGTCGGGCTGTATCGTGCCGAGATTATGCTGATCCAGAAGGATGGTGGCGCCCGGGGTGGCTCCGTCGACCCGCAACGCGGCTACTCGAGGAATGGGCCGGAGGTTGAATTCAACACGGGCCTCTCCGCCCTTCCGTATGGCGACAGATTGGGGTTGCGGCTTCTCGTAACCGTCCTTGGACACCTCCAACTGATAGGAGCCAACATCGAGAAGCGGGATTCTCAACTCGCGATTCGCGATGGGCCGCTTATACTCGCGTCCATTCACATACACTATCGCGCCGTCCTCGTTGGCCGTCACCAACAATGAGCCCTTGTTCAGGTCGAGTTTCAGAAAAGCGGTCAGCACGGGGCTTGCTCCGAAATTCACGAATACAGCGCGTGCCTTGTCTCCCTCGCCAAAAACGAGTTCGTGATCACCGGGATTCACGCTTTCCAGAGGCAGCCCGTTGGACGAGATATCGCCCATGTGCTTGCCATCCAGAGCGAGTTTCATGGGGACCACATTGGCATGAGCGGTGGCCGAGGAACTTGAGTTGTTCACGACGACGGCAAGAACGTTCCGCGCTGTAACTGGCGTGGTGAGCTGGGGAGCCTTTCCCGGTTCGAGATGGAAGGAAAACGCCGCTTCACTGCCTTGTCCGGCTATCTTAATGCGGTGCGCGCCCGGAGAAACTCCATCCAAAATCAGTTGTCCCTCCCGTAGTTCGGCCGCCGGCTGATCATCGAGCAACACAGACCCGGATCGCAGGTCGGTGAAGATACGAACAGTCTGTGGCAGTGGTTGCAGCGTCATGGAAAACAGGCGTGGGGCATCCGGCTTCACGGTAAGTGAGGAAACAACCGGCTGGTATCCGTTGAGCACCAGCTCCAATGTGTAAGTTCCCGGCGGAAGCTCCAGTTTTGAGTCGGTGACGCCGCGGAGGATGTGGTCAACCCGAATCGATGCCCCGGGAGGAATCGTTTGAAGTTGCACCGCGATCAGCTGGGACGAGGCGGGGCGCAGGTAAACATAAAGATAAAAATAGAGACATGCGGCGGCCAGAAGTACGATCACAAAGCCGGCGCCGGCCAGAATGTAAGGCCGCTGCCAAAAGGGAGGCGGCGGTGGCGGGGGCTTGGGGGACTCGGTCACGGCGGCAAACATTCCGGGAGCTGCCCCCACTTGGCCTGTTTTCCTGGGTAAGGGCCGCGCAGACATGGGCACCGTCACGCTCGGCGGCGGATCGTCATCTCCCAACAATGGCGGCAATGGTTGCGGTGGTGGAATTGCTTCCAACGGCGGCGGCTGAACCCCCTGCCGCAGCAACGCTCCCCGTTCGGTGATGCGCCGGTGTATGCCGGCTACGATGGCTTGCAACTCCTCGTTGGAATGTTCTTTGGAAATCTCGTCCGCCCGGTAGAAGATCGGGCGAAGCTGCTCCAAGGTCACGGCGGTTTCCAGCGCCTCGGCCAGCCTTTTCAGTTCTTCAATGGCTTGCGGATAACCGTCGCTCATCAGGCCTTCCCTTTGCGCCGGGCGAGTGCGGACAAACTACCCCGCCCGGCAAATACATTAATTCTTATATCATATGCAGGAGATCAGCGAAGATCCCTGGCGCAGCGAAAACCGATATGGGGAGCCGTGTAGCGGGCGGGAACCAGACTTGATGCCAAGTTGACCTTTTGGGGTAACGGGGCATTGTAGGATCCACCGCGAACCCTGCACCAGGATTCGGCGGCGGTAGGAGCCGGGGACAGAAGCGAAGCAAACCGTTGAACGTCCGTTGGCGCCGGGGTGTCGAACTGGTTGACGAACTCAGCCACGTTTCCAGCCATATGCAGGACTCCATAGGAGCTGGCGCCTTCCGGCATTGAGTTCACCGGCGCCTTCCTGGAGGCCGGAGAAGTGGCGCTCTGGGCCACGTTGGCCAGCTTCGGATCGTGCGCATCGCCCCAAGGATAAAGCCTGGACGCAGTTCCCCGCGCGGCCTTTTCCCATTCTTGGGACGTGGGAAGTCTTTTTCCGGCCCACTTGGCATAGGCTTGCGCTTCATCGAGGCTGATGCCGGCGACAGGCTCATCGGGGGCGCCCGCCGGAGCAGGCTTGCCGGATTCCTTGGCGTAGCGGGCGTACTCGCTGTTGCTAACTTCGGTCTTGTCGATATAGAACGCCGGAACATCAACTGGCTTGGCGGGGTCCCCAAATTGGATGGGTCCCGCCGGAATGAGCGCCATGCCCAAGGGTGGGCTGGCGGCAGGCGTTTGAGACACCGGCTGCCCACCGGGACGGAAGACAAAATAAAGGATCGCAACCAGAACCAGAGCCGCGATTCCAGCATAGGCTAGCGTTCGGGGCGACAGACCCCGGAGCGCGCTCATCCAGGCAGGCCCGGATTGAATTTCCCGGATCTTCTCCAGCGACTCGCGGACCTCCCGCATGCTTTGCGGACGCTCCGCCGGTTTTTTAGCCACCGAACGCTGGATCAATTCCACGACGGATTGGCCTACTCCGGCTTGCTCCAGCGGAGCCATGTCGATCGGCTCCTGCAGAATTTTCTGGAACACTTCCATCAACGAATCGGCCCTTACTGGATGCTTGCCAGTGAGCAGTTCGTACAACAGTATCCCGAAGGCATACACGTCCACCGTGGATGATGTGGCTTCGCCGCGAACCTGTTCGGGCGACATGTAAGAGGGGGTTCCGAGGGTAAAACCAGGTTGGGTGAGATTGGAGTCCGCGGTCTTGGCGATGCCGAAGTCGATCAGCTTGACCTTGCCCTGGAGATCGACGTGTATGTTGTCAGGCTTGATATCCCGGTGCACAACGCCGAGTGAATGTATATGTTCCAGTGCCTTGGCGATTCCGAGCGCGATATCCAGACGGTTGGCGATTGGCCCTGTTTCTTCCTTCTGGATGGCATGCCGCAGATCCTGCCCCCGGAGGAATTCCATCACCATGTAAGGACAGCCCTCTACCTCGCCGAAGTCATAAATATGAATGATGTTTTCGTGATCGATGTTGCCGGCGGTCCTGGCTTCCCGTAGAAATCGGGCTTTGGCATCGGCGTCGGCGCTCTCATGAAGAATCTTCACGGCCACGGTGCGCCCAATCGCCGAATCGCGGCCCCGGTAGACCTGGGCCATTCCTCCACCCAGGAGTTCGATCAGCTCGTATTTGCCGAAGCTAGCTGGAAGTTCCATTAGGTTACACACCTCAACGGTTGCGCGCGACTGTGGAGACGCAACTCAAACTGGACAAGTACCCGGGCCGCAGCACCGGGGGTCCGCCTCCCATACTCAGCATAAACCTTACCACAACCGGCTTGCCAGTCTTCGGAGAAATCACATCGCCGACGGAGGTGCGCAACGTCCATTCCAAACTGAAAGCGGCGCCCGCCGGCTCAAACCGGTCCGCGGTGGCCACAAACTGAAAGGCAGCCCAAAGGCCGTTGAAGTTCACATAAGCGAGATCGGAACCGCCGCCCAGCTTGACCTGCAGCTTCGCCTCGGGAGCACCGCTTCCGGGCCACGCAAACTGCCAGGCTTCGGCGGCTCCACCGGAGCGCTTGGATTGTCCATTTATGCTCACCGTAACTCCTTCAATGCCTTCGCTGGCCGCCGGCTGGAGGGTGAAATCCAACCTTGGCTGAGGTGACGCCGGGTCCTTGTAAAAAGACTGGCTGACCGCCGCCATGCGTTGGAAGAAATCCAGGAATTGAGTGGTGACCATGATCGGACCAGGCACCGGCGTAAAGCTGTTGCCCTGCCGGGTAACCAATTTGGACACGTGCTCTTGATACAGTTTCCAAAGCGCCCCATCGCGAGGATGGAAAATCGCGGCCACTTCGCCGAGGCTGGCCTGGGTGGTGGACTTCGGTTGAAATGGGTATTTTGCCATCAGGCCCCGCAAGTCGGCGCAAAATCCTCTTCCGGCGGCGTTCAACGGCTCCACCTGTGCCCCAAGCAACGATTCCTGCGCGTAAGTGATCGGATCGATCAACAGCTTTTGGACCAGCGCGTGGGTCTGTCCGATGTTGTCGATCCGGAAATTCTGCGCCGTCTGCCGCGCGGCCACCAGCGCTGAGGTGGCCGCGCCGATCGCCTCGCCCCGCAGAGCCTCGCTGCCTATATTGGAGGTCAACTGCTGTAGGGACGCTTGCAGTTTGATCAGCCCATCCATATAAGCCAAGTTCGATTGTCCCGACAGCTTTTGCTGGCAACCCGGGGCGGTGACAAATTGCGCGGGTTGAAACAATTCCGCCACCGCTGGCTCCTCGACCGCCGTGTTTTCCGAAGTAATGCACAGCAGCGTCAACAGAGGAGACTGGATGGAACTGGTCTTCTGCAGCTTGTTAGCCGCATCCGGAATCCCGCCATAGCGAACGATACTGGTCTTACGAAGGAATTCGGCCCACTCATTGCCGAAATGGTCCCGGTAGCGCTTCTGCAACTGGCCGGACAAAGCGCGCAGGTCGAGATTGACAAACGCGGTATCTCCCATCACCCATCGTTCTCCGCTGAAATACACATCCGGCCGGCGGATTGCGTCTTGCATAAATGCCCACCCGCCCTTCGTGAACGCGCCGGCGATGGGATAGTCGTTGCGCACCACCTCGGCCGAGCCGGGATGCTGCTGGTTAAATCGGATTACTGGAAACTTCCGCGACGCCGCATCGAGCATCGCCTGATACAAGGTTTCCGCTCCAGCGAACTTCGACAGGTAGTCCCTCGCGATCCGCACCGCGCCCGCATCCGGTTTGGCAAAGGAAGGAAATGGATTGCGAATCAGCAACTGCCGGCTGTAGAAGGCGAATTGGGCGCGCACCAGATCGAGCCGCGCCGGATCGATCGTGCGGCCGTTGGTCCAGTGGTGCATCAGGACGGGAGTCAGAAACGATTCACTGCTCTTATCCGGATTCGACGTTGTCATCAGGTAAGCCTTCAACGTATCGTAAACAGGCTTATAGCCCAGCGCCTGGGCGGCCGACGGCCGTGACATGAGGTTCAGAAGTGAAACCTGCGTCTGATTCAGCAGCAGGGTGCGAAAGTGGCCGAAATAAATACGTGAAACCGAGGCCTGCAGGTCCCCGCCCGAGTATAATCCCCATCGCAGGCTCATGGGCGGCCGGTACAAATCGTATTGCGTCAGCCGGTCCGCAACCACTCGCAGCGTCTCCAGGCGCTGCAGCGCGGCAAGCGACGGCAGCTCATTCTCGGCAAGCCGGGTTGTGTTCAAAGCCTGTGTTGCCGCAAGAGCCTCCTCCTGAATCGCCCGGTTGTTGAAATACGAGACCGTCGCCCCGGTCAGATAAATCAGGCTAAACACGGCAGCGGCGGCAAGAAGCGCCCGCCGCCAAGAATCGGATTTCATACTGGCGCTGCTGGTGCTTTGCGCCGCGCCGTCCCGCAGAATCACGTCCGGAAACAGGTGGCTCAGAAACACCCATTGCGGCACTTTCCGGCCGCTGGAAAGCCTGGGAGACGCCTCGGGAGGGGCTTTGGACCCGGCTCCGAAAATCCCCGTGGCATCGGTCAGCAATGCCTCCTGCTGGGGCGTCTTGCGGGAAGGGGCGACCGCAACGTCGCGCACGACAACCGCCCGCACGCCTGTAAAGTAGAACCCTCGCAGGAATGGATTGCTATGAAGCTGGCTCGGTCTGCACAGGTCGACCAGGAATTGGGTTATCAGCGTTCGCAGCTTTGCGAATTCGCGCGGGAACTGATAGATCCCCGGCAGCTTCGCGCCGTCATGTTCGCGTGACAAAACGTCGGGCCGCTTATCCGCCAGCCAGAAGTTGAGGGACTGGAGGGCTTCCGTTAAACGCTTGGATTCCACCTCGGCGTAAGTGCCGGTTTGAGATGCTCCCCGGAACGGCAGGGTGGCGCCCAGAACACAGGTGGCCTCGGCCTGCGTCAACTGCGCCACGTATTCGGAGAAGAATCGAATCTGATCCATTCTGGTGAACAGGACATAGACAGGCAGGTTGATGCCCCATGTCCGGCAGGCGTGAGACAAGCTCTCCCGCAACAGGCGCGCGGATGCGGCCAGGGATTCGGACGCCCCGGCGGCCACAAGCGATTCGCAGTCCACAGTCACAACCGCAACCCGCGGAGCCTGAGAGGATCTGCCGAAAATCGAACCCAATCGTCCTGGCCGAAGCCGCTTGAAAAGGCGTGTCCGGGCCTCCTGCGATGGAAGCAGAGATCCGCCAACGTCCACAAAGAGAGAGTTACGGGCGATGAAGAAATTCAGCGCCTGAGTAGGCACGATCTGGCCGTCCTGGAAAGCCTGGCCGGCGATCAGTTCCGGTTCGAGATCGGATCGCACCAAAGCGGTTGTCTTACCCGAGGCGGGCCCGCCAATCAGCAGCACCGCCGGAAGCCCGGACAGGTTGCGGGCCAATTTGGAGGCGCTCAGTTTCTCCGCGGATTCGCGAAACAAGACATCCAGTTGATTCAAATCGACGGCCGCTCCGCCCGCTGGGACGGCCCCGCCGCCTGAGGAGGAAGCATTCGGGCTTCTCCGCGATCGCATCCACAGGAATGCCAGCAGGCCGGAAACGGAGAGAACGCCAAAACTGATTCGGTACAGCCACAGATTGGGGCCCGATAGCCGGAACCAGCTTCCAGAAAACCAAGCCGCGATGAGCAAAAGGACGAATGCGCAACCCACGGCGGCTTTCTTGAGAGTGTCGTTCATTTATGTTTCCTATACTACGGCGCGATCCGAGAATGGCAGCAAGTCCGATACTCCGGAGGACAAAGAAACCTTGTACACAATCAACAGAACCAGCACCAACCCGCAACAGATCGCCGCGGACCAAAGCAGACGCCGCACCCAGGGGTCGACCGCCCGGACGGGAGGTTCGGCCACCGGCATCCATCCACTGAGAAGACCGGCCTCCCCGCCGCGTATGCGCCGAATTTTCTCAGCCACCGATTGAGTCACTGCCCGCAGTTCCCCTTCCCCGCCCATCCGGTATCTCCCCCGGAATCCCAACAATATGCAGAGATGGTGCACCTCGAGCACGTCCGCCAAATCCTCGGATTCGGGTGCAACAAGCAGACGGTCGAGATTCTTGAAAAAAATCTCCCCCGCCACATGCACTCCGAATAACTCCTCCTGCAGCGGTTTCCTCGGCCAGTCCACGAAGATCGGATTGTTGGAATTCAAAACCGATTCGTCCAGAAAAGCCACCACGGCAAAAGTGGCAAGCTGGACGTATTCGGAAGGATAACCCCGGTTGGCACCATCCTGCCGGGCTAGCTTCAACGCGGCGCGAACCTGGGCGCGGAATTGCTCCAGATCCGTAATGGCCTGTGAGCCTGCGCGCAGACGGACCGTCGCAGTCAGGACTTCCTGGAAAACCAGCGCAAGGTTTTCCCGGCGTTGCTCGGTGGAGTGGCCAGCAGTGGGAGTCTGTGGGGTCATGGCTTATTATGAATCCAAAATGACAAGCAGTTCCAATTCTGGAGCCGGGATTTCTCCAGGCACATAAACCCCAACCCGCTTGGTTTTCAGCAGATGTTCCCAGCACGGACCGCTCCGGTCGATGGAGAAATACTGCCACTCCACTTTCGGCGATACCGCCGGTGGCGGAGTGGGCAGATGGGTCATGGCGAGTCCCGGGAGCGCCCGGCGCATCAACTCGGCGACAAATTGATTCGAGCAGATTTTGACCAGCTGCGGGGTCTGCCGGATCAGTTCCGATTCACCCATCCTGGAGCGAATCGCGAAAATCCAACGCGATCGGCCCAGGCAACGCTGATCGGTTACATCGCCTTCGTGAAAATAGTTGCTGATCGGGGCGAGGGCAATCCGAATACAGTTGGAGGGGATAATCATTTCCAAGTGGGCCAGAATGTGCGCATCCAACTGCTCGAAGCATTCTTCGAGTTTGAGGTGATCGTACAAGGGCAGCGTCCGGGGATGGGAATCCAATCCAAAGGTGCACAAAGCGCCGCCCAGACGCAACATCTCCGAAAACAGTAGCTCGGGGTGGCCATGCCGGACGGAACAAAGATGGCGCAGACCCGGAAGTGCATGGTTGATCGCGTGGAGGAACCAATACGTGGCCACCTGCTCGGCCGAGAGCCCCAATTGATGGCCGCCCGACCCGCGCGCAATCACGTTCAACACCCCGCTCTTTTCCTGCAGGATTGAGACCAGACGTTGCAGCAGGCTCATCAGCCGTTCGCTGGCGCCGATATCGAGACAGGGCGGAATAAACCGGTCGTCGTAAATGAATCCGCCGGAGCCGTCGCGCAACACGCGCGCCAAAGGAAGAATCTCCAGTCCGTCGGCGGGTTCGATGTCCAGGTGCAGACGAATATTCTTCCGGCCCAATTTGATCGGTTTTTCGTCCTGCCCCGTATTGTCATCGGAAACGTATTGCTCCTGGATCCCAAATCGGAACTTGTCACTCAACCCGTCTGTGGCAGGCGAACAGTTGGCTCCGCCCGGCTTGCGGCGGGGAACCGCTAGATTCAAGCCCAGGCTGTTGTTGGTGGGGGGGAACATTTCCGCGATGTTTCTCGGTTCCGGCAGTGGATCGCATTCCGGCATGTGGAAGGTGAGTCCGTCGGAAAAAATTCCTCTCGCGTGGTTCAAGGAAACCGTTCCGTTGCGAAGCGCTTCGTGCCCCAGTTCGTACCCGGAAAGTCCAAAAGGGGAGAACCACAGGGCCGAGGTTGTGAAATGCAATACGTTGTCGAAGTAGGCTGCTTGCGCCTGAAAGTGATGCGGCCCGAGGTGCATGCCCTCGGACCAAACGATCCTGGAAAGATGTCTCACGCTCTGTTATCGCCGGCGCCAACGCAATGGAACATCGTTGATGCGGACCACCTCCCGAATATTTATATCTCAGTCTAAAAACTTGACGCTGTGAGCCGGGTAGCAATTATCCGTTATGGGCGTTAGAGTAGTCAACAGAGACCGCCACCACCATGGATATTATAGGCAACTATTCGCTGCTGGAGAAATTAGGCAGCCGCAACATCGAGACGGTTCGGGCCAAGCGGGAAGGCTCCGCGGATGAATACCTTCTTCACCGCATACCGGCCGGGATCGAAACCGATCTGCACATAAGGGTGCTGCAAGCAGCCTTGCACCGGGCCTTGTCCGGTCAGGCTGAATCCACGGTCATCGACTATTTTGAGCATGATGGCTACTGGTTTCTCATTACATTGGATGAGCCTGGCTGCCGCGACCTGAAATCCTGGCTCGACAGCCACGAGGCCCGTACCGGCGCCGGCCTCACTCCGGCCGGCCCGGCGGCATCAGACAAACCGCCCGGCGAGGTCACTAGAATGTTCCAGGCGCTTGACGCCGCCAAGCTTCCCGCGCGGCAACCTACTCCGGTTGCTCCCAAAGCGGCAGTGCGGCAGCCCGGTCAGTTCCCCGTTCAACCGCCCCCTCCTTCCAGTGTACCCACGCCAGAGCCTCAGCCCACGCCCAAAGCAGCAGAGCGGCAGCCCGAAGTATTCCCGAGCACGGACAAGTCGCATCCCGCTTCCGTTGTTCCGCCGCCGCAGCCTCCGCCCGCTCCCAAAGCAGCCGAGCGGCAACCCGGTGAGTTCACCAGCACGGTCAAGTCGCCTGCTGTTTCTAGCGTCCCCTCACCAGAGCCTCCGCCCGCTCCCAAAGCAGCCGAGCGGCAACCCGGTGAGTTCACCAGCACGGTCAAGTCGCCTGCTGTTTCTAGCGTCCCATCACCAGAGCCTCAGCCCACGCCCAAAGCACCAGAGCAGCCACCCGGTGAGTTCACCAGCACGGTCAAGTCGCCTGCTGTTTCTAACGTCCCATCACCAGAGCCTCCGCCCGCTCCCAAAGCACCAGAGCGGCCACCCGGTGAGTTCACGCGCATGTTCCAGTCGCCTTTTGCTTCCGGCGTCCCTCAGCCGGAGCCTCCTCCCACGGCAAAAACACCAGAGCAGCAACCCAGTGAG
>JAENWC010000156.1 GCA_016650235.1 Terriglobia bacterium
CAACACCCGATCACAGGTAGACCGCGGGGGTCGGCTGAACCATTTCGCAGGATTCCAAAAGCCGGTAGACCGCTTCCCGGCGCATTGCCGTCACCGCATCGGAAACTTTCTGCGCCGGGCGGCGATGGTCAAGGTACGCGGAGTCGATCCGGTTCCATTGGCCGGGCGCGCCCGGCTGGCAAGGGCGGCAGTACCGCCAGGATGCGCCCTGTGCGCTTTCAAGCAAACCCCTGCCCGCCAGTGATAGAATGACCACCCAGGGAGAGTGCATGTCCAGCTTCGTACAAAACCAGTTCGAACGAAACTTCATCACCACTTCGGTGGACTACGTTTTCAATTGGGCGCGCAAGTCCGCCATATGGCCGCTCACCTTCGGCCTTGCCTGCTGCGCCATCGAGATGATTGCCTCTTCCACCTCGCGCTTTGACATTGCCCGCTTCGGCGCCGAGGTCTTCCGCCCCAGCCCGCGCCAGAGCGATCTCATGATCGTGGCCGGTACGGTCACTCTCAAAATGGCTCCCGTTTTGAAACGCATCTGGGATCAGATGCCCGATCCCAAGTGGTGCATCTCGATGGGCGCATGCTCCAGTGTCGGCGGCCCGTTCAATACCTACGCTGTGCTGCAGGGCGTCGACAAGATTGTTCCTGTCGACGTGTATGTCACCGGCTGCCCGCCGCGCCCGGAAAACCTTTTTTACGCGCTGCTCAAACTTCAGGACAAGATTGACACCATGACCACGCTGGTCCGCCGGCCCACTGAGATCCGCCTCGATGAAGGCATGCTGGACAACTTCAAGCGGCAGGTCATGGTGGCGCAGATCCAGCGCCCGGTCTAGCCCGCCCGTGTTTTATCAAACCTCCGATCACGTCCTTCGCGTGAAAGAACTGGACGCCTTCCCCTGGTTGGTGCACGGCTTCGGCACCCGCAACTCCGATGGGTGGCTCGATGGAATTCCTGTGGCATCCCTCCAACAGATCCATTCCAATCGCTCCATCCTTTTGAGTAACAGCCCGCAAGACGGAGCTGGTCCGGGCGCGGTTGGCCGTATCATCAACTTTGGCGAAGGCGACGCTTTGGTCACCGCGCAGCCGGGGCTGATGGTCTCCATTCGGACCGCCGATTGCGTTCCGGTGTTGCTGGTGGACGCGCGTAACCGCGCTGTAGCCGCCATACACGCCGGCTGGCGCGGTGTAGCCGATCATGTGGTTGCCGCGCCTATTGAGCAAATGCGTGTAGCTTTTTCCACGAGCGTGCATGATTTACACGCCGCCATCGGTCCGGCTATCGGGATTTGTTGTTACGAGGTGGGGGTGGAGGTACAGCAGCGGCTCTCGCCCTGGTGGCCCGAATTCCTAATGCATAGCGCGCAAGACGGAGCGCGTCCCGGCGCGGAGGCCAGCCAGGAAAGGCGCAAGGTGGATTTGCGGGAAACGATACGGAGGCAACTCCGGCAAGCCGGACTTCCGGACGACCAAGTCTACTCCTCGCACGCCTGCACCCGGTGCGAGGCCGCCGATTTCCATTCCTTCCGGCGTGATCGGGATGCGGCCGGCCGCATGGTTTCCGCCGCCGGCATACGCGCATAAGAAACCCGAGGGCGCCGGCCGTAACGCCGGCGCCCTCGGGAAGGATGGAGACACAATTAGGCTGCGCTAACCAATTTTAAGCTGCGCTCACCAGCTCCTCCATGCCATCTTCAATCTGAGTAGTGTTCAGCCGATCGGCCATCTCCTGGCACTGTATGCAGTATATGGCCCACGGCACCGCCGCGATCCGCCTGGGGTTGATGTCCTCGTCGCAGTGGGCGCACACACCGTAGGAGCCGTCCCGCATGCGGTTCAATGCCACTTTCACCTGACGGAGAAGACCGGATTCACGATCGAGATTGCGGATCGCCAACTCTCGTTCAGCGGCGTGCTGAACCTCGTCCAGAGCGTCGGGGCTCTTTTCAATCGCGATGGCCTCGCGGTTCCGGAGCACGCGCGCCAATTCGGCCTGTTTGGTGTCCAGAATCTGTTTAAACTTGTTTATTTCGCTCTTGGTCATGGTCTTTCTCCTTTAAGCAGGCTCAGAAGCAAGCTCGCTCGTTACCGGTGGGCAACTCGCTCTCCCTTGGTTCTGTTCAACATCTACTCCCTTCGTTGTCATGTGATACAGACGCATACAGCGCCAAAAAGTTTCAAAAATCTAAGCGGCTTCTACTAAAGTTTCTTGATGCCATCCGGATACAGCAAACACGCCGCCGCCAACCTGGCTGCCATGCTTCTTTCATGCTTGCCGTTAGGTTGCGGCCCCGCCCCCGCCCAAGTGGAAACTACTACCCCTCAACTACTCTTCCGATGACATCTCGCTATTCTCTAGCAATTTTACTGCCATTGTCAAGCCCCCTGGCTTTCTTTCTCAAACTCTTCTACCTCGTTCCCCAATTCCTGGTTGCGCGATGAACGTCTCTGTTATCGGTCGATCCTGCTTCTAGCATTAGCCTCCAGTACTTCATATGACGCTTTTTTTGCCTCTTGGTTTCACCTTCTGCTGTTAAAACACAGTGCAAGCAAAGAATATTCTCTCTTGAAAAAATATTTGGAATCTTTGTGAACGACTTCCAACACCCGCCCGGGTCGGTGTGGCTATTGGGCCACCCCGGTGTGGGGACACGACTCAGCGAATGGCCAAGGATCCGAACACCAACCCCAGTTCCCGCCCGTCTTCCGGCGGAACGTAGGTCCGGTCCAGTTCCATCTCCACGTGAATCTTCTCCTTGCCCGCCAACCCCGCCGGCAGCGGATAAATCAGTTCAAAGGCCCCATCCGGCTTCTCGATTTTCGATGGCGCAAACGCTACCCCATCCACGCGGACAGTGAGGTGAAGGGGCCCTTTTGCCAGCAAAATTGCCGCGCAAAACCCTGCCAGATAAAGCTTTTCTCCGTCCTTCCGCGGCCCCCCCAGAAACGCGTCCGCCCGTTTGCCCATCCACCGGTACCTCTCTGTAATCGGCTCCCACCCGGCTCCCAATTGACCCGCGTAGGCCGGGTGCCCGGCATCGATCCTCCGCGCCAACTCATCCTTCAACTGGGTGGCGGCGACGGCGCGGTAGCTTCTGGTGATGTTGCGCAGTCTCCCCTGGTCCAGTGTATAGACCACTGCCTTATTCCCCTGTAGCGCCCGCAGCGTTGCCCCGGATGGAAACACAAAAGCCGTCACATCCCCCAACTCCGGATGCGCCTCTATATGTTCCTCCGAGCCCGGTGTGAGGTGAACATCATTAGACCCGTTGAGCCGGAACGGCTGGTCGTTCACCGCCGCCCAGAACAGCTCAGTGCCCACACCCTGCAGCAGGATGGTCTTGCCCGGATGCAGTTCACGCGCCCGGGCCACGCCCATGACCAGTTGCCGCGCCCGCTCACTGCGATCATAGTTGTATCGGGCAACGGTCCGGCCCGAAGTTGCCGCCGCCCCCACATAAGTAACGGCCATCGCCATCACTAAAGCCCGCATCCAAATTCCCCTGCGCCAACCCCAGTGGAAGGCCAGCGCCATCCAAAGCCCAAGGCCGATGCTCGGCATCACCAGGTAGTAATCAGTCAGATGGTCCTTCAAGGGAAGCACGGGGCCAATCAGACACAGAAACCATCCGGCCGGCAACAGCGCTATCCATTGCCTTCTCCACACCATGAGGAAGGTGAAGCCCAGCAAGGCCGCTCCTAACACGTACGGCATAGCAGAGGCGGCCTGTGTCAGCCATGGTGGAAGATTCAATTCCGCCAGATTGTTGAAGCCGAAGCTCTGATACACGTAGTGCCACAAAGTCGACAGCATCGAGGCGTCGTAATGCCTGGCATAAGGACCCGTGGTTGGTTTGGCCGCCATGGCGCTATGCAGCAGGAAGTACACGCCAGAGATGCCGAACATCGGCAGGGTGGCCCACGCCTTCCGAGGTTTGGAAACCAGGGCCACAAGCGCCGCCACGGCCGGGTAGACAATATTGATCTCCAGCGCCCCGAAGCCGAGCACAAACACCGCCATCTGCGCCCAGTAATATCCACCGCGCCCGGTCTCCAGATACCGCTGAAACAACACGAGCGCGCCCAGCAGAAATGCCGTGCACATCACCTGGTTGTAGCTGGAGGACCACGACATCGGCCCGCCCAGAGACGGATTCACTGTCCAAAAAAGACCGGCGCATCCGGCCGTGAGAAGGCTCCCGGTGAGACGCTGCACAAAGCGCGCAAGCAGGAAAAGATTTAGAAGCTGCGTCGCAAACACCAGCGCGCGGAACGGCAGTGCGTCCAGACCGAACAGCGTGTACATCCCCATGAAGTAGGCCCGCTCGCTCCAGGGCCGTATGGTCCCCTGTGCCCGCGGCTCAAACAGGGCGCGCCAAAAATCCTGCTGCGAATGGATTTCCATGGTCAGGCCGAGCCAGGCGAAATCATCCTGTTGAAACCAGGCAAGAAGCCCGGGCCAGTAGACGGCCAGGCAGACCAGCCACGGGAGCGCCCATGCGGCTGCGGCGAGGGTCCTTTCCCGGGTCACTGTGCAAGGAGTCCGGCCGAGGACACGATCACGCCGAGCTCGCGCTCCTCCACTACTCCGGCGGCCAGGAACTTGTCCAGGGAAAAGTCGATGGTCACCGCCTCGGCTTGTAGAGCCGAAGCCGGAACCGGCCTTTTGTAGATGTACTGCCCGGGCTTGGAGAAGGTCTCCGGCTCCAGCGCGGCCCCGTTCACAACGGCGGAAATTGTCGTGGTCTGCGTGCGCTGCAACACCGGCTCCGGCACTGTGAGCGCCAACTCGAGCATGGCTCCCTTGACTCCGGCCTGGGGCGGCGTCTTCAACGTAACGGAAAACTGTCCCTTGGTCCAGCGCCAAGCGCCTTGTTCAATCTCATAAAAACCCTTCAACAGTTGCAGGCTCGCCTTGGCATCGTTGGCCTGTATCACCGAGGCAAGCTGCGTGTTGTCCTCTTCCACCGTCTCCACGCGCGCCGTTTTCCTCCGGCAGTAGGGCGTCACCGCCACCACAATAAAAATCAATAAGGCGGCGGCGCCGCGCAAGCTCAATCTCCGCATCTCTCTACTTGTACCAGACAACTGTAGAAGGTTGCCCCGCCCCCCATATCCGTCAACCGCTCCGAGGTGAGTACGTTGCAGTTGCGCCGGTCCGGCGCGCGCTTGCTCCAGCGCGTGGATGGCGTCGACACCACGCCAGGACCCGTCACCCCGTCCACCTCGGCGCGCAAGGTGAGACTGCCACGCCCGTTGAACACGCGCACCTGATCACCGCTTGTGATGCCGCGCATGGCCGCGTCGGCCGTGTTCAGATACAGCACTGCCGTCTCCTGGTCCTGCGCGGGCCGGTTGCCGAAGGTGGAGTTCATGCTGTCATCGTTCTTAGGTGAAATCATCTCCAGCGGAAAAAGCCCGCGCAAATCCTCTGACCCGAGCCGCGACTCCACCGGCGGGGTGTACTCAAGCAGCGCGGGATCAAGATTGCAGGGTCCGCTGGCAAACGGCAGAAACGGAGTCCCCGGCTCGCTCACGTTCAGCCGCACCGAGTGTTCGCGGTCCAGCCGGTCCAGATCGATCCCGTTCAGAAACGGATGAGCCGAGCCGAGCAATCCCGCCATCATCTCGTCTTCGGTCTCGCTGAAACAGGGCTCCCGGAATCCCATGCGCCGCGCCAGCAAGCGGAACATCTCGACGTTGGTCTTGCACTCGCCCGGAGGATCGAGTGCCGGCCGCGCCATCTGTATGTGGTAGTGGCCGTAAGCAAAGTACAGATCCGTGTTCTCCAGGAATGTGGTGGCCGGCAGCACGATGTCGGCCCAATCGGCCGTATCGGTCTGGAACTGCTCGGACACGACAGTGAACAGGTCCGTTCTGCCCAGGCCCTTCCGCACGCGGTTCTGATCCGGGGCCACCGCGGCCGGATTCGAGTTGTACACAAACAGCGCCTTGACCGGCGGATCGGCCTCCACGGTGAGAGCCTTGGCGAGTTCGGTCATGTTCACCATGCGAGCCTGCCGCTTGAGCGGCGAGCGCTCCTGCAGCTCCGCCATCTCAAGTCCTGCGCGGTTCAACTGAAATGCCTGCGAGGTGGAAAGCTGCAAACCGCCTCCCACTTGCCGCCAGCTTCCAATCAGCGCCGGGAGCATCGCAATGGCCGCAACCGCCGCCCCGCCCCTTTCGCTTCTCTGCACGCCGTAGTTCAGGCGAATGACGGCCGGACTTGTGGTGGCGTATTCGCGAGCGAGTCCGGCAATCTCCTCGGCCCCAATGCCGGTGAGCGCCGCAACCTTTTCCGGGGGGTATTTCTCGACAAAATCGCGCAGCTTGTCGAAGTGTGTTGACTGTTGCGAAACGAACTCAACGTCGTGCAGCCGTTCCTTTACAATCACATGCATGAGCCCCAAGGCTAGGGCGAGGTCCGAGCCCGGGTTGATGAAGTAGTGCCGGTCGGCGAGCCTCCCGGTGCGGTTCTTCACCGGGTCAATCGTGTACAGGCGCGCTCCATTGCGCCGCGCCTCGGCAATGAAGGGCCACAGGTGAACGTTGGTGCCCATGATGTTGGCGCCCCAGGCGATAATCAGCTTGGAGTGTGCAAACTGCTCCGGCTCGGTCCCGTAGCGCGACCCCAGCGTCTGCATGAGGCCGGCGCCGCCCGCCGCCGCGCAGATGGTCCGGTCCAGGCGCGAGGCCCCAAGCCGGTGGAAGAAGCGGCGGTCCATCCCGTTCCCATTGAGGAAGCCCATGTTGCCGCCGTAGCTATAAGGAAGGATGGCCTCGGGTCCATACTCATCCGAGATCGCCTGGAGGTTCGCGGCTATCTCGTCGAGCGCCTCATCCCAACGGATGCGCGCAAAGCGGCCTTCGCCCTTAGCCCCGGTGCGCCGCATCGGGTAGAGCAGCCGGTCGGGATGATACTGCCGCTCGAGGTATTGGGCCACCTTGGCGCAGAGGAACCCGCGCGTCACGGGATGGTCGGGATTGCCGCGCAGTTTGGTGGCGCGGCCGTCTTCTATGGTCACAAGGAGCGAGCAGGCGTCGGGACAATCCAGGGCACAGACAGAATGTCTGATCTCCCGTTGGGGGAGCGAAGGCATGGAATGATTATAGCGGTTCAGGATTAGCCATGGATGATGCTGAGCATGGCAGCGGGTGAATTAGGCGGCCTCGGAAAGGATGTGCAAGCGCAACGTGTGTTGTAGCCATTTCCGTAGACGTGGAAACCTCACAAGTAAACGAGCCGCCATGAATTCCGGAGCGGGGCATCATTGAGCGCTGCGAGTTCCGCCTGCCAACGCCAACTCCGCTTCGATAATTTTCTCGAACTCCTAGGCGGGATGAGCGCCGCTCAGGAAGACTCCATTGATGAAAAAAGCGGGCGTGCCCTCGACACCTGCCTTCGTGCCTTCCTCCAGATCCTGTTCGACCTTAGCTTTGTACTTGCGGCTGCTCAGGCAGCTTTCGAACGAGCTCATGTCCAACTCCAGTTTCCGCGCGTTCCCGGCGAGGCCCTCGGCATCCAGCTTGGTGCTGTCCGCGAACAGCGCGTCGTGATACTCCCAGAACTTGCCCTGCTCGGCGGCGCAGCGCGAGGCCTCCGCGGCCGACTGCGCTTTCGGATGAATCCCGCGTAAGGGAAAGTCCCGAAAAGCCAAGCGGACGCGGCCTTTGTATTTGGCCAGTACATTCTGCAGCACCGCCTGGCTCCGAACGCAAAATGGGCACTCGAAATCAGAGAACTCGACGATTGTCACCGGCGCTTTAGGATCGCCCCGCAGCCGGGCGGGATCGAACGAGACTTCGGTGGTGGGAGGCCGCAGGAAGACCGACACCTCCACCTTCCCGCGGAGAGAATCCAGGAAGTCTTGCCGGGCCTTTTGAATTCTAGCGCGTTTTAGCGCGCTTGCGAGTTGCACGCGGATCTCTTCCAGCGGCCGCTTCAGGCGGTCTTTCTGAGCCTCATAAGCGGCCTCAACCTCGCTGTCCGTGGGCTCACCGATCTTGGAATCGACTTCGCCTGCCAGCAATGCTTCGGGCTCCAGGTTCCTCTTCCGGGCCTCCCGCTCAAGCAGCTTCTGGCGGATCGCTGCCTGCAGCGCCTGGCTCTTGACTTGATACTCCTGGTTCCGGAGCTGGGCCATTCGCGGCCCTGCCACCTTCAGCAGATCGAGTTCATAAATCGCTTGGCCGTCAACCACCGCGAGTGGAGCCTGAGGCGAGCTGCTGGACTGGCTCTGGCCGGAGACGGCCATCGGAACCAAGCTTGTAGTCAAACCGAGGAGTGCACGGGTAAATAATGTCATCGTTCCTATTATCTCGAATCGCGGACCGAAAGCCCCTCCACTACCTCAGTTAAGGCGCCAATGGCACCTCGACGTTCAGAGTTTCCTTTGAGCTTAAAACGACCTGCTTTGCGTATCTGCTCAGCGCTGCCTGCACGGCTGGATCGAGGATCTGAAGCGAAGTCGTGACCGGAATGGCATAGACGGTGTAGCTGCCCGGAGCTACAGAGCCGAGACTGAAGGAGCCATCCGGGGCCGTTTCTATTGGTTTAGGCTGCCACCCGGTCTGGCTCTGTTGAGAGATCAAGAATATTCGTGCCTGGACAAACGGCGCATTTTCAGAACGCACCTTGCCGGCAACGGTGGCGCCATCGAACCCAACGACTGCCTCCAGGCCGGATACGGGGGCTTCCGGGAGAACAGTGATTTCGTGGCTGGCCAGCGGCTGCCCGCCGAAGCGGAGCGCCTTGAGATAGGCGCCGGGAGGCAGGCCGCTCAGTTCAAACCGGTATCGGGCCGGAGATACACCTTCGATTGTGAACTGCCGGCCCGCCTCGACTTTCCCATCCGCGCGCGGCCACCCCTCCGGCAGCGCAACCGGTGACAGATGAGGCGTCCAGCCGGTCGCGTCGATTCCCTCGGGGGCATTCTCCATAACGACCTGTCCCGTGACGGGCTGTTGTAACCCGACCATCACACGCGCGTCCTCGACGTTCCGATCGCGAATGGTGACATGAGTTTGCGCCACCGCGCCGTTGGAGCTGCCTTTCCGAACCACGAGACTGTAATCTCCCGGCGCAAGACCGCCCAGGGCGAACGCACCGGCGGGAGAGACACGGGCAGTTTGAGGAAGACCGGCGCGGTAAGGACCGTCGTGCTGCACCACCGCCACCACGCAGCGAGTGCAAGGACCTTCCGCGGATGCATCCCAAACGGCGCCCGCGATCACAAAGCTCTGGGCGCGCGATATTTTCACGTCTGCCCGCGTGACTTCCTGTCCCCAATTCAGCTCGATGGACAGCGCCTGCGAAGGCCCTGGAACGCCAGGATAATATGTCGCCGGCGTCGCGGCATAGAACCGGCCCGATGGGGTTCCCGTGCGCGGAGGCGCAACCTGGAGCACGTATTTGCCCGCGGGCAAATCAAAAAGGCGATACTCCCCCGCGTCATCGCTCTCCCCCTGGGCTGCCAGCGATAACCTGGCCCCCACCGTCTGATAGACGACAGCGTAAGCCCGAACCTGCGCTTCCGAGACCGGCTCACCGTCCCAGTCGGTGACCTGCCCATAGATGGCGCCGTTCGGCCATAGACTCGACGTCAGGTTTGTTGTTTCCGTGCTGTCGCGGAGGATGGTGACGGGAGCGTTCCCTTGCATCGTTTGGTATCCGGGCTTCCAAACCGTCAGTTGATACTGGCCGGGCGTCAGTCCGGAGAAACCGAAGCTGCCGTCGGCGCCGGTGGTGGTCCTGGAGAGTGTCTGCTTTGCGTCGCGCCCTGTCAGGGTGACGACGGCGCTTTTCAGCGCTTCGCCGGTGCTCGCCGAACGCACAGTGCCGGCCACTTGCATCTGGCCCTGGTAGGCGAAACCCGTGACCGCCCACCAAACAACGGCCGCCGTGGATAGCGCCAGTTGCTTCATGGGGCGGCTCGCAAATCAATCTCGACTTCGCCCGAGGGTCCGATAGAAATGGTTTTCGGCTGGCAACCGGCCTGTTCCCAGCTCGTCTCCTCTTCCACGCGTTCGGGCGCGATATTGGCCCAGGCACAGATGCGATACTCGCCGGGGATGACCTTGCCGAACAGGAAACGGCCGGCTTGATCGGCTTGGACGGAGTATTTACCGCGGTCCCCGTGCAGTGCGACGCGGCCCTGCGGCACCGGCTGATGTGTCTCCGGGGCTCCTCGGACCACGCCGAAAACCCGGGCGTGATCCGCCGCGACAACAACGGTAAGGCGATTCACGCCCGGCGAAAGAATCACCTCGCCGGGAGATTGGATCTTTCCGCCGGTGTTGACGCCCTTGACGTAGACTTGCGTAGAGTCCGCCTCCACCCGATAGGCCCCCGGCCTCAGCCCACTGAAGTCGAACTTCCGGTTGACCTTGCCGATTCTTGCCAAGCGGTAACCGAATCCATCCTTGGAGGTGAACCGGATCACGGCGCTATCCGGGAGAGCGCCCGCCGTTATTTCTAACGTCCCTGTGGCGGCCGCTGGCTCAACTGGCTGCAAGGCGATCTGGCCGATTTCCGCGAGCACTTCTATGACGTTTAGAAAGTAGTCGGTGCGTTCCACCGTCCCGAGTTTTACAGCAGCCGCGTCCGCGCTATAACGGCCCGCCGGAACGGAGTCGAACTGAAAACTTCCGTCGGGACCGACACTCGCTTGCAGACCCCGCAGAGAACCGCTCAAGGCTCGGATCGCCACCCAGGTTCGGTAGCCTGCCCCGAACGGAATGCCCGACACACGGCCTGCCACCCGGAATGACCCCTGGCTGCCCGGCGGGAAAAAAAGATCAACTACCTGTTCTCCTTCACTGACCTTCAGGGTCTTCGTGAGAACCTCATCCTGGCCGTTGGGCGCCCTGCGCTGGACCGTTAGGCTGTACGAGCCGGTCTCTAGACCCGCGATCCGGAACCGGCCCCGGTTGTCGGTTGCACCGGTTGAAGGTTTCTCGCTGGAGGCCGCGGCACCGATGCGGCGGACGGACACGCCGGCGCGGCTGACAGGCTCCTGCATTGCGTCGAGCACGACGCCAGCTAATACGGCGGCGCGCCATAATACGAAATCCATGCCGGTCTGTAGGCATCCATTGGAACAGTCCAGCATGGCCCGTGATCCGGCGTTTCCGGCGGCGTGCCGCGTGAGGTAGCCGGGCTTGGAAGCCGTCAACGCGAGAAGGCTGCGCGGGAGATTCACGAAATGATAGCGGCCCTGGCCATCCGCTCGGATCGTAGCGAGAATTTCACCGCCAGGGGACAGGACCGAAACGAAAGCTAAGGGAAGTGGGCGTGTAGCTCCGCTCGTGCTTTCGTAGACCACACCCTGGACCGAGGAGTTGGCCCACCCCGGCTGCGGGATCAAGCCGAAGAACGCGGACCAGGCGAGTCCGGCCGCGGTTGGAAGGATTCGTTTCATCCGTCGCGAAGAGGGTTCCACTATCAACCGTTCACTTTGGCAGGAGTCTGCCAGTGACGGGCACGGATAGCTTCGGGATGTCCGGGTCGTTGGTTTCGATGAAGATGGTCCCCTTGATTTCCCCGGGTTCGGCGCGCTCCGCATCCAGCCAAATCGTGTTTTCCCACTGGTCGCCCTTGGGACCCAGCTCGGACTCGATCTTCAGAAAAGGCACGTCCGAAGTAACTTTGATGTCGAATCCCGGTCTGCCTTTGCGATAGACCATCAGAATCTGGGCCATCCCCCGGCTTGCTTGGGTTTTTCCCTTAATCTCGCTGATCCCGAAACGTCCCAGGAAGACGGACTCTGGGAACGTATACACTTTCTCCTGCACGAACGTGTTTACAGGAATTTTGAGAACCGGGGCGCTTGCGAGATTGGTCTTGAGCAAGAGAACATGGCTCTGCTTACCGCTAGGCCCCTCTCCTTTCAAAGTGACCGTCAAGCGGAAGCGCCGCCCCGCTTCGAGAGTTTCGATGCGGGCCGCGAAGCGCGTGCTCGGGTTTTCGATTCCGGTGATTTCGAGCGGCTCCGGCTTGCGATTAATAATTTCGATGAAGGATTCCTTGACCGTGCCCCGTGGAGCCAACGCGAAGACGACCGGTAAAGGCTCATAGGCGATGCCATCCACCGGATAGGTTGGAATCTTGATCTGGGCTCGAAGCGGAAGGCTAGCCGCGGCGGCCGCCAACAAAGCCGCGACGGCGAAGAAACGTAGGATGGTACAAATCATAGGAAAACCAAGCGGGGTCCGGGGGTAACCGGACCCCGCAACTAAATCAGGAGACATCTACTGCGGAATGACCGATGCCTAAGCTCCGGGCACTACGCCGAACTCACCGCAGTTCGTGCTCGCGCAGAAGCGGATCTGGGACACCCGCTGGCCGGCATTGTCGTAATCCCAGTAATACGAAACGAGAGCTTCGAGATTGAAGATCCAGATGTTGTTAAAGGTCTTCTCACCCGCGTCGCAAGTGAGGTTACTGTTCGCATCGAAGCAGCCCGACGCTCTCATATAGTCCGTGATAGGCACCTGCACGGGCTTACCGTTCTTAGAGAGAGAGAAGTCGATATTGCCCGTTTCACAGGTACCCGCATCAATGTCCGTCCCCGCAACAGTGCCGTCGAACGTGCAAACGACGTCAACGTTTACGTTTCCGGCCGTGCCAAGGGCAGTGGCGTAGACGTCGAAACAAACACCGGGGTCGGTACTCGTCGCATTCACGTTGGTGCAAGGAACGAGCAGGGTGGCGGGGTTGCTGGTGCCCGTTGCATTGGCGTCAGTCACGAGGAAGTTGTCCCCACACTGAAGACCTGCCGTGACAGAGTCCGTGTCGCCGGTCATGTTGATGACGCTCTTCCCCGTCAAGTTCACGAAAATCCTGTGCCCGTTGTTGCCGGTCATCTCGGGGGTCTTGCCCTTAGCCACGCCGATGATGTTGAGTTGATATTCCTTTTCACCCGGACAAGGATTGCCATTTTGTGCGAAAGCGCTTCCGGCAGCCAAGCCGGATGCAATCACGATCGTTAAAAGTGTCTTCATAATTTGTTCATTCTCCTTTGAAAAAAATTTGTACGCTCGCCACAGATACTAACACGGGGCGGGGAATGTGCAATAGTCTTAAGGTGAAAAAACTGCGGACTAAGTACTAGTACCGCCAGCGTCTTCATACTTGCCTATTCTCCATTTTCTCCGTGTTGATGTTACAACTTGAATTGGTACAGGTTGCTGGGTGCCCTGGCAAACCTAAACTTGCAGCCCAAGAAGGTGCAGCGTATCGGTTAGCAACTCGGCTGCCAGAGCGTAAGTCCAACGAAACCGCTCCCACGGCTTGGGCTCTCCGTGCATAATTTACGCGTCGTGTAAAATATACACTCTTGCTTAATGCGTGTGGTTGGGGTCATTTCCACTTTGCTCCAAGGTGACGTTCTCACTTCGCTGCGACACCGCCTCGGCATGATGTGCTTTCCTGATTGCAACAATGCTTATTCCAAGCTTCATCCCGCTTTCTGTCACCGGCAAGCCGGTCCATTAGCGCGTTGCGCGCGCGGCCAGGGCGCGGACATCGGCGAGTGTCTTCATTGCGTTCTTGGTGGGGATGTACTCCATGCCGAGGTAGCCCTGGAAGCCGGTGGCATGGATGGCGCGGAAAACGTTCTCGAAGTGGATTTCGCCGGTGCCGGGTTCGTGGCGGCCGGGGACGTCGCCGATGTGGAAGTGGTCGATGCTGGCGATGTTGGCCCGGATGGTCTCAATGAGATTCCCTTCCATGATCTGCACATGATAAATGTCGAAGAGAATCTTGACGAACGGGCTGCCGGTTTTCCCTGCGATCGCGAACGCCTCGGCGGTGCGGTCGAGATAGTAGTCGGCGTGATTGTTGCCCTTCGGGTTGAGCGGTTCGATTTTGGCGAGCGTATTGATGGGCTCGACAATCATGGTGATCCCCAACGGTGCGGCGATGTCGTGTGCTCGTTTGAGCCCTTCCACAATGCTCTCATGCTGCTGCTGGCGCGACAGATGCGGGACTTTGAAACCGCTGAGGACTACGATGCGCGTGGTCTCAAAGCGCCGCGCCGCTTCACAGGACGCGCGGATTTCGGCCAGAAATCCGCCGCGCTCGGCGGGGTCGCATAACCCCATCCCTTTGGGGTTCACGCTACGGTTGCCGACGATATTGACACACTCGATGCCGATTTTGTTTTTCAGGGCCGTGATCTGTTTGGCGTCGGCGGCGCGCCAGTCCCCGAACTCGAATCCCTGATAGCCGGCGGCGGCCACCTGCTGTATCTGGCGCGCGAGGGTGAGGCCCGGGAACAGCGGTTCCACGCGCACGGAGAGACGCAACCCGGCCGCCGAGGCGGGGAATGCAGCCAACGGCGCTAGAAGTAAGGATCGGCGCAGCATGAGATCCATCATAGCTGGCTCGTGCTGTTGGGACACCGCCCCCTCTTTAAAAGGAGTACTTCAGGCCAAACTGGATGACCCGGGCGTCTCCCGGCATGCCGCCGGCGCCTTGATTGGTGCTGGTGATACGGCCGAAGTTGCTTGGGTCCCGAATATTGAGACCGGGCGCGCCGAGGTTCACGTGATTGAAGAAGTTGAAAAATTCGGCCCGGAACTGCACCTGGTGCGATTCGAGGAACCGGAAGTTTTTGGTGGCGGAAAAGTCCACCTGGTTGAGTCCTGGCAAGTGCAGTGGGTGCCGGGACGCGCTTCCGAATGCGCCTGCCACCGGTAGCGCAAACGCCGACGTGTTGAACCACCGCTCGCGTGTTCGCTGGCCTGCCGGCAGCATGGCCGCCTGTCCTGCTACCGCGTTGGGACGCGACACTACGCCGGTGCCGGTCGTATCCACCACGCCGCTTAAGGCGGAGGCAAACCCGGTCTGCTCCGTGATGATGGTTCCGAGCTGCCAGCCGCCCAGTATCGCCTTCACAGCAGCCTGCGGGCTGTCGTTGAAAAGCGGAACGTCATAAATGGCGGCAAGGGAAAGACGGTGGCGGATGTCGAATACGGAATCGGAGCGGCTGCCGGCGAGGTCCATGTAATCCTGAATGCCGGAAATGAATGAACCGCCTCCGATGCTGCTGATATCCGCATTGCTCAGGCTGTGCGACCATGTGTAGGCGCCGAGCACGGAGAGGCCGCGCGCTAGTCTGCGCTCGCCCTTGACCTGCAGGGAATGATAGGTGGAGTTCGCGATGGACTTGGTCACACTGATGTTGTCAAAACCCTGGAAAGGACGGCGGCTGGCGATGGATGGCACAGTTGGCCCGGGAGTCACAATCTGCAACGGCCTGTTGCCGTCGAAGGCCGCCGTCAGATTTGTACCTTTGGATCCCACATAACCGATATCGAAATAGACTTCTCCAGGAAGCTTTTTCTGCACTGTCAGGTTCCATTGCTGGGTGTAGGAACTGCGCAGATTCGGGTCCAGCGCGCCGGAGCCGAATGGCCCCGCCTGCGTTGACCCCTGCGCCTGGAACGCTCTTTCCACCTGGATCGGATTGTTGGCGCTGCCGGTAAAGGCGAACGTCCGCACAATCGGCGGATTCAACGTCAGCGTCGTCCAGGAGTTGGTGATCTCCGGGGTGAAATAGATCCCATAACCGCCGCGGACAACCATGTCGCGCATATTGGGGACCGCATAGGCAAAACCGAAACGCGGCCCAAAGTCGTTGCGGTCCGGATAGACCAGCGCCCGTGGACGATCCGTGGTGTCGGCGATGTCGGGGAAGCCCATAAAGGTCTGCCGCACCGGGACGAATCCGTTGAGGTCGAAGTTGGTGGCCTTGCCGCGCTGCTTGGGAGGTTGGAAGTATTCATAGCGCATGCCGAAATTGATGGTGAGATTCGGCGCTACTTTCCAGTCGTCCTGGAAATAGTAGGCGTGCCAAAAGTTGTTCATCCTTGTGGCGAACGGATCGACGCTCACTTGCGCGGTCGTTGCCAGCCCCAACAGGAACTCGGCGAACTGATTGTCGCGCGTTCCAGTGGCCCCGCCGGCCGTTACAGTTCCGTCGTAGCCGAACGATCCGCGCGCGTTGACGGCTTCATCGAACGTCCAGTTCCTCCGCGCCACCATGGCGCCCGCCTTCAAGGAGTGCTTGCCGCGGCGGATGGAAACGTTGTCGGCCACCTGCCAGAGCTGGTTCAGACGGTCCCGGGGGCCGATGCCACGCACCGCGGGCAGCACATAGCCGGCGGAGAAGGTGGGAGGCCCGAAGTCGCGCGAGCGGGTGGCCACGCCCGGAATTCCGATGATGTTGGCGATGTCCAACTCCGGACGGTCCGTGGTGCCGAAGAACTCATGCTCAAAGAAGCGGTGCCAGCCGGCCCGCACCTCGTTGATCACGGACGGTGAGAAAACGTGGACTTCGGCCAGACTCAGGTTTTGGCCGCGGGCCTGGTTGCCGCGCGTGTCCCAACTGAAGGTCGGCACCGAGTCATCGGCCTGCTTGTTGAATATGTAGCTGCCGTTGATGCTGTCCCTGGTTGAGAAAGTGTGATCGATTCTAGCCACATATTGATCCTGCCTGATCGGCGCCGCCGCGCGCGGGCCGCGGTAGTTGATGCCGGGCTCGTTTGTATTGGGCTGCGGGACAAAGCCGTCGAGAAACTTGCGTGCGTGGCCTGCAATCCGATTGGCCGGAATCCGGTTGCCCGGGAACGGCTGCCCGTTTGCGGGATCGCGAATAGGCGCCGCAATGGCGGAAAAATCCCCCTGCCGCAAGGCGGTTGGCGGGATCAGCGCCTGGCCGCCGAAGGAACCGGCCACCTGACGGCCCGACTCCCAGTTGAAGAAGAAGAAGGTCTTGTCCTTTCCGTTATAGAGCTTCGGCAAAAAGACCGGACCGCCGAAGTTAGCGCCAAACTGGTTGCGGTTCAGCCGTGGAGGCTTGGCTCCGGCCACACGCGGCTGGAACCCGTTCAGCGCGGTGAACCTGTCGTTCCTGTTGAACTCCCACAATGTGCCGTGCGCCTTGTTAGTCCCGCTTTTTGTGCTCAGGTTCACTTGGCCGCCGGGAGACCCTCCCACATCGGCCGAGTAAGTGCTGCTCTGCACTTTGAACTCGTTGATGGCGTCGATGGACGGGGAGAAACTGAAGCTGTAGCTATCCAGATCCATAGCTTCAATGCCGTCGTAATAGAAGCGGTTCTGGGTGTCCCGCGCGCCATTGGCGGACATCCCCACCGCCTGCCCCACGGCGCCCCGCAGCCGCCGCACCGTGATGCTGCCGGGAGTGCCGGGGTTGACGCCGGGCGTCAACAACGCCAGTTGCACGAAGGAGCGTCCGTTGAGAGGCAGCTCCACCACCCTCTTGGAATCGATCACCGTGCCCACAGTGGCGTTCTCCGTCTGCATAAGGATCGCTTCCGCGTCCACCTGGAGCGCTTCCGTGGTTTGCCCAATCGTCAGGCGCACATCCAGGCGCGCCACCTGGTCCACGCTCAACTGGAATGCACTCACCTGCGAGGTTTGAAAGCCGGTTGCCTCCACCGTGAGCCCATAGGACCCGATCGCCAGGAACGAGAACTCGTACTTGCCCGTCTGATCGGTCTCCGTAGTGCGCGCCTGGTTGGTGAGCTGGTTGCGGATGGTTACTTTGGCCTTGGGAACAATCGCGCCGGAAGGGTCGCTGACATTGCCCACCACGGTCGCGGTAACGGCCTGCCCGAAAATGGGCAGAGGTAGAGCAATCAATAAAAGGGTAATTGTGAATCGAAGCATATAGACTCCCATAAGGGGAGCATACCATGGCTAAC
>JAENWC010000157.1 GCA_016650235.1 Terriglobia bacterium
AGATCTACACGAACGTTTTTGTGACCCGGCAATGGCCGCTGCTGCAGATGATCATCATCCTCAGCATCATGGTCGCGGTGGTGGGATTCATTGTGCTGGTGGAGCGCGGCGAGCGCCGCATCCCGGTGCAATACGCCAAACGCGTGGTGGGCCGGAAGGTGATGGGAGGCCAATCCACGCACCTGCCTTTGAAGGTGAATGCGGGCGGCGTGATTCCAGTGATCTTTGCTTCCTCGCTGCTGGCGATTCCGCAGAGCTTCATGCAGTTTGAGGGCGTGCGCAACAGCCCCTGGCTGAGCGGGATGCTGGGGTCGATCAGCCATTCGATGCCGCTCTATTTCGTCGTCTACACCCTGGGCATCATCTTTTTCTGCTTCTTTTACATTTCGATCATTTTCAATCCGAATGAAGCGGCCGACAACATGCGCAAGTACGGAGGGTTCATTCCGGGCATCCGGCCGGGCCGCAACACAGCCGACTACATGAACCGGATACTGACCCGGATCACGATGGTGGGAGGCCTGTATTTGGCGCTGCTCTCGATCATTCCGGAAGTGATGATCTCGGGCGTAAAGCTGCAACGGCTGCCGCTGGTGGGCAATTTTATCGATTCGAATTTTCCACGCTGGCTGCTGGACGGGCTGGGCGTGAGCTTTTACTTTGGCGGCACCTCACTGTTGATCGTGGTGGGTGTGGCCATGGACACAGTGAATCAAGTGGAGGCGCAATTGATCATGCGCCACTATGAAGGGTTCACGCCGCGGTCGGGCCGCATACGGGGCCGCCGGGGGGTCTTCTAAAACTGGAGAAGATTGGTGCGCTACAATATAATTAGCCATTTTCTCCTCCTTGTAAGAATCCACAATGCTTGAACATCGACGCATGATTATTCGCAAGACGCCGGCAGAACTGGAAAAGATGCGGGCTGCGGGACTGTTGGTCCATGGCATCCTGAAGCGCATGGAAGCAATGGTTTCAGAAGGCGTGACCACGCTGGAACTGGAGCTGGAAGCGGAGAAGATGATCCGGGACGCGGGCGCAAAGCCGGCGTTCAAGGGTTACTATGTGCCGGCCGTGGGCCAGCGTTATCAGTTTGTGCTGTGCACCTCGGTGAACGAGGAGGTTGTGCATGGGTTGCCGTCGGCGAAGCGGATTTTGAAGAAGGGAGACATTGTCTCCATCGACACCGGCGTTGAGTTGAATGGGTATTACGGCGACTCGGCCATCACGGTTCCGGTTGGTGAAGTGAGTCCGAAGGTGGAGCGGCTGCTGGCGGTGACCAGGGAATCGCTTGAGCTGGCCATTGATCAGATGCGGGCCGGGAACCGGTTGTTCGACGTTTGCGGCGCCGTCGAGCGCCACGTGAACAGCCACGGGTTTGGAATTGTCCGCGAGTTTGTAGGCCACGGAATCGGGACGCAGTTGCATGAAGAGCCGCAAGTGCCCAACTATGTGGATCGCAAGAACGAGAATCCGCGATTGAAAGAGGGCATGGTGCTAGCCATCGAGCCGATGGTGAATGCGGGCAAGCCGGAGAGCCGCGTGACGGCGGACAAATGGACCGCGGTGAGCAAGGACGGGTCGTTTTCAGCGCATTTCGAGCATTGCGTAGCGATTACCGCGGAAGGGCCATGGGTGCTGACCAGACCTTAGGCCCAGGCTCAGGCAAGCAGCAGCCGGATGAGGAGGCCGTCACCGGCACCGTCCTGGAGTTGCTGGAGAATTTGAAGGTCCGTGTGGAGCTGGAGAATCGCCGCCGCGTGGTGGCGCATTATGGAGCGGCCAGCGGGTTGAATTTTGTTCGACTCCGGCCGGGTGACCAGGTGGCGGTGGTTTTGTCGCCGCAGGATGCCACGCGAGGCCGGATCGTCAGCCGGTTGGACGCGCAGGCGCGCGGCCGGGACCGGGGAGTTTTGGACCAGTAACCGCGCGGGCGGTGTGCCAGTATCCGCGTGGAAGGGTGAAGAAGGAAGAGTCATGAAGGTTCGAGCATCGGTAAAGAAGATCTGTGAAAAATGCAAGCTGATCCGGCGTCACGGAGTGGTGCGGATTCTTTGCGTTAACCCCAAGCACAAGCAGAGGCAGGGGTAGGAGGAAGAGTTATGGCGCGTATAGCCGGCGTTGACTTGCCACCGAAGAAAAATGCGGAAGTTGGATTGACCTACATCTATGGAGTCGGCCGGACAAGGTCCAAGTCGATCTTGTACCGGTCCGGGATTCCTTTTGAAACGAAGATCTCTGATTTGACCGAGGATCAGGTGAGCAAGATCCGGCAGATTCTGGAAGATGAAGGTTCGGTTGAGGGCGACCTCCGCAAGGAAATGTCGCTGAATGTGAAGCGGCTGATCGAGATGGGCGCCTACCGGGGCCTGCGGCACCGGCGCGGATTGCCGACGCGCGGCCAGCGCACGCACACCAATGCGCGCACCCGGAAAGGTCCGCGGCGTGGCACAGTGGCCAACAAGAAGAAGGTCGGCAAGGCGTAAGCGTAAAGGCCGCGAAGGCGCGGCCAGGTTGGAGAGGAACACGCAAGCCGGGCGCGCCGCAGCGAGTCCGTTTTGCGCGTGTTCAAAGGAAAGAGTGTAAAGGCGAAATATGGCGAAAGCGAAACCAGCCGGTAAGGCCGGAAAAAAGAAGGCGTTCAAGAAGCGGGAAAAGAGGAATGTTCCTAGCGGGATCGTCTACGTGCAGGCCTCCTTCAATAACACCATCGTTACGTTTACCGATCAGGTGGGCAACGTGCTGTGCTGGTCCAGTTCCGGATCGCTGGGGTTTCGCGGATCGCGTAAAGGAACCCCGTTTGCCGCGCAACAGGCCGCCATCACCGCCGGAACCAAGGCGAAGGATTCCGGTGTTCGTTCGGTGGTAGTTTACGTGAGCGGCCCCGGCGCCGGCAGAGAATCGGCTGTGCGCGCGCTGGCCACCGTTGGCATTGATGTGCGCAATATCAAGGATTCAACGCCGATTCCGCACAACGGATGCCGGCCGCCCAAAAAGCGGCGTGTGTGAGAAGGTTTGCATTTGGTTTTGGAAATGTTAGGTTGCCGTGGCGCAATTGAGCCAGTAGAAGGCAGCCAGTGGGTAAGCAGGAAGAAGGGCGCCCGAGTGGGCTCGTAAACTGCACCTGGACAAGAAGTATAGGTTACAGGTTTTAAGGAGAATCAAGTGGCTCGATATATCGGTCCTGTCTGCCGGCTTTGCCGGCGCGAGGCCATGAAACTGTTCTTGAAGGGTGAGCGCTGCTATTCGGAAAAGTGCGCCATCGAGAAGCGCAACTTCCCTCCCGGCCAGCACGGAAAGTCGCGGCGCCCGAAGATCCAGGGCTACGGTCTGCAGTTGCGTGAGAAGCAGAAGGTGCGCCGTATTTACGGCATGCTGGAGCGCCAGTTCCGCAATCTGTTTGAGAAGGCCGCGCGGATGAAGGGTGTGACCGGCGACAACCTGATGGGGATGCTGGAAAGACGTCTGGACAGCGTGGTTTACCGGATGGGTTTCGGGACCAGCCGGACGGCGGGCCGGCAAGTGGTCCGCCACGGGCATATACAGGTGAACGGGCGCAAGGTAAACATTCCATCTTTTATGGTTCGCGCCGGCGACGTGATCGAGGTGCGGGAACGCAGCAAGAAGAATGTGTCGATCCTGGCCGCCGCCGAAGCCACCGCGCACCAGCCATCGCCGAACTGGTTGGAAGTGGACCGGGAAACTCTCAAGGGGCGTGTGATCGCCCTCCCCAAGCGTGAAGAGTTGGTGCAGATCCAGATCAACGAACAGATGATCGTCGAGCTGTACTCCAAGTAAAGAAATCGCCCCGGCTTTTACACCGGGGCATGCGTATTCAGCAGGCTCAAAAGGAGCAAAACTATGTTCAAAGGCTTTCAACGACCCAAACGGCTGGTGGCCAACACCGAGTCCCTCACCGAGCGGTACGGTATGTTCTGGGCACAGCCGTTTGAACGCGGCTTTGGCACCACCATTGGAAATGGACTGCGCCGCGTCCTGTTGAGTTCCATCGAGGGAGCCGCCATCACGGCGGTTCGCATTGAGGGGGTTGCCCACGAATTCAGCCCCATTCCCGGCGTTGTGGAAGACGCCACGGATATCATCCTGAACCTGAAGCAGATTCCGTTCAAGATGACGGGCGATGGCGTGCGCACGGTGCGGATGAGCTCGAATGCGGCCGGCGCGGTAACCAGCGGTCAGATCGAGTGCGGCCACGACGTGGAGGTGCTGGACCGGCATATGCACATCGCCACCGTCAATGAGGGAGGCCGTCTTGAAATTGAGATGCGCTTGAAGCAGGGCCGCGGCTATGTGAGCCAGGACCGCAACTTTGACGAGGATCTGCCCACCGGCTACATCGCCATCGATTCGGTGCACTCGCCGGTGCGCAAAGTGAATTTCGCGGTGGAAGCCGCGCGTCTGGGCCAGATGACCGACTTCGACAAGTTGACGCTCGAGGTTTGGACCAACGGCGCCATCTCGCCGCAGGATGCCATTGGACAGGCGTCCAAGCTGCTGAAGGACCACATGACGATCTTCATCAACTTCGAGGAGATCACGGAATCGGCCGAGGAGCCGGCCGAGCGCGCTCTCAACCAGATGAACGAGGTGCTCAACCGCTCAGTGGAGGAACTGGAACTGAGCGTTCGCTCCTACAACTGCCTCAAGAATGCCAATATCCAAACCATTGGCGATCTGGTGCAGAAGACGGAAGCCGAAATGCTCCGCACGAAGAATTTCGGCCGCAAGTCTCTCAACGAGATCAAAGAAATTCTCGGCAATCTCAACCTGAGTTTCGGCATGCGGTTTGATTCGCAGGGCCGGCTCATTTCACCCTCCGGCTCCCCGGTTGCGATTGGTGATGAAGCCGGCATCGACGAGGAAGAAGTAGAACTGAACGAGGACGAGGAAGCCGAGCTCGGCGAGTTGGATTCCTGAAGGGAAAAGTATTATGAGACACAAGCGAGCTGGATTCAAACTGAAGCGGAACGTGAGCTCCCGCAGATCGTTGCTGCGGGGGTTGGTTACCAGCATCATCGAGCAGGAGCGCGTCATCACGACGGTACCGAAGGCCAAGGCCGTGAAGCCGCTGGTGGACAAGATGATCACGCTCGGCAAACGGGATTCGCTCCATGCCCGGCGCCAGGCCGCCTCTTTTCTGGCGACGCCGGCCTCAGTGCAGAAGCTGTTTGATAAGGTAAGCCCTCGCTTCAGCCAGCGCAACGGCGGCTATACGCGAATTGTGCGGCTGGGCTGGCGCAAAGGCGATGGTGCCGAGCAGTGCCTCATCGAACTGGTGGGAACCGAGCTGGTCAAGCGCGCCGCCGACCGCGCCCGCCGCAAAGAGGAACGCCTCAAGGCGATGCGCGAAGGCCGCGAGGGCGAGGAACCGGAAGCCTCCGGCACCGAGTAGGTTTATCTCAAGCCGGCGAAACGAAAGCAATCCACCAGATGGCCGTTCACCATCCCGGCGGCCTGCATGAATGCATAGCAGATGGTGGGGCCCACAAAAGTGAAGCCCCGTTTGCGGAGATCTTTACTCATCGCCAGGGATTCAGGTGTTTGGGCGGGCACCTCCTGCATGCAAGTCCACCGGTTTTGGATGGGCTTACCTCCCACAAACCCCCATAAATAGCGATCAAAGCTACCCTCCTTCCGCATGAGCTCCATGTAGGCGCGCGCATTGGTGACGGTCCCCTCCACTTTCGCGCGATTGCGAACAATGCCGGGGTCCCGCAGGAGTGTCTCAACCTTTTGTTGGCTATAGGCAGCGATGATCTGCGGATCGAACCGGTCCAACACACGGCGGTAGTGATCGCGTTTTCGAAGGATGGTGATCCAGCTCAGTCCAGCCTGCGCACCCTCTAAGTTCAAGAGTTCAAACAGTTTTATGTTGTCATGGAGAGGGAATCCCCATTCCGAGTCATGATATTGAAGATAGAGGGGGTCAGATCCAGGCCAGGGGCAGCGGCGCATAAGAGAGACTATAGCGGATGAGCGAGGCGGCGGAAAGAATATTTTTAAGAAGATTACTTGACAAGTACGAACTCATATTTTATAGTGGTTATGTAAGAATATTCAAGGAGCCTTTCAACCATGTTAATCAAATACAAACCATTCAACGATTTCTCTGAATTCTCCAAGGGCATCTCCTTGTTCGAGGATTCTCTCAGCCGGTTGCTGTCGGAAGATCAGACGGCGCGTCCCTGGGCCCCGCCAGTGGACATCCTGGAAACGGAAAACGAGTTGGTGATCAAGGCGGATCTGCCCGAGATGAGGCTGGAAGACATTGACGTCAGCCTGGAAAATGGCACACTGACGCTGAAGGGGAAGCGTGAATTTAACCGTGCTGAGGAAGGCAAGGGCTATCACCGGATCGAACGCAGCTATGGCAGCTTTGTCCGCGCCTTTGCGCTGCCCGACAGCGCGGATCCGGAGAAGGTGGCCGCCGACTATAAGAGCGGAACCTTGACCGTCACGGTGGGCAAGAAGGAAATCGCCAAGCCGCGCAGCGTCAAGGTGAACATACACCCGAACTAACGGCCGGCTATGCTGGCCAGCTAATTGACGGGTTTGAGCGTCACCCTCTCCAATTGCATGGAGGGGGTGTCGCCTTTTATCGCAGCCTTGACGCGCAGGGTTTGGGTTCCTTTGGCGAGCGCCAGACTGCCCGGTAGCGGAAAGCTCTTGAAAACCCACTCGCCGCCGGTGTCCTCCACCTTACCCTTCAGTGAGGAGGCGCCGCCTTCCACCGTGAACTCGGTTCCAGCGCTGCCGCGCGCTGCCGCATAGGTGAGATCTACTTTGTACCGGCCCGCCTTGGGCAGGGAGAACTCCCAGACCGGGACATCGTCGGCACGCGTCCAACGGGTGAGGAAGACGTGACCGAGCGCGTTTTCCTTCTTGGCGCGCTGTCCGAACTTTGTTTCGATCTCGCAAGAGGCCGCGCCCAACTCGACCACGCCTTTGCCGTCCGGCTGTAGGGCCCAGGCCTGGGGATCGGGCGCCCCGTCCAGAACAAGTTCCACCACCGAGGCGACCGGATCCGGCGCGGCGGCGGGAACCTGAATTACGATGTCATCCCCCTCCCGGCTGGTGTTCACGCGCGCGGCCGGATCGGCGAGCAGGCGCGCGGAATGGATCAGGTTATTGAGGCCGGGCAGCCGGAGTACGCCGCTGGCCGGCCAGTCAAAAACGTGCAGGTAGAGTTTGTTGCCCTTGGCGGTCACGCGCCCGAAAAACGGCAAACGAGGAAAGGGACTGGCCGTGGTTTCATAGATGGCCTCGCCATTGACGCGCATCCAATCCCCCATCGCCTGCAGACGGGTGACGAACTCACCCTGAATCCGGCCGTCGGGCATGGGTCCAACATTGAGCAACAGATTGCCGCCCTTGCTCACCACTTCAATCAACATCCGGATCAGATCCCGCGTTGTCTTGAATTCGGTTTCGTATTGGTTGTATCCCCAACTATCGTTATTGATGGTGACGCAGGACTCCCATAGCACAGGCTTGCCCGAAGGATCTCTCATGCCGGTAGCTGGGACAAACTGTTCCGGGGTGCCGAAATCGGCGCGATTGCCGGGTTCGCGTTTGTAGAGACGGTCGTTGATCAAGGTATTGGGGGAGATGCTACGGATGAAATCGAAGATTTCATCCGACCGCATTTCCTGAGTGGTGTGCTCCCATTCGCCGTCAAACCAGAGGACCGCCACGTTGCCGTAGCCGGTGAGCAGTTCCCGCAACTGCTCCTTCATGAAGTCGATATAACGGTCGAGGTTTCCGCCCTCGTTTGGGGTCCCCGACTCCCAGGTCCTGCGGGGACGGTAGTCCGGGTGATGCCAGTCCATGATGGAGTGGTAGAAGCCCAACCGGATTCCGCGGCGCTCAGCCGCCGCCGACAAGTCCCGCAGAGGATCGCCCGTGTAGGGCGTGATCCGCATGTCATAATCGCTCACCTTGCTCTGGTAAATGCTGAAGCCGTCATGGTGCTTGCTGGTGATGACCATATAGCGGGCGCCGGCGCCGGCGGCAACATCCACCCAGGCCTGTGCGTCAAAACGCGTGGGGTTAAACCGGCGCGCGTAGGTGTCGTACTGGGCTTGGGGAATTTGAAATCGATGGCGCGCCCACTCGTGCCGGCCGATGACAGCATAGGGGCCCCAATGGATGAAGATACCGAACTTGGAATCGCGAAACCAGCGCGTGCGCTGGGTGGGCTCAAGCGGCGGCTGGCTGATCCGAATCTGGGCCGGAAGGCAGGAGGCAAGCGTGAGCAGGGCAAGCAGAGCGTGGTGGACTGTCATGGTTGATTCCATCATAGTCCGGACCCGCCGGCGGGGGAAATGAAAAACGTACTTAAGCAGCGGGCCGCAAACGGAACTCGTCCCGGCGCCGACGGCGCTTGGCGGGCTACTTAAGCAACTGGCGGTTCATGGCTTCCAGGGATAGATGGATGCCGTCGGTTTCGACTGGTTTGCGGAGGACAATCTTCTTGCCGCATTCCTGGAAAAGGCTAACCAGATCCGGGTCCCGCCATCCACGTCTGGTTTCGGCTTCCAGCATTTGCATGGCTTCTGTTGGGGAGAAGGCAGGCTTGTAGGGCCTGGCGGTGGTGAGAGCATCGTAAATGTCGGCGATTTGGAGAATCCGGGCGAGTAAAGGAATCTCCTCCCCTTTCAGTCCGTCCGGATAACCGGTGCCGTCCCAACGCTCATGATGATTCCGGATAATGGGCAGAACCGGAGCGAGCGTTTTCATCGGGCTGCAGATCTCTTCGCCCTTCACGGTGTGGGCGCGCATGATGACCCACTCTTCTTCGGTGAGCGGGCCCTTCTTGAAGAGGATTGCGTCGGGAACGCAAACCTTTCCAATGTCGTGCAGATAACCGCCCCGGTGTACCGATAGCAACTCCGAGCTGGAAAGCCCGAGGGCGGAACCAAGCCCGACGCTGTACTGGGCCAAACGCTCACAATGATCCCCTGTGTACTTGTCGCGTTTTTCAACTGCCTGCGCGAGCGCGAACAGAATTGTTTCGGCCTCTTCGAGAGAATCGATGGCAGCTTTGTTGCGCAACATGGCTCGGATTCTGGTTCGAACAACATCCGGATGTAACGGCTTGGTGAGAAACTCGTCGGCTCCCGAGGAGATGCCCGCGATTTCATTCTCCACTCCCTGGACGCTGGTTAACATCAGAATGGGAACCAATTGTGTGTGCCGGTTGGATTTGATTTTCTGGCAAAACTCAGGACCACTCATCTCCGGCATCATCAGATCCAGGATGAGCAGATCTATAGGCTCCTTCTCAAGGATGCCCAAGGCTTCGCTCGCCCGCTTGGCTTCCACGACACGATAAGGCGCGGTTTTCAGCATCGCTCGCAGCAGACGCCGGTTGATGTCAAGGTCGTCCACAATCAGAATGGTCTGTTGGCGGCCACCTGGCTCCAGCGGCAGGTCCCACCTGGCTGGCACTGTGATTGTCGATTGGCTCACTTGTTGAGAGGGCATCACAATGGCATCAAGTGGTTTCTCTCTAGATGTTTGGACAACATCAATGAGGCCCGTCATGGCGTTCTGAATCGGCATCTTCTTCTGCGAGCGAGATCCCGGCATCCGGAAGGGCTGCGTCCCTCCGGAGGGGGAGTTTCCTTTCAGTTCAACTATCGACAGCGGGTGCGGTAACATTTAGGGGGAAACATGCACACAGCCATGGAAAGTATTACATTCCGGTTAGTCCTCATGGGGATGCTGTCGATGACACCCCTGTTCGGGGAAACCCTGTTGCAGGGAGAAAGAGATCGATCCATGAGTCATTTGCACGCCACACGGAAACAGTTTCTGGACGCGGTGGCCCCTCTGTCGGACACGCAATGGGCCTTTAAGCCGTCACCCGAGCGCTGGTCCGTGGCGGAGGTGGCCGAGCATCTGGCGGCCACGGAGGACGCGGTGTTTTCCATGATCCGTAAGGCGATGCTGGAGCCGCCTGCACCGGAGAAAAAGGCTTCCGTGGCGGGTAAGGAGGATCTGATCCTGAAGGCAGTTCCCAATCGCAGCCGAAAAGTACAAGCTCCCGAGCCGGTGCAACCTCACGGGCGATGGAAAACCAAGGCGGAGGCCGTTGCTGCGTTCAAACAGAACCGGGATAGGACGATCGAACTGGTCCGGACATCCGAGGAGGACCTGCGCAGCCATTTTGCTCCTCACTTTATCCTGGGCCTGTTTGATTGCTACCAGTGGACTGTGTTCTTGGCCGCACACGCAGACCGGCATCTCCAACAAATGCAGGAAGTGGTTGCCGGCCCCGGCTTTCCCAAAAAATGACTCTTGGCCTGCGCCTTGGACTGATTGGGCTGACCGCGTGCGCCATGGCGCGCTCCGGCCGTGCGCAACCGGCGTCCCCGCAGACCATCACATATAGGACCTCGTCCGGCGGGCCGCTGACACTGGATTACTATCAGGCTTCGGGGAATGGGCTTCACCCCGCGGTAATTCTCATTCATGGAGGCGGATCCTCTCAGAACGATGAAGAAGTATATCTGGCGCGAGTTTTGGCATCGGCCGGCTACGCGGCTTTTTCCATCAACTACCGTTTGGTGGAAGACGTGGAACGGGCGGTGCGATTTGTGCGCCAGGAGGCCAGGGTTTTTGAGATTGATGCGGCTCACCTGGCGCTGCTGGGGAGGGGGGCAGGGGGTACGATGGCCGGCCTTGCCGCACTCAAGCCGGATGCCGCCGTGCAAGCCGTCATCGCCATCGCCGCCGTGAGCGACCTCCGGGGCGGGGAATCAGCGGTCAAAGATCCAGACGGAATCAGGGCGCTGGAGGAGGCCTCAGTGGTGATGCACCTGCGAGCAAACGCGCCGCCGTTCCTGTTGATCCACGGAGACAGCGATAAGACCGTAGACCTGAGCCAGTCGACTCACCTGCAAACGGCGCTGCACAGTGCTGGCGTTGCCTGCGATCTCATCATCATCCGCGGCGGTGGTCATTCGATGGAGGACTGGTTCAGTTTGCCGCATCTGCGCGGCTGGGAGCATGAAATGGTAAATTGGCTCAACGAACTGATGGAACACACCGGGCGGCCTTCGGGCGTTCTGCGGAGAGATCCCGCGTGACGGTGCAATTCACGCACAGGAAGTATACAATGGCCTCAGATGTGGTCTATGATTTGGTTAATCTTTTTGTTTGAAGGAGAAGAAAAAATGAAACAGGCTCGCATGCTTGCCGCTTTGCTAGCGGCGGTTCTGATACTGAGTGGCTCTCTTGCATTTGCACAATCGGATACAGCCCAGATCTCGGGCGTGGTCAAGGACGCAAGCGGCGCCGTCGTCGCCAATGCAAACGTAACCATTAAGAGCGAGGCAACCGGCCTCGAACGCAAGTTCACCACCAACGAGAGCGGCTATTACGTCGCCGCCAGCATCCCGCCAGGCTTTTATACGGTCACCGTGGAAGCCACAGGATTCAAGAAGTCAGTACGCACTCAAAACAAGCTCGATCCCAACGTCGCATCGCAAATCAGCGTGACGCTCGAGGTCGGCGCCGTTGCGGAAACCGTGGAAGTGGTTGCCTCCGCTGCTGCCATTCAATCCGAATCAGCCACCCTCGGCAAACTCATCGACAACGCTCAAATCCGCAACATGCAGTTGAACGGCCGCAATCCGGTCATGCTCGCACTCCTCAAGCCGGGCGTGCGCGGCGGCTCCCTCGCCGGTTTCAGTTTTGGCCTCACCAGCGGCGGCTTCTCAATCAACGGCTCCCGTTCGCAGGACAACCTGATCACTTTTGACGGCGCAGTCGCCATACGCACCCGCTCCAACGGCACCTCCATTGGTGTTGCTGACGTCGACACCGTCTCTGAAATCCAGATTCTTACCGCCAACTACAGCGCGGAATACGGCCGAGCCGCCGGCGGCCAGATTCGCATCGTCACCAAAAGTGGCACGCAGCGGTTCCATGGCGACTTCTATGAGTACTTCCGCAACTCCGCCCTCGATGCCAACAGTTGGACCCGCAACCAGTCCGCCACCACCAACTTCGTCGCCCCCTTCCGCTACAACCAATATGGCTACAACGTCAATGGCCCCGTTTACATCCCCGGCAAGTGGAATACCAACAAGAACAAGCTATTCTTCCTGTGGGGCCAGGAGTGGATTAAGTATCGCCGCGACACCACAGTCACCCGCACTGTCCCGTCCAATGGTATGCGCCAGGGTGACTTCAGTGAGCTGCTCGGCACCAACCTTTTCTTCAACGCGCCACGGGCCATCCGTGACCCTCTCAACGGCCAGCCATTCGCCGGCAACATCATTCCGCAGAACCGATTGAGCCCCAACGGCGTTGCTCTCCTGCGCGCTTACCCCACCCCCACTCCGGGATTCGTTGTTGGAAATTCGAACTGGCTCGCCGCAGCCGGCGCTCCCCAGAATCAACGCAAGGACACCGTATCGATCGATTTCAACCCGGCTGACAAACACCAATTCCGGTTCCGTTTTCAGAACTACAATTTCGACGACTATTCTCCCTTCGACGGCAATTTTGACCGCGTACCCCGCACATTCAAACGGCCGAACCAAACGGCTTCGCTCAACTACATCTGGACCATCAGCCCCACGATGGTGAACGAAACCTTGGTGACCGGCAGCGTCGATCGCGTTAAGATCGGCGTCGATACCTCTTCGGGCCGCTTCGATCGCACCCAGTACGGCATCAACTACCCCTACCTGTTTCCGGCCGGCAAGGAAATTGGCAACCGCATCCCAACCATCACCATTGCGAATGTGAGCGAGCTGAGCGGCGGCCCCTATCCGGCTTCCTCCGCTGGTCCCATTTATGTCTTTTCCAACAACTTCACCAAGATCCAGGGCAACCATACCCTCAAGTTTGGTGTTTTGTTCGAACGCTCCGGCCAGAACGACTTTGACCAGATTAACGTTTCCGGCGTTCCCGGCGGCACCAACAACCAGAACGGACGCTTTGTCTTCTCCGACACCCGCGCCGGGGCTCCTACCTCCGGCCTAGCTCTCGCCAATTCCGCCCTCGGCCTCTATGACACCTATGCGGAAATAGGCATCCGCTCCTACACTCCCTACCGCGGCCACATGTTTGAGTGGTTCGTCCAGGACGGCTGGCGCGTCACCAGCAAGCTGCGTTTGGAACTTGGTCTGCGCCACTCCATCATCCAGCCCTACTACAGCCTCTGGGGCAACATGAGCCTGTTTGATCCCGCCTACTTCCAGTCCTCGCTGAGGGCGCCAGTCAATCCCGCCAACGGACTCGTCCTCACCAACGAACTGGCGCGCCGCTTCAACGGCGTGCTCATCCCCGGTGAGGGATGGCCCGACTCGGCTAAGGGCCGTGTGCCCATCGCCGATAGCGGCGAATACAATTTCCTCTTCCGAGGCGAGCCCAAGCAGTACTCCAACATTCATAAGCTGCTCTTCCAACCCCGCCTGGGCTTGGCCTACTCTTTAGCGCCCAAGTCCGTCATCCGGTCCGGCGTAGGCCGCTACACTACCCGGCTCGGCGTCAGCGACTCCATTTTCCTCGGCGGCAATGCCCCGCTCCAACCGCTCGCTTCCCTTTCCACCGGCAGCGTGGATAACCCCGGCGGCAGCGCCGGCGGCAGCTCCAATTTCCCGCTGAGCGTCAACACACAGGACAAGATTTTCAAAAACCCCGAGTCCTGGATCTGGAATGTCACCTACGAGCGTGAGCTTGCCTTCTCCACGACACTCGAAGTCTCCTACGTCGGACGTCATGGCCTGCACGCCCAGCGCGAGCGCAACATCAACCAGCTCACGCCCGGCACTACATTCGCCAACCCCGGCATCAACGTCGACTTCCTTAGGCCTTATGCCGGCTTCGGCGCCATTCGTATCACCAACAATGAAGCCAACTCCCGCTACAACGGTTTCCAGCTTGGCATCAACCGGCGCTTTACCCGGGGCTTCGCCTACGGGTTCGCCTACACTTACTCCAAGTCCTCCGACAACGGCTCCGCCCAACGCGATGTCATTCCCAACGCCTTCGATGCAAATAACCTTTGGGGACCATCCACATTTGACACCCGCCACGTCGCCGTCATCAATTTCATGTACGAACTCCCCATTCTCCGCGGCAACACGGAGCTGTTAGGCAAGCTTCTCGGCGGCTGGCAAATTACCGGCGTCACGCAATTCCAATCCGGCACCCCGGGCACGGTCGCAACCGGCGATGACTTTGCCGGTGTCGGCACAGGTAGCGGCTCCCAGATTTGGAACCGCAACAGCGATATCGTTTACACCAAGCAGTTCTCTCCGGCCAGGAACGACCCCAACTTCTGGTTCCAACCCCGCAACGGAAGCACTCCCATCTTCACCGAGCCCGCTCGCGGAACCTTCACCAATCAACTGAACCGCGGCCTGATCTACAGCCCTGGTTTCCAGAACTGGAACCTTGGCCTCTTCAAGAACTTCCTCATTCGGGAAGGCCATGCGCTTCAGCTCCGCTTTGAAGCTTTCAACTGGATCAATCTTCCCAACTGGAACGGCGTCGACACCAACCCGCGCAGCGCCACCTTCGGTAAGGTCACCGAAAAAAGCAGCGAACGCAATATCCAACTCACGCTCCGCTACTCTTTCTGACCTGAACGGCAAATGGGGACCCGCCCGGGCAACACTCCCGGGCGGGTTTTTCTTGCTCCCCTGTGCTAATCTCGCCTGTTACGGGAGAATCTTATCTTCAAGGTTTGCGTGCTGGCCACCAGCAGCTCGGGCAACTGCACTTTCGTCGGAACCTCGCACACGCGCATACTGATTGATGCGGGCTTGAGCCGGACCGACACCTTCGCACGCCTGGCCGCTATCGGCGAGGCCCCCGAAGCGCTCGATGCAATCTTCATCACGCACGAGCACAGCGATCATGTCGCCGGACTCGGCGTGCTGGTGCGGACTTTTCAAAAGAAGTTCAAGCGCGACATTCCCATCTATTTGACCCATTTGACGGCCCCCGCCATTGACTGGGCCGGGACGATGCCGAAGCTGGAAACTTTTCAGGCCGGGCTTCGCATCCGCGTTGGGGATTTGGATGTGGCCAGCTTCACCATCCCCCACGACGCCATCGACCCGGTGGGATACACGGTGGAGGCGGAAGGCGTGAAGATGGGCCTCGCCATGGATCTAGGTTATATGCCGGAGTCAGTGAAGTACCATCTTCGCGGCAGCCAGTTGGTGGTGCTGGAATCGAACCACGATGTCGAGATGCTCAAGGTGGGTCCTTATCCCTGGTCCGTCAAACAGCGTGTGATGGGACGCAGGGGGCACCTTTCCAACGACGTGGTATCCGAGTTTATCCTGGAAGGGTTGGATGGTTCGGTGCGTACGCTGCTGCTGGGTCACCTGAGCGAGCACAACAACCATCCGGGCATTGTGCGGCTGGTGGCCGAACAAGCCCTGCAACGCCGCGGCGAACCGGCGCAACTGGTGGTGGCTGAACCCAAGGTGCGAAGCGAGGTTTTCGAGTACTGAGATGATTAAACGTTATACGCGCCCGGAGATGGGGCACATTTGGAGCGATGAGAACAAATATCGTTGCTGGCTGGAGGTGGAACTGGCCGCCTCGGAGGCGCTGGCTGAGCTGGGCGTGGTTCCGCTGGAAGCGGCGCGGCTCTTGCGCGCGCACGCAGGCTTCACCGTCGAACGGATCTTCGCTATCGAAGCGGTAGTCAAACATGATGTGATCGCTTTTACCACGGCTGTGTCCGAAACGATGGCCGCCTCTGGTGCGGGCGAGGCATCGCGCTGGCTGCACTATGGACTCACCTCGAACGACGTTGTCGATACGGCGCAGGCCTTGCAAATCCGCGATGCCAGTGAGCGGATTACCGGCGGACTGGAGCAACTGCTGAAAGCCTTGGAGAAGCGGGCGCAGGAGTTCCGGCACACGCCGCAGATCGGGCGTACGCACGGCGTACATGCGGAGCCGATTACTTTTGGCCTGAAGCTGGCGCTTTGGTTTGACGAGGCGCGGCGCAACCTGGCGCGGTTCCGTGATGCCGCAAGCGGAATGCGCGTAGGCAAACTCTCCGGCGCCGTCGGTGCCTTCGGCCACATCAGCCCGGAAGCCGAAGAGAACATCTGCGCGCGTTTGGGCTTGCAGGCAGCACCCATCGCCAGCCAGGTGATTTCGCGCGACCGGCATGCGCACTATGTCAGCGTTTTGGCCCTCATCACGGCAACACTTGAAAAAATCGCACTTGAGATCCGGCATCTGCAGCGCACCGAGGTGCGCGAGGCCGAGGAACCATTCAGCGTTGGGCAAAAGGGCTCCTCCGCGATGCCACACAAGCGTAACCCTGTGGTCTGCGAACAGATTTGCGGACTGGCTCGTATCGTACGCGCCAACGTGCAGGCCGCCATGGAGAACATTGCGCTCTGGCACGAGAGGGACATCTCGCACTCGTCGGTGGAGCGCGTCATTTTGCCGGATTCGACCATCCTGACTGATTACCTGCTGGAAAAAGTCATTTGGCTGGTGGAAGGCATGCGAGTTTATCCGGCTAGGATGCTGAGAAATTTGGAATTGACTAAGGGACTGGTGTTCTCCGGGCAGCTCCTGTTGGATCTGGCCTCAGCCGGCATGTTGCGCGAACAGGCCTATAAGATAGTACAGGGTAAGGCAATGGAGGCCTGGGAGGCGGAAGGGGATTTCCGCGCGATGATATGTGCCGAACCACAGGTGCGGGCCCTACTGAGCACGGAGCAGTTGGAACAGAGCTTTTCGCTGGAACGGCAATTGTCGAACGTAGACAAGATCTTCGCGCGTGTATTTTGAAGGAGTTAGAAGTTTTACTATTATAATAGTTAAAATATTACTACTACAATAGTTATACATGAGATAAAATCGTCCATTGTTTTCTTGCAGACTTAAGGTTAGAATGGACTTAGAGCCTGTGAAGACTATGGTAAAGCCCGAGACTGAGTACTGCACACAGCCGATGAAAATGGCCCGTGTGCTACTGGTGGACGGCGATCCGGCATCGCGTCTCACCTTGCAAACCCTGCTGCAAGCGGGGGGGTATTTTGTCGAGTCAGCGGCATCCGCCGCGGAGGCTGTCAATAAGCTGGATCAGCAGGAATACCAACTGGTGCTTAGCGATCTCCGCATGGAGTCGCCTGAGGCCGGCTATAAGGTGATCGCCCATGCCAAGAGCATGAACTACAAGCCGGCAACCGCTTTACTGACGACCTATCAAAATTTCCGTCCGAGCGAGGACGCGATGCGCAGCGGGCGTCCTTTGTACATCGAACCGGAAGACGTTCCAGGGTTGTTGACCAAGATCGCCAATCTGATCGGCAGCCGGGCAAGCCGCAAAGTTAACCGCGAAATGCTTGTAGCCGGTTTCTAAACCATAACTTGGCGACCCTTTACTTCCCTCCGTTAGTCGCACGTGAGAGATCCGGCTGGAACGGCTGGTGCGGGTATACGTTGGGCGAAACGCGTACCTCGGTGGTGAATTTCAAAGGAAACTTGCCGACACCCGGATAGGTCAACTCCAGGAAGAAAGCCGTGTATCCTTCAGCGGGTTTGGGAACCGTGCCGATGTAAACGCCATTCTTGCCGCTGACGGGTGTGCTTTTCCAGGCCGGGCCAATAGTCATAAGGCGGAAGTCGCGGGCCTTGGGGTTGGAGGCCTGCCATAGCTTGACCTCCTTCGGAATGTCGTTGGCCTTCAGGCGGAGATTGCCATCCTTTTCAATCTTCCAGGAAAATTTGGGCCGGGGCTTGGAGGCCAGCAACGACTGCAGATAGCCGATGAGGCCCTGCATGGCATCTGAGTTCCGCAGCGAATGATCCGTGTTGGGGATATAGCGCAGGTACTTTTCCCCCTTGAGATCCTTGAAGTAGAACTGAGAGGAGTCCGGGAGAAAGAACTGGTCGCCGCTGGCGTTCACGATGTACTTGGGCATGGTGAGGCGGTCGCGGTACTCGTACGGCTCCACCACCTTCATCATCTCCTTGTAGCGGGGAGTACGGCTCCAATCCATGATCTTCATGTCTTGATAGTCCTGGATGGCCGGAGCCCAGAAGCCATAGACGCGCCAATGATGCTCGAAACTGGGCACCACATTCAGCAGGTCAATCACGTAGGGAACAATTGCGGAGACACGTTTGTCCACCGCGGCCGTGGTCCATGTGGCCCAACCGCGTTTGGATCCGCCGCTCACTACAAACTTCTCCACGTTGAGTGCGCCGCCTTGCGCAGTCCTGGCAAAGGAGGTGATGGTGTCCATGGCACGCACGGCGCTCTTGGTCATCGGCAGGCGGGCGAGCCACTTCTCATCGCCGCCGCGCAGAAACTTGTCCCATCCAAACGCGATCAGGGCGTCTTCGGAGCGGGGCTTACCCACAGGGTCCCCCACGAACCGAAGCGGCTGATTCGGAACCATGCGTAACTCGGCCACTACGGCTCCTGTCTCGCGCGCCACCATGGACAGGATGCTGTCGGCCCGCGCAGGCGGTTTGCCGCTATTGCCGCCGCCGGTGATGAACAAAAATCCTGTGGTGGAGGTGATCTTTTCGGGCCGGATCACCGTGACCCAATGCTGCCAGATAGTGCGATCCACCTCGGCTTCGGTGAGCCAGCTTTGCGACTTCATGTCGATGACATGCGCCGTGCAGCGGTCACACGGGATGGAACCAGCCACATCGTAGCGATAGGCCGGGTCCGGCGCAGCGACATAACGGTCCAAAGCCGTCTCACCGCCCGCCGTGAGCACGGCCGCGACGGGGACGCAAACCGCAAGCAGACGCATGGAACGCCATAGGAAAGACCTGACATTCATGAGTCGATTATGCCACTTCAGAGGGTCTGTTGGTTGCGTCTGACAAGGGTACCCGCAACGAAACGTTTTGGAGCGGGGCCAGGGCAGGTGTATGTTTTCTCGCGCGAAGTGCGCCATCGCCAACTCGTTCTCGAACTCGGAGCCGTATGGGCGGGTGGCAGCTTCGACTCTGCGGGGGAACTTCTGGACGCCGCGAATGTCTTCGCACCCGCCGCCGAGTTGGTGCCGGGGCTGCCGGTAATCGCATTGTGCTACTGTGGCTGCGGTTTAATTTGTAGTAGGATGACAAGCAGCGCTTTTGAGGAGGTGACGGGATGCGGAGATTAGCGATTGCAGTGGTTCTGGGGAGTGTGGTCTTTGCGGCTTCCAAGGAGGAAACGCATCGGGATCTGATCCGGGCGATTCGTGGGAATCAACTGGAAACGGTGAAAAAACTGCTGGGACAGGGCGCGGATGCCGGCCTGCCGGATAGCGACGAGTTGACGCCGCTCATGCACGCCGCGCTGTACGCGGGTCCGGAAATCCTGAAGACGCTGCTCGACAGAGGCGCCGCGGTGAACGCGAAGAGTCCCAGCGGGCTGACGGCGCTGCACTTGAGCACCGGCGACATCCGGAAGGTCCGGCTTCTACTCGAAAAGGGCGCCGGCATAAACGACCGAACCCCGCATGGAAAGACGGCGCTGCTGGTGGCGGCCAGCCGCGCGGGTGCTTCCGATACCGTGAAATTGCTTCTCGACAAGGGTTCGGACCCCGGCGCGAGGGACAAGGCCGGCGCCACCGGCCTGATCCTTGCCTCGGAGTCCGGGGATGTCGGCGTGATGGAACTGTTTCTCGCCAAGGGTAGCAACGTCGATGATCGGCCCGGCTCCACCTTCAACCAAGTGCGCTTCGGGACTGCGACCGAAGCGCGACCGCAGGCCGGCAACGCCCGCCGCGGTGGGCAGAGCGCGCTGATGGCGGCGGCGAGCGGCGGCCACCTGGCGGCGGTGGAACTGCTGCTGGCGCGCGGCGCCGACGCGAAGGTCCGGAGCGGTGGCGGCTTCACAGTGTTGCACATGGCGGCGATGCGGCATAATCTGGCAATTGTGAAGGCGCTGCTGGCAAAGGGGGCGGAAGCCAATGCGCAGGAGTTTCGCGGTCTGACGCCTCTGATGATAGCTGCGTCCTCCGACGCCCCGGACTTGACAGTGGTAAGAGCGCTGCTCGAGGCGGGCGCGGATCCAAACACACGCGGCAAGGAAGGCGAAACCGCGCTGAGTTTTGCCTTGAGACGCGGTGAAACGGCTCTGGCGAAGGTACTCATCGGAGCCGGCGCGCGGAGACCGGAGGCCGCCGCGTCCAGTGAACGCACCTCGAGGAGCGAAAGGAAAGCGACCGATCTTCGAAGCGCGGTGGAGAAGAGTGTTGCCCTGCTGCAATCGAGCGGCGTCGAGTTCGTGAAGAAGAGCGGCTGCATTTCCTGCCACCACCAGTCGCTGCCGGCCATGGCGGTCACGCTGGCGCGGGAGCGGGGGTTTGCGGTCAACGAGCAGATCGCCCGGCAGCAGGTGAAGGCAACCATTGGGTTGTTCTCTTCGCATCGGGAAAACCTGCTGGAGGCAGTGAACACGGTGCCGGTTACGCCCGAGGTGGGCAGCTATGCTCTGGTGGGGCTGGCGGGGGAAAAGCATCCCGCGGACAAGAACACCGACGCGCTGGTCTACGACATCCTGCGCAAGCAGCGGCTGGACGGAAGCTGGGGTTCGCTCGGCGGAGGCGCCGGCGGGCGGCCGCCCATCGAATCCAGCGCGTTCATGATGGTGGCTCTTTCAGTGCGGGCGATGCAGCTCTACGCGCCGGAAGGCTGGCGTGAAGCGGTGGAACGGAGTACGGCGCGAGCCCGCGAGTTTCTCCGGGCCGGCCAGCCGGAGATCACCGAAGAGCGCACGTTCCATCTGCTCGGTCTGAAGTGGTCGGGCGCGCCTGCGGCGGCCATCGAAAAGTCCCGTGACGGGCTGCGGGCCGCACAGCGCGCCGATGGAGGCTGGTCGCAGTTGCCCACGCTTCCCAGCGATGCGTACGCCACCGGCCAGGCGCTGGCAGCTTTGCATCAGGCCGGAGGCCTGCCGGCGAGGGATCCGGCGTATCAACGCGGTGTACGTTTCCTGCTCGACAGCCAGCTCGAAGATGGTTCCTGGCACGTGAAAACCAGGGCCATCGGATTTCAGCCGTATTTCGAAAGCGGCTTCCCGCACGGGCACGACCAGTGGATCTCCGCGGCCGGCACGAGTTGGGCGGTGATGGCGCTGGCGCTGTCGGCGGAACCAACGAAACTCGCGAGAAAATGACTGCACCGCATGCTTACCGGGAGGAGCGTCACACCTTTCAAAAGTTCACCGAGGCTGACCACGCTGAGGTTCAACTGCTCATCGCCGGCCTGATCGAGCCATTGCTCCACGTGTGGGTCTGACCTGGGACGAGTCAACTCGGAAGGAATCTTTGTGTCCAGCCGCTCCCGAATCCTCAGAGACCGAAAACGCCTTAACCGGCAGCTTGCGAGGCCCTTCTACCTGGTCTATGTACGCCATCGCGTGGTCGGAGGAAGGGTGCCGGCTCGTTCCTAACCCGCGGCCAGCACGATATCGGCCAGCTCACTCATGTCGTCTACAAGAAAATCGGGTGGGTGCTCTTCAAATGTCTCCGGCTGAAAACCGAACGTAACGCCGCATGCCCTGATTCCAGCGTTGCGCGCCGTGCGTACATCCACGGCGCTGTCGCCGACCATCAAGGCGTCACTTGCCTCCGCGTTCAACTCACCAAGCAGCGTGCGGATGCCCATCGGGTGCGGCTTCTTTTCGGGAAAGCTGTTGCCGCCGTAGACTCGCTGGAAGTGCGCGCCGAGACCCAGCCGCTCGACCAACGTTTCACTGAAGCGGACGGGCTTGTTGGTCAGGACAGCCATTTGGCGGCCCGAGGAGTGGAGGCGGTCGAGCGCCTCGCGCACGCCAGGGTAGAGCGTGGTGTGATCCAGCATGTGATCGCGGTAGTAGGCAAGGAAGAACTGCAAGGCGCGGTCGACTTCCGCCGCGGAAGCCTCAGGTCCAAGCGCGCGCCGGATGAGCACCGGCGCCCCGTCGCCCACGTAGGAGAAGACCAGTTCATTGGCAATCGGCGGCAGCCCGAGATGGCCGCGGCTGGCGTTCACTGCGTTGGCCAGATCCAGTTGTGAGTCGATCAGAGTGCCATCCAGGTCAAAGATCAACAGATGGATGGGCGTGTCCAGAATCACAGTTCCTGCCTGGGCAGTTGCTTCTTCGCCTTTTCGAACATCTCCCCCCACGTCTTCTTCACCAGTTCATAGCTTTCATCAAAACCCGCTCGCAGCTCCTTGGGCGCCATTGCCGACACTATGCTGGAGGCATCCAACAGGTAGGGGGCCAGTCGGCTTTCCACCACCGATTCCGGCGGCGGCTTGCGCGAAAACGAACATAACATCAGCACCACGGCCATGCTGATCAGAGCCCCGCGCAGCAAGCCGAGCCCTGCCCCGAGAAGACGATCCAGCCAGCCGAGTCCTACCCACTTGAACATCTTCGCCATCAGTTTTCCGGCCAGCGCACCCAGCACCACCGTGCCGCCAAACACCAACAGGAAACCAATGAAGTTGGCAACCGATTTGTGGCTGACGTAGTCCAGCAGAAAGCCGCCCGCCAATCCGTATGTCCAGAAGGCGAGCAAGAGGCCGGCCACAACGGCGATGATGCCTACAATGACGCGCGAAAAGCCTTGTGCAACGCCGGAAACGGCCGAGCCGAAAAGAATGCATGCAATAACGACATCCAGCCAGTTCATAAATTTCTGCCGGTAATCAAACGATAAGCCTGGCGATACTTGTCCGCGGTGCGCTCGGCCACATCGGCGGGCAGCGCGGGAGCCGGGGGACGCTTGTCCCAGCGGATCGACTCCAGATAGTCGCGCACGTATTGTTTGTCGTAGGAGGGTTGAGCGCCCCCCGGCTTGTAAATGTCCGCCGGCCAAAAGCGGGAGGAGTCCGGCGTGAGCACCTCATCGGCCAGCACCAACTCGTCGCCCACAAAGCCGAACTCGAACTTGGTGTCGGCCAGAATGATGCCGCGCGTGGCGGCGTATTCGGAGGCGCGGCGGTAGATGGCCAGCGTGGTTACGCGCAACCGCTCCGCCAATTCCTCGCCGATCAGACCGGCGGCATGTTCAAAACTGATATTGATGTCATGGCCGCTGGACTCCTTGGTAGCCGGCGTGAAGATCGGCTCGGGCAGCTTCGAGCTTTCCAGCAGCCCCTCCGGCAGCGCAATGCCGCAAACGGTGCGGGATTGTTTGTACTCCTTCCAGCCAGAGCCGGCCAGGTAGCCGCGGGCAACGCACTCGACATCGATCATCTTTGCGCGTTGCACCAGCATGGACCGGCCTTCCAGTTGATCGCGGTACTGGCGCAGCGGCTCCGGGTACTCGTCCACATCGGCGGTGAGGAAATGGACAGGAGTGAGATCCTTGAGCATGTGGAACCAGAAAATCGATAGCTGCGTCAGCACGCGGCCCTTGTCCGGAATCGCGGTGCCGAGCACATAGTCGAAGGCGGAAATGCGGTCTGTGGCGACAATCAGCAACTGATCGCCGAGCGCATAGTTGTCGCGAACTTTGCCCCGGCCGATCAGCTCAATGCCAGGAAGATTGGTTTCCAGAATTGGTTTGCTCATAGTTGGTTTATTGGTTTATAGGCAGACGCGGACGGCCTTGCGATCCATCTCGACTCCCAGGCGATCCAATGTTTGACGCGGTAATTCCCGCTGTATGGCCTCAAACAACTCGTTCTCTTCGCGGCGTATGTGCCGGCGCAGCAGGCCGGTAAACTCCGCCAGCATGGTAGCGGTGGGTTGGTTGCGCAAAGCGACTATCATGGACTCCAGCCGGCGATGATCCAAAATCAACTCGTTCACCAGTTGGCCCGGAAACTCGGGGAACAGAATCTGCTCCTCCATCTCGAAATGGTTGATCAACTCCACCTCATAGCGGTCCACGGCGCGGCGGGCGAGGCGAGCGATGCTTTCGGCGGAGGAGTCCCTGGCAAGTTCCCGATCAGTCATCACGCACAAGGCCAAGCCGTTGTGGTGCTGTTGCGACAGGGGAATCAGGCTGGAGTCTCGTAGCATCTTCTATTGTTATCATAGAAGTCTTCCGAGGAACAGCGCAAAACGGAGATGCTCGCCGCGAACATAAGTCCGGTGTTCCTTTGGGGTTCGTTGGCGCGGCGAGCGCCTTTTGCGCTTTATATCGTTGTGGGAAGCACGTTGCAGGGAGCACATCCATGGACTGGAATGAAGCCGCTGAAGACCTGTTGCACCAGGTTCTGATGACCACGCCTCTGCCCGTGCGTGAGCAGATCGCTTCACAGATCCGGCAGATTGCGGAATCGATTGCCGGGACGGAGGGCAAGCAGCGGGTCGGAGTGAACACCGTGGTGGAAGCCTGGATCGCGGCCACGCCGGCAGCGCTGCGTGGAGAACTGGGGCGGCAGATGGAGAAGTTGGGATTGGACCCGGATGAGTTTGCAGGATCGTTGGAAGGCTAATGCGCCCAACCGTCATTGATAACAGCCCGCAAGCGCAAAGGGCGCCGTCCGCGCCCCCAAACTGTTCAGAAACACGCGAGTTGCCGATGCGGGCGGCAGCTCCGTTTTGCGCGTGTTCCTTAAAAGCGCAAAGGGCGCCGTCCGCGCCCCCAAACTGTTCAGAAACACGCGAGTTGCCGATGCGGGCGGCAGCTCCGTTTTGCGCG
>JAENWC010000158.1 GCA_016650235.1 Terriglobia bacterium
AGTAGAAGAATCCATCCTCCGCGCCGATGATGAGGTCCGGCAGGCCGTCGCCGTTCCAATCGGCCACCGAGGGGGCCGGGTTGTGGCCGGGCAGTTTGCGGTCCGCGATCTCGCCGCGGCGCACCAGGACAGGTGCGGCCTGCGAGCCGGTGTTCTCATACCAGACCGCGGTGTCCTCATCGGTAATCAGATCGAGATCGCCGTCGCCGTCCCAGTCGGCCAATTCGATTTTACGCCGGCCGCTCTTGCCGGCTCGGCCCCGGCTCAACAGCAACGCCTTTCCATGTTCGTCAAGCCCATGCTCATTTAGCCCATGCTCATTTAGAAAGATGCGTTGCGGTGGTTTGAGCTTGAGCTGTCTGCCTGAGCGGTACCGTGCAAATAAGGCAAGATAGCCTTCCTGATCGAGCATCACAAGGTCCGGCAAGCCATCGCGATTCCAGTCGGCGATCACCGGCGTGGTGCGCCATTGGGTCACCAGCGCCTTGCCGGGCGGGTTCCACCAGTTCCATTCCGGTTTAGGTGCGGCCCCGTTCCATTCCACCTCCACCGGCACCGCCGCGGCCAAAACCGGCTTGGTGCGCGAGCCTGTGTTGCGGAACCAGAGCACCTCGCCTTGGATTGCGTTCAGCATCAGGTCCGGCTTTCCGTCCAGGTCCCAGTCGGCGGCCGTTGGATTTGTGTAGCCCCACTTCTCCTCCACCGGTCCTTGAATGGAACCGCTTGGTCCGGCAAGGATCAGAATTCGCTCGCCATCGGCCTCCAGTTCCCCGCGCGCGGCGAAAGCTGGTTCCTTCCGAGTGCCGATGTTCTCGAAATACTCCACCGTGCCGGCGGAATTACCCGAGAGCAGGTCCAGTTTCCCATCGCCATTCCAATCCACAGCCACAGGGCGCGACAGTACGCCGGACTTGAGATCGGGATCTATCTGCTCGAAGTAGCGCGGAGCGGCCAGTTGTGGCGCTCGCCCACGTGGGGCCGTGTTTTCGAGATACATCACAGTGCCGTCTTCCTGACCCACGACAAGCGACGGCCGGCCGTCGGCGTGGAAAGAAGTGACGCGGGGCTGGATCATGCACAGCGGCATGCGCACCGGCTTTCCTCCCGCCATGACGGGCGCTCCCGCATCGAGCAATGGCTGCCGCCGCGACCCGGTGTTGGTGAACAACGTAATGGTGTCGATGAAGTCACCGCCGATCAGATCCAGCCTGCCGTCTCCGTTCCAGTCCACCGGATTGGGCGCGGGCGCTCCGCGCAGATCGAGCGTTTGCCCACCCGCGGTCATGGCCACAGGCTCGGCCCAAACCGGGTTGACATTGCTCCCGGTGTTGCGATGGAAGTAGACGTAGCCGTGGAGCGGCCCATTCTTCCATTTGCCCTGCGCATCATAGGCATCGTCCCAGCCATACTCGCGCCAATCGCTCACCCCGGCGAGAATGTCGATGCGCCCGTCACCGTCCCAATCCACCGGATGCCAGAGATCGTCGCGGCCTACATGGTAGCTGCGCGGCAATTGCACCGGTATGAACTGCGAGAGGCGATTGCGCCGGATGTCGTTGTAGTAGCCGCCGGATTGCACGAGGTCGACCGCGCCGTCGCCATTGAAATCGGCGGTCACCAGTTCCTTGCGAAACGGGCCCCACCAGACAGCGCGGTCAAACAACGGCTGCGCATTGGAACCTATGTTTCTGAAGAAGTAGATGCCGTTCGAGGGCTTGCCGCCACAGCCCACCACGAGATCCAGAGCGCCATCGCCGTCCATGTCCACCGGAGCCGGATGCGCCCACAGCCCAACCCCGAGCTTGCCACGCACGCCCGGAACTCCATAAGAGATCTTTTCGCCTGCCCCCACCATCGCGGGCGATGTCTCGCGCTTGGTCTCGCCGTGGCCGAACACATCGAAATAGACGTGATAGCGGCCGGGCTTGCGGGAGAGCCAACTGATGCGCGCCTGCGGCGTTTGCCACTCCACTTTCGCCGGAACCGCGTGTCCGGAGCCCTCCTCCACCACGCGTGTGGAATCGGGATTGAAGCCGGCAGGAAGATCCGCGCGCAGCAATACCGGTCCGAGACCGCCCTGCACAGCGATACGGTAGCTATTGGCTGTGGGCCATTTGGCCGCGCCGCGTTGTTCAATCACGGCTGCCGTAGCGCAGCCTGCAAGAATCAGACCAAGGATCACGCTTGTCCAACTCCGCTCCCTTCGGTCCCGGCTCAGAATCGGATTCCGCGCCGTGACTGCGAGGAGCGGTTGTAGTGGTTGTTCCGTCACAAGCCAATAGTCTATCTGTTGTCGAGGCAAGGCTGAGCGGAGTAAGATAGATCCACCTATGAGAATGGGACTTGCCGCGCTGATTGTTGGTCTGATCGTGTGTACGGCCCAGGATGCCAAGGTCGAGGAGAAGATCACGCTCCCTACCTCGGCCGCCGACCTGGCTCGTGGGGAAAAGCTCTACATGGGCAGTTGCCTGTTCTGCCACGGCCCGGCAGGGGAAGGCGGAAAGGGAGCCAACCTGGCGCGCCCGAGGCTGATGCGGGCCGTCTCGGACGAAGATCTGGTCCGCATCATCGAGAACGGAATCCCCGGCACCGAGATGCCCGGCACGATGCAGTTTACCCCGCGCGAAGCGACGCAAGTGGCCGCCTACGTGCGCACGCTAGGGCGCGTGGAAACCAAACCCGTGCCCGGCAATCCCGCGCGCGGCAAGACGATTTATCTCGGCAAGGGAGGCTGCGCGTCCTGCCACACCATACAGGAAGGCGGCAGCCTGCGCGGCGGCCTGTTGGGTCCGGACCTCAGCATGATCGGAGCGCGCCGCAGTCCCGCCTACCTCCGGCGGTCGCTGCTGGACCCGGCAGCGGAATCGCCTGAGGGTTATCTTCTGGTGCGCATCACCACCAACTCCGGCCAAACCATCACCGGCAGGCGATTGTCCCAGGATCTTTCCCATCTACTGTTGCGGGACGCTGCCGGAAAGAACGTCTCTTTCTCCAAAACGCAGTTGAAAGAGGCGACGCCGCTCCCGGATCAATCGATGATGCCCAGCTATCGCGGCAAATTTTCTGACGCTGAGCTCGATGACCTGATTGCGTTTCTGGTTTCCCTGGTGGAGGCGAAATGAAGCTGACTAGCCCGCAAAGGGCCGTCCCGGCCCTCGATACACCCAAGCAACAGCCGGTTTCCGCGCCGGGACGAGCTCTGTCTTGCGGGCTGTTATTGATGGGCTGGTTGGCATTCTTGGCGGTGGCCGCGGCGCAGGTGCCCTATGAGCGGATTCGCGATGCGCATAAGGAGCCCGGCAATTGGCTCACCTATTCCGGCAACTATCTCGGCCACCGCTATTCCCCGCTCGATCAAGTACGCGCGGATAACGTCCAGCGCCTGAAGATCGACTGGGTGCATCAGGCCACCGCGTCCACCGACGGATTTCAGGTGTCGCCCATTGTGGCCGACGGCGTGATGTACATCAGCGAGCCGCCCAACATCGTCAAAGCGATCGACCTCAACAGCGGCCGCACTTTCTGGACCTACCAGCGCAGCATTCCTACGGACTTGCGCCTGTGCTGCGGACGCCCCAATCGCGGCGTCGCCATTCTTGGCAGCCGGGTTTTTCTCACCACCATCGGTGCGCACACGATTGCCCTCGACGCGGCCACTGGCCGTCTGCTATGGGATGTCGAGATGGCCGACTACAAGCAGGGCTACTCCGCCACGCTGGCCCCGCTCGCCATCAAGGACAAAGTGATTGTGGGCGTGGCGGGCGGCGAATTCGGAATCCGGGGCTTCATCGACGCCTATGATGCCGCGACCGGCAAGCGCGTCTGGCGCTTCTACACCGTGCCCACGGCCGGCGAGTTTGGCGTGGAGACCTGGGCCGGCGAGAGTTACAAGACAGGGGCCGCTTCTCTGTGGGTGACCGGCTCCTATGATTCCGATACCAACACCGTGTTCTGGGGCACCGGCAACCCGGGGCCGGGCTGGAACGGGGACAGCCGCAAGGGAGACAACCTGTTCTCCGATTGCGTGGTTGCGCTGGATGGGGACACGGGCCGCCGCAAGTGGCACTTCCAATTCACCCCCCACGACACCCATGATTGGGACTCGACGCAGGTGCCGGTCCTCATCGATGCGCCCTTCCGCGGAGAGAATCGCCGTCTGCTGGTCACCGCCAATCGCAACGCCTTCTTTTACGCGCTGGACCGAGCCAGCGGCAAGTTCCTGCAAGGCAAACCGTACGTGAAGCAGACCTGGGCATCGGGCCTGGATGACAATGGCCGCCCACAGGTGCTGCCCAATACGACGCCGACCGAAGAGGGCAATCAGCTCTGGCCGGACCTGGGCGGCGGCACCAACTGGTACAGCCCCTCCTACAGTCCCAAGACCGGGATGTTCTACGCGCCGGTGCGCGAAGCGGGAGCCATCTACTACAAGGGCGAGGCCGAATTCAAAGCCGGAACATTCTTCAATGGCGGCGGGCAGCGCAGCATTCCCGGTGAAGAAGCAGTTGGGTCCATTCGAGCACTGGACCCGGCCACCGGCGATCTCAAATGGAAGTTCCCGCTCACGCGGCCAGCCACCGCGGGAATACTCACTACCGGAGGCGGGCTTCTATTCACCGGCACCAGCCTCGGCGAATTTCTGGCACTGGACGCAACAACGGGAAAGCTGTTGTGGAGCATCAAGCTGGGCGGCGGTGTGTCCTCCGGCCCCATCGGCTACATGCACAACGGCAAGCAGTACATTGCGATTGCCGCCGGCCGGGGATTGTTTAACTTCGCGCTGGATTGATTGCGCCGCTACTTACTCCGCACATACTTTCGGACCTTGAATCGTCCCGTCTCGGCTACATACACCGAACCATCCGCAGCCACCGACAACATGTGCCCGCCGGTGCCGTCGGGCTTGTCGACGGGCAGGTCGAATGAGTCGATCACTCTTCCGGCTTTGTCGATTTGCACTACACGATTGTTGACGCCGTCGGCCATCCAAAGCGTGCCGTCGGCGGCAAACGTGATGCCGTAGGGTGAACCGGTGCGCCATTCGTTCAAGTATTTTCCATCCGCGGTGAAGATTTGAATCCGCTTGTTTTCGCGATCGCCCACGTAGACTTTACCCGATGTGTCAATGGCGACGCAGTGCGGCAGGTGGAACTCGCCTGGTCCAGTACCGGGGCGCCCCCATTCCATCAGGTATTTGCCAGTGCGATCGAACTTGACCACACGCGAATTCTTGTAGCCATCGGCTACATAAAAGTCGCCGTTGGGGAGAAAGGCCAGATCGGCGACGCCTCCGAAGTGTTCGCGATCACTGGCGATCTGGTCCAGTTTGCCGAGCATGAGCAGTTGCTTGCCCTCCGGCGAGAACTTCACGATCACGTGCCGCGTGTAGTCGGTGACCCAGATGTTGCCGTCCGGGGCCATCTTCAGCCCGTGCGCATTCTGGAAAAAGCCGCTGCTGAAAGCCGAGACCATCTTTCCGCCAGCGCTGAAACGAAGCAAGGCAGGCGCGCCGCGTTGAAAGATCATCACGCCGCCATCGGCGAGGGCGAGCACGGCGGAGGGTTTCGCCCATTGCACCGTATCGGGCACTGGCGGCCAAGTCTGGACCGGCTTCCAATCGGCGGAGAACAGGAGTCCGGAAAGGAGAAGGCTGATTGCTGCTTTATGCATCGTTAGAGTCCCATCTTGGCTTTGAGCTGCGTGACGCGGTCGCGGGCTATCGAACCAAGTATATAACTCACGGATGGAATCGATCCGCACGATGGTGGCGGATGAACCGGGGTAGACTGAATGGTCCCAAGTTAGACCCAAACTAGACTAATGATGAACCGCGTGACGCAGTGGATTCCCACCCTGGCGATGATGCTGGTGTCCCTGATCAGCTACATCGACCGCAACACCCTGGCGCTGCTCGCTCCCACCATCCTCAAGGAATCGGGCCTTTCGGTCGAACAATACGGATTCATCATTTCCGCCTTTTCGGTGTCCTACATGATCGGAAACCCTGTGTGGGGCCGGCTGCTGGACCGCTTTGGGCTGCGGGTGGGGATGGCCGCCGCCGTGTTCTTCTGGACGCTCGCCTCTACCTCCCACGCGTTCGCGGCCGGGTTCCTGGGATTCGCCGTGGCAAGGGCGGCGTTGGGATTCTTTGAAGGAGCCACCTTCCCCGGCGGATTGCGGGCGGCCATGCAGACACTACCCGAACACCTGCGCGGACGCGGCATGGCGCTCAGCTACAGCGGCGGGTCACTAGGCGCCATCGTAACGCCCCTGATCGTGACGCCCGTGGCTTTCTTGTGGGGTTGGCAGGGAGCGTTCCTGTTCACCGGCGCGGTGGGCCTGGCTTGGCTGGCGCTGTGGGTGCTTGTGAGCCGGCGGGACGACATCGCCTCGGAACGATTCCGCGCATCGCTCCGTACCAAGAGCCTGCCGCCGGGATGGCGGGACCGGCAAGTGTGGAGCTTCATGGCCGCCTACGCGCTGGGATGCCAGCCGCTGGCATTTGTACTGTATGCAGCCGCTCTTTACCTCAACCGGGCCATGGGCATCTCGCAGGTGGACATCGGCAAGGTGCTGTGGCTGCCGCCGCTCGGTTGGGAAGTGGGCTATTTTATCTGGGGCTGGCTTACCGACCGCGCGCTCCGGTCCGGAAACCCCCTGCCCGCTTTCCGCAGGCTGCTGCTGGTGAGCATGCTGCTCAGCCTCCCGCTGGCGGCCACTCCTTTTATCACGTCCTTCCCTCTGGTGATGGCGGTGCTGTTCTTTGCCATGTTTGTGGCCGCGGGTTTCATAATTGTTCCCATTCGCTACGCGACTCACGCCTATTCGGCGGACCACGCCGGCCTGATCGCGGGCCTGGGCGCGGGCAGTTGGGGCGCGATGGTGGCCCTGACCATGCCGGTCTTCGGCTATCTGTTTGATCAGCAGCGCTATGATCAGGCATTCCTGATGGCGGCGCTTTTTCCGGTGGCCGGATATATAATCTGGTGGTGGCTAAACCGCGACCGGGAACTTTTGCCTGCCGCCGGCGTCTAAGAGTGCAGGGAGTTGATCAGCCCCCCGGGTTGTGGGCTAGAATCGAGGGAGAGGCAAGAGTGGCCGACTCCAGCTTAAGATTCGACATCAGCTTAACCGGCGCCTGGGATGGGACCGGCGGGGGCGGTGTGCGTTCCAGCGATGCGCTGCTGGTGGAAGGCTTGCGCAGCGGCGAGGAGCAGGCCTACGAGACCTTGATCGCCCGCTTCGAGCAACCGATTTATAACCTGGTGGTGAGGCTTCTGGGCGATTCGAGCGACGCATCCGATGTAGTCCAGGAGGTTTTCCTCAAAGTGTTCCGCAGCATCGGAAACTTTCGCGGCCAGAGCAGTTTGAAGACGTGGGTCTACCGGATCGCGGTCAATGAGACACACAACTACCGGAGATGGTTTGGACGACGGCGCGGCCACGAAGTGGGCCTCGAAGATGAACAGTTTGAAGGAATGACTCTGGAACAGCTGTTGCCGGACCCGGGCCGTTCCCCGTTTGAAGCTACCTTGGACCATGAAACACGGACGCGGATTGAGCAGGCACTGGCGCGAATAAAGCCGGCCTTTCGCAGTGCCGTAGTGCTGCGTGACGTCGAAGGACTCACCTATGAAGAGATCGCCGAGGTATTGCACATTTCGCTGGGCACCGTGAAGTCGAGAATCCTGCGTGGCCGCGAGGCCCTGCGCGAGCAACTGCAAAACCGTTTGGAGACGCGGCTGGAACAATGGGCTCCGCAGCCTGTGGATTCAGTATGAGGATGCTGTCATGAGTTACCAACCAGTGGACCATCGACGGGAAAGCCTGCGCGGATTGCCGCGGTTAGCGCCGCCCTCCGTTTTGAGCGGCCAATTGCGCGTGCTCGCATCGCGTGAAAGCCAGCGGCGGAGACGGCGCCTGGACGCGCACGCCCTTGTTGCCCATTGGCGCGAAGAGATTGTTTTCCGGTTTAACATGCTGATGCGCCCGGTGGCGGTACCCTTTGCCGGCGGTTTAGCCTCGGCCATTGTACTGTTTGGCCTGCTCGCGCCCGGCTTCGCGGTGCAGCGATCCAGCATCGGGGATATTCCCACTGGCCTCACGACAGAGGCAACGTTGCAGTTTTCCTTCAACCTGGCCGCTTCTCCGGCCTACGACATTATTGTCGATGTGGTGATCGACGATCAGGGCCGCCTGGTGGACTATTCGATTCCAAAGGGACAGTCCTGGGCCTCCGATCCGGTCATGGTGCGTAGCCTTGAGAATCTGCTGCTGTGCACCAAGTTCACCCCTGCCACTCTATTCGGTCAACCAGCCAGCGGGCGCAGCCGCATTACTTTGCGCCGCAGCCACATGGAGGTCCGCGGGTAGGGCTCGCATCCGGCGTGGGGCAACGTTTAGGTCAACATTTCCTGAGACGGCCATCGGTCCTGGCGCGGATCGCAGAGGCGGCTTGTCCGGAGCGAGCGGCGTTGGTGGTGGAGATCGGGGCCGGACAGGGCGCATTGACCGCGCATCTGCTGGAACGAGCCGGACGCGTCATCGCCATTGAGAAGGATCCGGCACTGGCCGATCATCTGCGCATCCGGTTTCACGCAGAGGACCGTCTGGAAATAGTCGAGGCCGATGTGTTGGAGATCGACCTCGGAGGCTGGGGTTCGGCCGTAGTTGCCGGGAACCTGCCTTACTACATCACCTCGCCGGTCATCGAACGCACGCTCGCCGTCGGCAAACTGCTGGAACGCGCGGTGTTCCTGGTGCAGAAGGAGGTGGCTGAGCGCATCACCGCCGCGGCCGGCTGCCGCGACTATGGTTTCCTTTCCGTGACCACGCAGCTTTACGCGGAGACAGAGCTGCTGTTTGGCGTGCCTCCCGGCGCGTTTCAGCCGCCGCCGAAGGTGGACTCGGCCGTCATCCGGCTTACGCCCCGGCACCGCAAACTTGCCGAGACTGCGATCGTGGACCCGGCACCCTTGCTGGCTTTTGTCGGTCTCTGCTTCCGCCACAAGCGCAAAACGCTGCGCAATAATCTGGCGCCGGTCTTCGGCCGCGAGATGCTCGAGACGGTACCGGAAGCCGATCTACGGGCCGAACAGCTCAGTCTGGAGCAGTTCATGGCCCTGTACCGCCGCTTGGCCAGCGGCGGTTAGACTGGAATGGTGCCGGCTCATCGTTTGCGCCAAATTCTGCCTGTCGTCTGGATCGTGGGCTCGCTTGCCGCGATCTTGATTGCGCAACAACAGAACATCCCCGCCGGTGTTGCCGTGCCGGTTACGCTTGCGTTTCTATTGGAGGTTTCCTTCTATCTGGGCGTGCGGCAGGTGGCCGGGCTGCAGCCCTGGATGGCGGCCGCTACCGCGCTGGCGGCCTATCTCGTATTCACTGTACCTACACAACACTTCTCCTGGCCTGCTTTGGGCGCGCTGGCCGTGCTGGCACTGGCTGCCTGCTACTGGTTGCACCTGCTGCCGCCTTCGCTCGATCTGTTGTTTCTCGTGTTCATGGGAGCTGTTTTTCTGCTGAAGCCGTTCCGCTGGATTTATCCGGACCCTATGCAGGAGTTGCGGGTGGACGCCCTGGGGCAGCTCGTGTGGATTCGCCTCGGCATCGGCGCGTTTCTGCGGGACCGTCCGGAACTCGACACCGGTTTTGGGTTCCTTCCGGCGAGGAAGGATTGGATCGAAGGCGCACGATATTTCATGCTCTTCCTGCTGCCGGGCATCGGCGCGGCGTTGCTGCTGCGCTACGTCTCCTTCGGGCTGGCCGAAGGGTGGTGGTGGAAAGGTCCCGCGACCTTTGCGGCCTTCCTTTGGGTGGGAGCGTTGTCCGAGGAGTTCTTCTTTCGCGGCGTGATGCAGCCCAAGCTGGGGCTTGTGGCCACCAGCATCGTCTTCGGACTGGTTCACCTGCCCTTCCGCGAGTTTCCCAATTGGAAGCACGTGCTGGTCGCAACGGTGCTCGGCTACTTCTGCGGGCTCGCTTATCAAAAGACCGGTTTCATCCGCGCGCCGACCGTCACGCACGCGCTGGTGGTGGCCACATGGCGCACGTTTTTCCGCTAGCGGACCTGCGGGAATCCCAAGTCCACCTTGCTGGTTCCCGGATCCGGCCAGCGGCTCGTCACCACCTTTGTGCGCGTGTAGAACTGGACGCCCTCCGGTCCGTAAACGTGCAGGTCTCCGAACAGGGAGGTCTTCCATCCGCCAAAACTGTAGTAGGAGACCGGAACAGGAACCGGGACATTGATCCCCACCATTCCCACCTCTACATCGAACTGGAACTGGCGCGCGGCTCCGCCGTCGCGAGTGAAGATGGCTACGCCATTTCCGTACGGATTGGTGTTGATCATTTGCAGCGCCTGTTCGTAGGTGTCCACGCGCGCCACGCCAAGGACGGGGCCAAAGATTTCGTCTTTGTAGCAACGCATGGCCGGCGTCACATTGTCCAGCAGCGTGGCGCCGAGGAAGAAACCGTCGCCTTGTGAAGCCGGATCCTGGCGGCCGTCCACGGTCACGGTTGCGCCTTCGGCCGTTGCATTGCCCACGTAAGAGGCGACCTTGTCCCGATGCTCCCGCGTGATGAGCGGGCCCATTTCGCTGCCTTCCTCCATACCCGGACCCACCTTGATCCTGGCCAGCCTTTCGCGAATGGCCTCCACCAGAGGATCCGCGACGCTACCAACCGCCACCACCACGGAAATGGCCATGCAACGCTCGCCGGCCGAACCATAGGCGGCCGAGACGGCGGCATCGGCCGCCATGGCCACGTCGGCATCGGGAAGCACCAGCATGTGATTCTTCGCGCCGCCCAGGGCCTGGACACGTTTGCCGTTGCGCGTTCCGGTTTCGTACACGTAACGGGCCACCGGCGTGGAGCCGACAAAGCTCACCGCCTTGACGTCCGGATGTTCCAGCAACCGGTCCACCGCTACCCGGTCTCCTTGTATCACGCTGAACACGCCATCGGGGAGCCCTGCGCGCTGCAACAGTTCAGCAAGGAACAGGCTCACCGACGGATCCTTTTCCGAAGGCTTCAGCAGGAAGGTGTTGCCACAAGCGATGGCGTTGGCAAACATCCACATGGGGACCATGGCTGGAAAATTGAAAGGCGTGATGCCGGCGACGACTCCGAGCGGCTGCCGGATCTGATACACGTCGATGCCGCGGCTGGACTGCTCCGAGAAGCCGCCCTTCAACAGGTTCGGGATGCCGCAGGCGAACTCGATGTTCTCAAGCCCGCGCGCCACCTCGCCCATCGCGTCCGGCACGGTCTTGCCGTGCTCGGAGGTCAGCAGTTCCGCGATGCGGCGGCGGTTGGCATCCACCAGTTCACGCAGCTTAAACATGATCTCGGCGCGGCGCGAGAGGGCTGTGGCGCGCCATTCGGGAAACGCCTTTTTGGCCGACGCCACGGCCTGATCCACTTCTGAGGCGCTGGCAAAGGCGACCTGCGCCTGCGCCTCGCCGGTGGCTGGATTCCACACGGTGCCCGAGCGCCCGGATTGGGAAGCAACGAGCTTGCCGCCAATCCAATGATTCACGGTTCTGGTTGTTACCGATACATCAGCGATTGCCATAGTTACCTCAATTCCCGAGCCACCGTACGGTCCTTTCCGCCAAACGATGCATCGCCTCGACGGACAACGCCAAGTGCTCTTCCCGGGTGTCTTCAATCTTATTGTGACTGATGCCGCCGAGGGACTGCACAAACATCATCACAGCCGGGATTCCGCGGCGGGCTACTTCGGCCGCATCGTGGAGAGGGCCGGAAGGCATACGGTGCGTGGTCCCGGAGGTTTCCCGGACGGCCTCTTCACACAAGCCGATCAGAGCGGGATGGAACGGCACTGGTTCAATGCTCCAAATGCGCGACCATTCCACCGTGCATCGTTCCTCGGTTGCGAAGCGTTGACTCGCCTCGCGCGCCTCCTGGTACATGGCGGCCAGGACGCCGGCATCGAGATCCCGCTGATCCAGCGTCGCCTCGCAGCGCCCGACCACGGCAGTGACAATCCCGGGGAACGTTTTGAGGCTCCCCATGGTGCAGACAGAGTCAGCGTGCTTGCCGGCGATGTTACGAATCTCGAGCGCGAGTTTGGCGGCGGCCGCCAGCGCGTCTTTGCGCACCTTCATCGGGGTGGAACCGGAGTGCGCCTCCTGCCCATGGAAAGTGATGGTGTGGCGCTCGACGCCTTTGGTGCCCTGCACGGCGGCGAGCGGGTACCCCAAGTTTTCCAGCACGGGTCCTTGTTCGATGTGCAGCTCGAGATAGGCGGCGGCGTTCTTCTGCTCGGCTTCCGCCTCCGGGAATCGGTCTATGTTGACGCCGCAGTTGCGCAACGCGTCTTCCAGGCTAATGCCGTCTTTGTCTTTCCTGACACGATCCGCCGCGATGGAGTGCGTGCCGGCGAAAGCGGAGGCGCCCAGCAGGCTGCGGCCGAAGCGCGCGCCTTCCTCGTCGGCCCAATCCACCAGGCGAATGGTAACCGGGGGACGCCCGTCATACTTGCGGGCCATCTCACGCAAGACGGCGAGGGAAGCCAACACGCCGAGGCATCCGTCGAGCCAGCCGCCATTGGGTACGGAATCCAGGTGGCCTCCCAGCAGCAGCGCCTTTTCAGACTTGCCCGGAAGAGTGATCCAGCGGTTGCCGGCCGCATCGTAGTGATCCTCGACGGGAAGTCCGGCGAGCAGCGATGTAAACCACTCGCGCGCCTTCATCCAGGTGGGAGTCCAGGCAAGACGCTGTGCGCCGTTCGCATCGCTGGTGAGCGCGCGGAGATCCTTGAGTTCGGTGATGGTGCGCTGTGCATCCATTAGCCGGTCACCATTGGAAGTTTGAGGATGCGGACGGCGAGCGGGATACGCCGGGTGTTCATGATATTTGGATTATAGATCAGACAGGCCGGGAGGCCTATCGTACGATAGAGACGAATAGAGACGAGGGTCATCATGGGCATCTCTACAACGTACGTTGCTCATCGTGGCGGCCGAGTGGCCGGCTATCACGCTCTCGCCGCTGGCTCCGTGCAAAAGGACGAAGCACCGGAAAGAATAGCCCAAGGCATCGCCAATCATCCGGTCAGCGCAATTGTACTTGCGCGGTTGGCGGTGGACAAGAGCGAACACGGAAGTGGGATTGGCAAGGCTCTCCTTCGTGACGCGCCGGCGCGTATATCGCAAGCGGCGGATCTGGTTGGCGTCCGAGCAGTGGTCCACGCAATCAACGATTCGGCGCGAGAGTTTTGTTTGCAGAATGGATTCCAACAGTCCCCTGTCGATCCGATGGAGTTGATGATGCTGATGAAGGATTTGCGGGCCTCGATCTGAAAGGAGACCACGATGATCGAGAGGCGCTTCCGCGGATAGAACAACAATGCGGACAGGTGGGCCGCTTCGATTCGAACACACGACGGTAAGTTCACCGCCGATGGCGTCAACCATGCTAGCGTCTTAGGTGAAATGCAACTTTTTCAAGCGACAACAATCTTCGTCACGCGGACGGTGCCCTTTGCCCTTTTGATCGCCCTATGCCTGCAGGGGCAAAGCACTCCGGGGCAGGACGCGCGCACAGAAACCAGAGGCATACCGCCGCGGGCGGCTCCAGGCGATTATCAGTTCCAGGCGCAGGCCGGCACGGTGACGATTGCGGCCGAGTTCACCGGGCACTCACTCCCAACGTTGGAAGGGCCACTGACGACAGAGGACTATGTGGCGGTGGAAGCAGCCCTGTTCGGCCCGGCCGGCGCGCCCATCAAGATCTCCGCCAGGGACTTCTCTCTCCGCGTGAACGGAAAAAAAACGCCGCTGCCGAGCCAACCGTACGGATTGATCCTCTCATCACTGAAAGATCCGGAATGGGCGCCGCCTGAGGCGCCAGCGCCGAAATCCAAATCCAGCATCGGCAGCGGCGGGCAGGGCCAGGGTGATGGGAACTTGCCCCCGGCACCGGTCAAGATCCCGATACCGGTGCAGCGCGCGATGGCACAGCGGGTTCAGAAGGCGTCGCTGCCGGAAGGCGACCGGGCGCTTCCGCAGGCCGGCCTAATCTTCTTCCAGTACCGTGGTAACGACAAGAACCTGCAATCGATCGAACTGCTGTACGAGGGTCCCGCCGGGAAGGCGGCCCTGAAGCTGCGCCAGTAGCAGCCGGCGGGCGGGGATAGGGTCATCGACCGGCCCGCCGCGGTACTGCATGCGTATTCGCGAATCAGGCAACCTGCTTGTTCTTCGCTCCCGGCCTGCCAGCCGTGATGTCGATATCTACTTTCAGACCGGCGGCGGTCACCATGTTCACCAGTGTGTCGATTGTGAATAGCCCAATTTTGCCGCGTACCAGATCCGAGATTCGCGGCTGCGATACGCTCATGACTCCAGCCGCGCGAGATTGGGTGATCTTTCTCTCCTGGATATAGCCAGTCAGAACCATCATCAACTTACCTTTTGCCGTTCGCATCACTTCCGCCTTTCCAACAATTCGCGATAGCGCTTCTTCGCCAGCTCGACGTCCAGTGAGGATGCCTTCCGGGTCTTCTTGGCCAAGACATGCAACACATAGACGGCGTCCTCGAACTTTGCCACGTAGAAGACACGATATTCGCCCTCCGCAACATCGCAGAGATTGCGCGCTACCTGACCCATCCAGATCCCATCGGCCTTGGTCGTGACGCCTACGATCTCAACGCGCCGTGTCGAAATGCCGATCAGAAAGGCTTTCTGGACACTACGACAGCGACAGTATTGTCTTTACGCTGC